>CAJXLE010000127.1 GCA_913055895.1 uncultured Bacteroidota bacterium | reverse complement strand
GGTGGTGGTCTGCACCGGCGGTGGCGGAATACCGGTGCTGCGCCGGGAGGACGGCAGCATGATGGGCATTGAGGCGGTCATCGACAAGGATATGGCTTCCTCACTTCTCGCTGCCCGCATCAAGGCCGATGAATTTTATATCCTTACCGACGTTCCTTATGTGTACCTGAATTACAAACAGCCCAACGAAAAGGCATTGGACCCCCTCGACCTGGCTGATGCCCGCAACTACCTGGAGCAGGGCATGTTTTCCAAGGGCAGCATGGAACCCAAGATCAAAGCTGCCATGCAGTTTGTCGAAAAAGGAGGCGAGAAAAGCGTCATCACCGAGGCCAAGCTCCTGAAAGACAAATCCTATGGAACCCGAATCATTGCTAAGTATTAACCTTTAAATACACCACGATTATGGCTTTTAATATTAAAAACCGCAATTTTCTCAAACTCCTTGATTTTACCCCCAAAGAGATTGAATTCCTGCTGAAGCTCTCAGCCGACCTGAAAGCTGCCAAGTATGCAGGTACGGAACAGCATATGCTCACCGGCAAGCAGGTGGCCCTGATCTTTGAAAAATCATCCACCCGCACACGATGTGCCTTTGAAGTTGCTGCCAAAGACCAGGGCGCTCATGTCACCTACCTCGGACCCACCGGCTCCCAGATGGGTCAGAAGGAATCCATGAAGGATACAGCCAGGGTCCTGGGTGGCATGTACGATGGTATTGAATACAGGGGTTTTGGACAGGAAGTGGTCGAAGAGCTGGGCAAGTATGCCGGTGTGCCCGTCTGGAACGGGCTGACCAATGAGTTCCATCCCACCCAGATACTGGCCGACTTCATGACCATGAGAGAGCATACCGACAAGCCCCTGAAGGATGTTACCTTTGCTTATCTTGGCGATGCCCGCAACAACATGGGCAATTCCCTGCTGATAGGTGCCGCCAAGATGGGTATGGACTTCCGCTCGGTGGCCCCCAAAGAGGTGCAGCCATCTGAAGAACTTGTCAGCCAGGCCAGAGAGATTGCCCGGGAGACAGGCGCCAGCATTACGGTGACCGACAACGTAGAAGAGGGGGTGCGCGGCTGTGATTTTCTCTATACCGATGTATGGGTCTCGATGGGCGAACCCGAAGAGGTATGGAAACAGCGCATCGAACTGCTGAAGCCTTATCAGGTCAACAAAGAGCTGCTGGAAAAAACCGGCAACCCGGATGTTAAATTCCTTCACTGCCTGCCGGCTTTCCACAACAGGGAGACCAAGATAGGGGAAGACATCTATCAGAAATTTGGTATGGAATCCATGGAGGTCACCGAAGAGGTGTTTGAGTCGGAAGCTTCCATCGTCTTCGATGAAGCCGAAAACCGCATGCATACGATCAAGGCGGTGATGGTAGCTACCATGGGATAAGCCGTTCCTTTTGGAATCATCAACATTTGATAATAAGGGTCATCCCCGGAAAATGAGCTTCACTGGATCATCAAACCCGTTATCGGGTTGTCGGCATCAGCGTCAGATGATCCGGATGTAAAAAAATCCCTCGCTGTTGGGCGGGGGATTTTTTATGTCTGGTTCCACAGTAAAATTACCACGATGCAATGATTTTCGGAGCACGGGCCGGGATGCACTGAAACGCCCTACCTTGCATTTCCATGCACTTCCGTGAACTATGGCATTTTTTTGGTGTTTCAGTCCATTTTGCTGTATTTCAGCATCTTTTATTTTATTTCATTTTGTTTTGTATTTCTCTCTGTTTCGGAATATTGAAACATTTCAGGGCATTTCAAAACATTGCCGCGTAATCGATGCGGGTAAAGAAGTAGTAGGCCATGACCAGTGCTGCTATGAGCTTGATGCCGGTGCCCATCAAAAAACCTACAAATGAGCCGAAGCCGGCGCGCAGGGAGGCATTGAAATCGGAGCCTTTTATGCTCTCGCCCACCACCGCGCCAACAAAAGGCAAAATGATGATGCCCAGGGGCGGAAAGAGGAAGATGCCCAGTACCACACCAACAGTGGCCCCCCAACTGCCATATTTGGTTCCGCCGTATCTTTTGGTGCCCCAGATGGGCACGAAATAGTCAAGAATGGTCACGGCAACGGCAATCAAAGCAAAGACCACCAAAAAGGTGGCTGAAAAATCGGCAAAATCGGTCAGCTCAAGAAGTATGAGTCCGCCGTAACTGAGGGGCGGACCGGGAATTACCGGCAGGATGCATCCGAGGACACCCACCACCATCAAAAGGAAACCCACTATAACAAGGGCATAATCGCCAAAACCAATGTTGAGCATGATTTCTTCCATAGTTGCCTTTTTACCGTAAAGATAAGACAATATGTTGAATGTTGAAGGGGGCAGACCCTGTTTTTACCAGGGCCTGCTCTGACTGGTCAGAACCGGTAGAGGGCATTCAGGGCCTTGTTCTGGTCGGGCATCTCCTCGGGCTCCATGAGGTAGACATTGCCGTTGTTTAGGAAAGCCCGGATGGCTGAATAATTCAGCAGGTCTTCATCGCCATCCTGTCTCTCGGCATGGCGCATCACCTCAAACGTGTCGTTGTGCACACTGCCCCAGATGCTTTCCTTCTTGTTGACAAAGAGGGTGTGAACCCTGTTGTAGAGTATGTTGGGTACGATGTCGTCGATCATATAAGATTTGTTGCTGGCATCGCGGTATTTTTGAACCATCTCTTTATGCTCCTGATCCAGTTGTTCCTGCATGACCTGCCAGGCTTTCTGGAGCAGGTTTGTGGGGGTCTCGTCGGCAGGGCTTTCCGATATGTTCTTGCTCATCAGGTGCTTATATCTGGTTGTGTCGCTGAAGAGGGAGAAGATGTAGTCGACAGAAGCCACCACCAGGGACTCTGTTTTGTCTTGCAGGATGGTCTGCAGGCCGTCCTCAACATAACGGAGAAAACGCTTCACTTCCTGCTTTTTTTCTTCCTCCCCCCTGGCGTGGCCCTGATAGAAGGTTTGTCCGCCACCCACCAGGGCGCTGCTGTGTTGGTAAACCTTGTTCCTGTAATCATCAAAACCGGTGACCTCTTCTATTTTTTCGGGTACAAAAGCCTCCACTTTCTCTTCTTCTATCGAAAAGCGGTCGGCCTTGTACAATTTCACCCCATGCAGGTTCAGGGAAAGGATGTAAAAAGATTTGTTCTCCCTCACCGGCCTGAGTAAAGACAACAGGTAGAAATCATTGCCCATATAAAGGATGCTGTCGAAATTCAGGGGAAGTCTATAGTATTCAAATGTGTTTTCATTCAGGAAGATGGCCAGTCCGTCCCCCAGGTTCCTCAGGAAACCTGCATCTTTCATGATGTCGTTCAGGGGTTTGAGATATTCCTCAATTTCATTCTCCTTATATCTTTGATCTTCCAGCTCCTGCCGGGCTGCCTTGATTTTGTTTTTCAGGTTGATGCGGTTGCGGTTTTCTTTGGTTTCCGGATCTTCCCTGTAAGTTGGAAGATAGATGGATATGCTGTTTTTGCTCCTTTTTTTGCTTAAGTTTTCAATGACCTCCTTGTTTATAATTTCCATAAGCCTGTTGTTTTTAAGATTTTAACTTTTTCATTATGGCCAACGCTTGCCATGTTGTCTTATTTTTCACGTTTTGCAATAAATGTAGGCTTACCCCGCTCAATACGCTTGAGATGGGGATCAGGAAAAAAGTTGTCAATCTGTGGTGATGGTTAAGCATGGTATGCGGGAGTGGGAAAAGTGCATCCTGCTTTGGATGTTGGGAAGGTGAAACGGGGTGGCTATGCCGTTTGTTTACCGGGAGGAATGGCGCTGGAGGGGCACACCCGTCGGAGTGGCTTTTTTGAACGAAAGGCTGCTTTGTTTTTTCAGATCCTTCACCGGGCAGGATGCACAGCTACACACGCTCTTCCTGCCTGCCCTGCGGAAAAACAGGTAGATGTGATATATGCTGTACCCCGTGGCAGCAGCTACAATCAGGTATGTAAGGATCTCCTGTACCATATTAAAGGATCAAGGGGGTTAGCTGGTGAACTACAAAAGCAACGATCCAGGCAAGGGATGTAGTATATATGATGGCAAAAGCCGACCATCGCCAGCTGCCCGTTTCCTTCCTGATGGCTGCAAGGGCGGCTACGCAGGGGAAGTATAGCAGCACGAAAACCAAAAAGGAGAGGGCCGTGGCCGTGTCAAAAACTTTCTCGCCCATGTCCGGACCCTGCTCATAACGGGCATCCCGCAAACTTTGCCTGAGCTTCTCCCGGTTGGTTTCCACACCCTCTTTGCCCTGGTAGAGCACACCCATGGTGCTGACAACAATCTCCTTGGCCGCTATGCCGCTGATCAGGCTTACGCTCATCCGCCAGTCGAAGCCCAGCGGGCGCATCACAGGAGCTACAAACCTACCTATGCGGACGATGTAGGGATCTTTCCTTTCGCCTGCAGCCGGTCTCTCATCTACAGCCGGTCTCTCACCCGCAGCCAGGAGCCCAGCCGGATCAGCCGTCTGCCCCGAGGCAGAAATACCTGCTGTGGTGTTTCCGCCCACCTGAGCTTTGTCTGGTGACAGGTTGTGTTGTCTTTTCTCTGGTGTCGCATTATTTAAAGCTTTTACCAGGCTGTTGCTTTCCTGGTCCCGGCCTATTTTTAGGGTCCGGGGTACCTGGCCGGCCGGCGTCTGGCTGGCCACTTGCTGCTCTGCGGGAGCCTGGGCCTGCCGCTCATACAGGGGAACGGCTGAGCGCGGGAAGTAACCCAGGGCCCAGATAATGACGGACGCCACCAGTATGACACCACCCATCTTTTTAACGTACTGCGATCCTTTGTTCCACATGTGGCGCGCCGTGTTTTTCATTGTGGGCATCCGGTAAGGTGGCAGTTCCATGACGAAAGGCACCTCGTCGGTCCTGAAAAGCGTCTTCTTAAAGATGATCGCCACCAGGGCAGCCATCACAATGCCGAACATGTATATGCCAAACAGGATGGTGCCGGGGTGGCTGGCAAAGAAGGCGGAGATGATCAGCACATACACGGGAAGCCTGGCCGAGCACGACATGAAGGGGTTGATTAGTATGGTCAGCAGCCGGTTGTTGCGGTTTTGTATGGTACGCGTGGCCATGATGGCCGGTACGTTGCATCCAAAGCCCATCAGTAAGGGTATGAACGACTGGCCGTGGAGGCCCACCTTGTGCATGATCTTGTCCATGATGAAGGCAGCACGGGCCATGTAACCCGTATCTTCCATGAAAGAGATGAAGAAGAACAATATCAGGATGTTGGGCAGGAAGATGATCACACCCCCCACCCCGTCAATGATGCCATTTACAATCAGGTCTTTAAGCGGTCCTTCCGCCATCAGCGCATTTACTTGTTCTCCCGTATAGCCCACAAGCATGTCGATCCATTCCATGGGATAACTGCCCAGCTTAAAAGTGGCCTGGAACATTACCCACATGAAAAACAGGAAGATGGGGAAACCCAGGTACTTGTGCGTCAGGTAACGGTCGAGCCGGTCGGTAGTGGTGCGGTGTTTGCTTTCCTCGTTGCCTTTATAGGTTTCTTTGAGTGCTCCGGCAATGAAAGCGTATTTGGCATCGGTGATAACCGCCTCGCTGTCTTCACCCATCTTCGATTCGATCTGTTCAATCTCCCTGTTGGCCTGTTGGCTGATGGCATCGTAGTTTTCCCAGTTCGAAAGGGTGAAATGGGCAGCCGAATCTTTCTCCAGCAGCTTGATGGCATAGAAACGGGAGGAGACCATGTCGGTCAGCCGTTTGTTCTTCCATATCTGATCCTGGATGTTTTTCAGGGATGGCTCCACATCCTGGCCATAGTTGATGTGTATGTGGCGAACGGTGGGATCTCTGTCCTCAAAGACCTGTATCGTCTTTCTGAACAGCTCTTTGATGCCGGTGCCACGCGAGGATACGGTGGGAATGATGGGGATGCCGATCATCCTGCCCAGCGACTCGTAGTCGAAATAATCGCCCTTTTCGCTCAGTTCATCGTACATGTTCAGGGCAATGATCACCTTGATGTCCATGTCGATCAGCTGGGTGGTCAGGTAAAGGTTGCGCTCCAGGTTGGATGCATCCACCACGTTGATGACAATATCGGGCATCTCGCCCAGTATATGTTTCCTCACGAAAAGCTCTTCCGGGGAGTATACACTCAGCGAATAAGTACCCGGCAGATCGGTCAGGTTGAAGTGATAGCCCTCCTGCTTGTAGCGGGCCATCTTGGAGCCTACGGTAACACCGCCATAATTGCCGACATGTTCCTTGCTGCGAGAAGCGTAATTGAAAAGGGTGGTTTTGCCTGAGTTGGGGTTGCCCACCAGGGCCACGTTGATGGTTTTCTGCCTCTTACGGGCAGTGGTCTTTAGCAGTTGCTCGGAGATCACACCGTTGTAACCATTGGGCGATTCCTGCCTGGCCTCTTCCCGGGTGACCACCTCGATCAGGGAGGCCTCGCTGCGCCGCAGGGATACCTGCGAATCCATGATCCGGTATTCAATGGGATCCTGCAAGGGAGCATTCTTCACCACGGTTACCTGCTTTCCCTTTACAAACCCCATTTCAAGGATCCTCTTGCGGAAAGCACCTCTGCCCCTTACCTTGGTAATGATTCCCGATTCATTTCGTGTTAAATCCGATAGCCTCATGGCGCCAGGCTCATGTTAATTTAAAAAGCTTACAAAATTAGCATTTATTTTTTATCCACCCAATTTCCAGGGGCTGTTATCCGAAACAGTCCCTGGAAGTCTCATGCAGACAGGTGTTAATCCATTGATGGATGCTTCCTGTGGGAACCAGGCTCACGAAGGTTAAAAAATGGTGGAGGGTTGTTGCGGCGACGCTTTATGATGGCAGTTTTTTATAAATACCACAACCATCAAGGCTGGTACTTCATTTACCAACCGATGGTATATCAAAAAAAAGGCCCTGTTTTGACAGGGCCCCTTTTCTTATTCATTGTTGCTGTTTCCTTCTAAATCTTCAAATTCAATATTCGATGTGTAACCGGAACTGGCCGTTTCTTCATACTGGCCGGAGAAGTCTTCTGACTCCTGTTCGCGCTCGCGCTCGCGTTCGCGTTCGCGTTCCTGTTGCTGCTGTTTTAAAGCCTCCATCTCATCGGCTTTTTCCCGCTTGATGAAGTTGATGACATCTTCCAGGCTCTCAGTGAACTTGTCAAAGTCTTCTTTGTACAGAAAGACCTTGTGTTTCTCAAAAAATCTTTTCCCGTTGTTCTTGAATCTTTTTTTGCTTTCTGTAATGGTCAAGTAATAATCATTTTTCCGTGTGGCTTTCACATCCAGGAAGTAAGTCCTTTTCCCGGCTTTGATCACTTGTGAATAGATAATGTCCTGACCGTTTTTCCCTTGTCCTTGTCCTTGGTCTTGGTCTTGTCCTTGTCCTTCGGTGTTTTCGTATCCGTCCATCATGATTCACTTTTAAAGTTTCACTTTGTAATTACCAAAAGTATAAAATAATTAGTGGATTGCTTTTACAAAAATATCTTTTTTTATAAAAAATTGTTAGTTTTTCTTTAAATCATCGCATAAATTTTCATTTGACACCAATTTTTCATTTATTTTGCACCCGTGGTATACCCGCTTTGGGAATAATAGTTAGAGGAATGATAACAAGACGGTTAATAAGAATTAAGATCTTACAAATCATATTTGCATATTTGTTTTCGGACGGAAAAACAGTACATGCCGCCGAGAAGGACCTGTTTTTCTCCATTCATAAGTTCCACGAGCTCTATCATAAAATGTTGTATCTGATGGTCAGTCTCAAGCGCTATGCCGAAAACCGCATTGAGATTGCCCGTTCCAAGAAAGCTCCTACCTATGAGGACCTTCATCCCAACACCCGTTTCATAGACAACCAGGTTATACAACAGATAGCGGATAACAAGGATCTGAATACTTTCGTATCCTCCAAAAAACTGGACTGGTCGCAGCAGAAAGAATTTATAAGGGACCTGTATAATGCCCTTGTGGAATATGATTTTTATAAAAATTATATGGCTGCAGAAGAGCATAGCTACAAAGCCGATAAAGAGCTGGTGGTACGAATATACGACACCCTGTTGCCTGATTTTGAGCCCCTTTTCCAGCAGCTTGAAGAACAAAGCATTTTTTGGAACGATGAAGTGGAACTTGTCATCAGCTTTATCATCAAAGCCATCCGTGAACTACCTGAAGAAGAAGAGGGCACCCTCCATTACCCGCTGTTCAAAAAAGAGGAGGACCGCGAATTTGCCCAGCAGCTTTTCCGCAAGACCATAAAGCACTATGAGGAATTTGATCAGCTGATCGAGAACAATTCGCGCAATTGGGACCTTGAGCGGATTGCCTTTATGGACATCCTGATCATGAAAATGGCCATCACGGAAATTCTGGAGTTTCCCTCCATCCCCACCAAGGTCACCCTGGATGAATACATTGAACTGGCCAAGTATTACAGCACGGAAAAGAGCAATGTCTTTATCAACGGCATCCTTGATAAGGTGATCGCCCAGCTGCGCTCGGAAAACCGAATCAACAAGCAGGGGAGGGGGTTGATCGGGGAAATTTAATATTATTTCCTTCATCCTAAATATTTTGTTATACTTTTGTGGTATGTTATGAATGGCAAGATCTTATATATTTTGTTCATCGGCGTTTTTCTGATCACCGGCTGTGGAGGACCGGAGAAGAGAAACGACCGGCAGGAGGCCCGGGAAAGCAAGGGGCCCCCAAAGGTTGAATTTGAACAGGTGTATTATGATTTTGGTGATCTGAAGCAAGGGGAAAAGGTGTCTTATATTTTTGAGTTCACCAATACCGGTGACTCCCCCCTAATGATCACTGATGCTGCTGCCACATGCGGATGCACCGTCCCCCGGTATGACAAAGAACCCATTTCCTCTGGCGGGAAAGGAAGCATCGAAGTGGTATTTGACAGTACGGGAAGAAGGGGGAAGCAATACAAGACCATTATTGTCAGCACCAACACTCCAAAAGGGAACATCAGGCTGACCATCAAAGCAAATGTGATCGTTTAAAAACCAATATTAAAAACAACAACTATGAATCAACTATTTCAAATTTTAATGCAACAGCCATCTGGCGGAGAACAAGGCAACCCGTTGGTTTCTCTTTGGCCGTTGCTGCTGATTATTGTCGTTTTTTACCTGTTTATGATCCGCCCGCAGGTGAAAAAACAGAAAGAACTGAGAAAGTACAGACAATCGCTGCAGAATGGTGACAAGGTGATCACCACCGGCGGCATCTATGGCAAGATTGTGGAAGTATCCGATCAAACGGTAGTTATTGAGGTACAGGACCAAAGCCGTTTTAAGATCGACAAAAACGCCATCCTGAAGGATGCCAAGGATCTGGGCGAAAAAAGATAGCAAACAGGATCAAAACGTGCTCCCGGTTGGATAGACCGCCACGGCTTCTGTCTCCGGGAGTTTTTTTTAAATATGTGAGCTGTGCGTATTCCAATAACCAGCATGAGGAAGGTCCTTGTTTATATCCGGGCCCTTCGACACAACAGACGATTGGGGGTTTTCCTGATCTTTCTGCTCCTCTCCGCCATGTTCTGGTTTCTAACCCAGTTGGAGGAAGTATACGTCACCAGCATCTCCTATCCTGTTGAGTACCAGGATATGCCGGAAGATAAAATCGTGGTGGGCAACCTGCCCGAGCGGATCGACCTGGAAATCAGGGGACAGGGTTTTCAGCTTTTGGAATACAAGTTCATCCATGCATTAACCCCGCTGGTATTGCATCTTGATGCTTTCAACCTGCATTCTTCCGAGGACAAACTTATCTTTATCATGCGTAACAAGCTCCCGCCTTTTGGCTAATTGAATATGATATACAGAAATTGGCTCAAAGGCCATAACGGTAACATAAGAAAAAATTGCAGTAATCATCAATGGCATAAGCAGTTCATACCCAGAGGTAATATCCGCAATAAGAAAAATGCCGGTAAGAGGAGCATGCAATACTCCGGCAATTAGTCCGGCCATACCTATTAATGCAAAATTCTTAAGTGAAATATCAGGAT
>CAJXLE010000126.1 GCA_913055895.1 uncultured Bacteroidota bacterium | reverse complement strand
GTGGTAAAAATTGCTGACAAATCGGCCCTGTTCCGGTGTCAGCTGGGTTTCATTCACTACATAAATGTCGTAATGCTCCATCTCCTTCAACAGCTCCTGGTAAATCTGCTCGAACCTTTGCTCCTGCTTTACCACAATACTCTGTATCTCCTGGATCAGTTCCTGCGGGGTGCGGTTGCCCAACAATTTTTTCTTACCACGCAGGGCCGCTATCCTGCGGACTGTGGCCACCCGTACCCGGAAAAACTCATCCCGGTTGTTGGAAAAAATTCCCAGAAAACGCATTCTCTGGATCAGCGGGTTCGACCTGTCGGCAGCCTCCTGCAAAACCCTGTCGTTGAAAGACAACCAGCTTATCTCCCGGTTGATGAACCGATCTGTCTTAATAGTAGTATCCATATGTTATGCTTTTGTCATGATATTAGCACAAAAAATTACAACCTCCAAAAAAAATCACGGTGGGTTTATAAATTAAAAATCGATGTTGGCTTCCCAGTGCAGGTTTAGGCTGTCAAGATCAAGGGCAACAAGGTTTCCCATATCCGTATAACCTTTGTAGACACACCCGGCATCGATATTGATCATGCTGGTCCGTTTGCGGTCGGTGTGTTTGCGAATCTCGTAGAGAGGGATGGGAGTATGACCTGCCACAACGATGCGGTTGCCCGACTTCTTGAGGTTGTTTTTACAATCACGGCACCAAACCATCGACCTGGTGTCTTTGAAGGGCTCATCAGCACTAAAATTAACGCCTGCATGAACCACCAGGTAATCATCCAGCTGGAGGTAATAAGGCAATTTGCGAAGGAAATCAATGTGGCTTTCCGGCAATTCCTTCAGGGCAGCCTCACCCAGACGGTAATGTGATTCTATTCCATAGCTTGCAAGGGTTTCTTCTGCACCATTGAGCATCCAGAGCATAAAAGGATCAGGTTTTTGTTGAACCCAGGCATCAATAAGCATTTCTTCGTGGTTACCCCTTACCATGTGAAAATGAAAACCCTGCTGCCGGCGTTCAACTAAAAAATCCACCACCTGGCGGCTTGAAGGTCCGCGATCTATATAATCGCCTACAAAATATACTTCATCATTTTTTGAAATCTGAAGGTTGTGGTCGAGAAGCTTTACAAGAGTTTTGTAACATCCATGTATATCGCCTATTGCATACCTCATGATAACCTGAAAACTTTCTATTTAATACAGATGCAAATATATTCTGTTCAAAGCACCTTTCGAAATATTCAACGAATTTTAACAATCAAAAAAATAGGTCATTTGGGGATAAAATAATAAGAGCAGACAAAAGGCAGTATTGGCAAGCAAAAGGTGCATCAAAAAAGTGACGGGGTGTTTTTATTGTAAAAATGAATACACTCATATTTGGTAAAGGGGCATTCATGAAAAAATTGCCATCAGCAATCATTCATTAAAGGAATTAATTTTAATTTTGATAAACAGGCAATAAATCCCGAACCACTTATCCATCATGGACATCAAAACAGCCAGGGAAGAGGACCTCATCGATGTCTTGTATCTGCTCAAACAGGAGATCGCCACAACATGCGAAAACCCAGGATGCCCTCCAAACCCCGATTACAGCCAGCTGAGAGAAGAAATCAGACAGGGCACCATATACATCCTGGAACATCACAAAATCTCCATTGGCACTTTTTCCGTTCATCAACTGCAAAACGGCCGGGAGAAAAGCGAAGATGGGCAAACGAACAGAAAACACCTACAGGTAAACCATTTAACCATTGCCTCCTACTGGATCAACAACGACACCATTCACGAAATCATCAGTTTTCTGGAAAAAATGGCCAACAAGCATCATGTTAGCGCCCTGCAATTGATGGTGAACCGCCACAACAAAAAAATGAATACTTTCCTCGGCGACCTTGGATTTTCTCTCATTGGCGAGAATTCCGGCAAACATGGAGCTACCCCGTTCAACATATTTGAAAAAAAGCGGGTAGAGGCTTCCTAGAAATTGTCGTAAAAGGTGCGTTGTTTCTTATACTTGAGAAAATCACGCAACATACCCGAGTTCACCCTTATGCTGAAATTGTAGCTTCGCCGGTAGCCAATGGGTATCCACTGGAAACTCATGGTAAAGCAATGCAGGTCGCGGGTGATGTTGATCGAGGTGGGGCCCAGTTTGTCTTTGGCGATGTCGTAATTGGTGTTGAAACGGACCTGCCATTTGGGGGTGAGACTAAAATTGCCGTTTACCCCGAGGGTTTGGGTTACACGCGAATCAAAGCCGGTTTTGGAATAGTTGAAAGAATAATCGAGGCTCAGGGACCAGGGGACATTGAAATAATTGTAGTTACCCCCCGGTCTAGGCTGTGGTGGGCTTTGACCTGGTTGTTGCTGCGTACCGGGTCCACCCATACCTCGCTGTTGACGACCTCGTTGTCGCTGACCTTGCTGGCCCTGTCCCCCGTTTCCCTGGTTTTCTGATCCCAGCTGTATGCCGGTGGAAACCCTGAAATTGGTCAACCGTGCCGGTACACCGCTGGCTTTCCAGGCACTGGTATTGATCGTTTGGCCTTCCTCGTTCAGGGCATAGGGATCGAAGCTGCCGCTAAAGTTCAGGTTCAGTTTGTTGTTGAACAGGTTGGTGCGTCCGCTGAAGCGGATGGGCGACCAGTTCAGTGAGTCGGCAAAAAGGTTGTAGCTGGTGTTGAAATTCAGGCTCTCCAAGAGTTTCACTTTTTTCAGCTTGTCGGTGGTATCGACACCCGGACGCACCTTCATCTCCAGGTTGTTGCCCAGGCCAAGGTTGATGCTCCCGCTTCTGCGGGGTGAGGAGGGCGGACTGTAGATCTGGTTGTCAAAATAAGAGTATTGACGTCTGTCTCCATCTTCATTGTACTGGTAACGGTCGTAATACCGGTCGGTCATTCCTCCCAGGCTGGGCCTGAAGCTGATGCTGGCACTGGGAGTGATCACATGCCGGATGGCTTGTACTTTTGAGCGCGGGTTCTTAAACTGAAAAATACCGAATATTTTAGGACTGGCACTTACACTGATTGAAGGTTCCAGGGAATGTGCATAGCGAAATTCCTGGATGGTATCCTCCCTTACCCGGCCATATGTGGAGTCGAGGGCAGGATCGTAGTAATCGGGCTGCCATGATTTTTCTATGTAACGCGGATAAAGCACACCCTTGTAATTCACATTGGGTGTAATATTAAAATATTTCAACACCTTAAAATTCAAACTCACGGGCATCCGGTGCTGGAAACCGTTTTCAAAATCCCGGAAAGTAGTTTCCTTGAAGAGAAGGGAATCTTTGGTTGTGAGCTTGTTCTGCAGGTCGGCACTGTAGCTCAACTGCAGGTTTTCGTACCAGTCGTTGGTGCCGTTGTTGTCTATACCACGAAGCGGGTATTGACGGCTCATACTGAAAGAAGCAGAGGGCAGGGTGAAATTCACTGTCCGGTTGCGGCTGTTCTGGTTAAGGCGCAGCCGGGAGTTCAGGGAGAAGGGACTGTTGGGCCACTGCCGGCGGTAGGAAATGTCGGACGACTTGTTGCTTGAAACCCTGTCCTCCAGGTTTTGTCCGTGTCTTTTATCATATCCCGATGACCGGTAGTTGACATTGGCGCTAAAAGTGCTGTAGGGATTGGCCTTGGACGACTGGCTGTGGTTCCAGCGAACAGAAAAGGTACGTGAGGTTTCATAGTCGGGCGCTCCCTTATCGCCAAAAACTTCCCTTTTGTAATCAAAATCCAGGCGACTGGTATATTTATAACGTTTCTCCAGCCTATACTGCAGGTTGGCTCCCCAACTTCCGCGGCTGTATATGTTGCCGGTCAGCTTAACATCCATATAGTCACTGATGGCCAGGTAGAGGCCCAATCCCTCCAGGCTGAAACCCTTACGGGAATCTTCCCCAAGACTGGGGATCACCACCCCTGAGGTTTGCCGGCTCTGTATGGGGAAGAAACCAAAGGGCACGCCAATAGGCAGGGGTATGTCTTCCAGGACAAGGTATGACGGGCCCGCGACAATTCGCTTGTTGGGAATGACCTTCCCCTTGGTCATGGCAATATAAAAATCGGGATTGGCCTTCTCGCAGGTGGTAAACTTGCCCCGTCTGAAATGAAACTGGTTGTCGGAGTGCTTTTTGGTCTCCTCACTGTGCAGGTATCCCTCCTGTTCCTGGGTGACGATGCGGCGTATATAGCCTTGTTGGGTTTTGAAGTTGTAGCGGAGTATTCTTGCATCGTAGGTTTTATCCCCCTCCTTGAAAATGGGTGTCCCCACCAGCTTACCTGTAGAATCCCGCACACCCCTGGCAAAAACCATGTTGCTGTCCTGGATATATTCTATGTAATCGGCAGTAAGCTCAATGTCGCCATAGGTAACCTTGGCTTCCTCATATAGATAAACTTTGTTGTCGGTACGGGAAAAAACAATGGAATCCTTGGCATTGTATTTGATTTGGGACCTTAAAAATGGTTCTGCAGTATCCCCGCCGGCATCCAATGTATCGGACCTAACGCCCAGGGTATCTGCCGGAGTTGGCAGGGTGTCACCGGAGGCCACCAGGCTGTTGACAGATGATCGAGGGGTATTGCTGGCGGGTGGCAGGGTATCGTTAGAGACCTGGAGGCTGTCCTTGCCTGGCGGGAGGGTGTCCTGGTAGGTTTCTTCCATGTTGGAGGCAGCATCCTGATCATCATATAAGAATTTAAAATGTGCGTCAGGAGAAGAATATGCCGCACCGGGATGCCCGGTTAACAGACAAAGCAGGGTCACCAACCACAGACCAAAGAATAAATTGTTATTTACTAATTTTTTTTGCAATTTCTATATGCTATTTTTGCAGTATGAAACGGCTGGTCAAAGCTAATGAAAATATTAGATTGGATATGGGTATGCAATTAAAAATTCGTGCCAAACTATATACATTTCCCCTCCTGTTTATGTTATTTGTGGGGTTTTGCAATGGCCCGGCTGATGCCCAAAAGAAGACCAATTACCAGCTAAGGAGGGTGGTGATCGATGCCGGGCACGGCGGTCACGACCCTGGTGCTCCCGGGTCTATCAGGCACGAGAAAGACCTGGTGCTAAAGATTGCTCTCAAGGTGGGCCAGTATATAAAGAAGCACCATCCCGATGTGAAAGTTATATATACCCGAAAGACCGACACTTTCATACCCCTTTTTAAAAGAGCAGAGATTGCAAACAAAAACAAGGCCGATCTTTTTATCTCCATCCACGTCAATGCCAACGAGAATAAACGGGTCAGGGGCACGGAAACCTATGTGATGGGCATGCACAAATCACAGAGCAACCTGGAAGTAGCAAAGAAAGAAAATTCGGCCATCCTTTACGAAGAAGACTATTCAAAGAAATACGAAGGGTTTGACCCCAAATCGGCGGAATCTTACATCATCTTCTCCCTGATGCAAAATGCCTTCCTTGAACAAAGCCTGAAATTCGCCTCGGCGGTTCAGGAAAACTTTGACCAATCAACCGGTCTTAAAAACAGGGGGGTCAAACAGGCCGGATTTCTTGTACTGTACAAAACATCAATGCCCAGGGTGCTGATTGAATCCGGCTTCATCTCCAATCCCGAGCAGGAGAAATACCTGAACTCAGATCAGGGCCAGAAAAAACTGGCCCATGCCATTGGCAAGGCTTTTGGCGATTATAAGCAAAAAATTGAGCAACACAGTGTGATGCTCGCCTCCGATAGCCTTCAGGCTGACACCTCCACCACCATCACTTTTAAGGTACAGGTGGCAGCTTCCAGCGACCGCATTCCAAAGGACTCTGAATATTTTAAGGGACACGAAAATGTCCAGGAGCATCATCTGGGCAGTCGTTATAAATATACCCTCGGCAGTTTCGAGAATTATGATCAGGCAAGGGCTTTCAAGAAAAAGGTGCGGAAAGATTTTCCCGGCGCTTTCATCGTTGCTTTCAAGAACGAGCAAACCATACCTGTAAAGAAGGCCCTTAGTGAAACCAACCAACAATAACTGACAATGTCGAAAGAACTGAAAATAGGATTAATAGCTGCTTTCTTGATTGCCCTGCTCATCTGGGGCATCAATTTTTTAAAGGGAAAAAACATACTCCAAAACACCCAGCATTATTATGCCCTTTATAATGAGATCGGGGGACTGGAAGAGGCGAGCCCGGTCTATCTGAATGGGTATGAAGTAGGAATGGTGGAGAATATAAGGCTCACCGGCACCAACATGAAGAAGCTGCTGGTGCGCTTTACCATGCAAAAAGACCTGAAGATACCCAAAAACTCGGAATCGATAATCTTCAATGCCGATTTGATGGGGACCAAAGCCATCAAGCTGAGGTTTACAAACCAAAACCAGTATTATTCGCCGGGCGATACCATACCTTCCGACCTGGAGGCCAGCGTAACCGAACAGATCTATACCGAGATACAACCCATTAAAAGCAGGGCGCAAAACGTACTGTCAGCACTGGATTCGGTCATGATGATCTTTGACAGCAACACCCGGCAGAACCTACGCCAGTCGGTGGCCAACCTGAATGCCACCACCAACACCCTGCGCAGCAGTTCTCAAAATCTGGAGCAACTGCTCAAGGCAAACAACAAGAGAATCAGCCGCATCCTGGCCAATGCCGATTCCATCTCGGCCAACCTGAAAAACAACAACAAGGCCATCAGCAACTCCCTTCAAAATGTATCATCTATAACCGACTCTCTTTCCAAGGCCAACCTGGCACAAACCCTTTATCACCTGGAGCAGACACTTGCATCTGCCGACACCCTGGTCGCCGGCATTCGCTCGGGCAAGGGTTCGCTGGGCAAAATGGCCACCGATGATTCGCTTTATATTCAATTGAACAAGACAACCAGCAATTTAAACGCGCTGCTGGAGGATATGAAGCAAAACCCTGGCAGGTATATAAATATATCGGTTTTTGGAAAGAATAAGTAAGCTTTTTCCTACAAAGCGAATGCGTTATTTCTTTCAACTTGGCTTAACACTTTAGTTAAATCAAATATATATTTAATTAACAATAGCTTAATACAAAAATTTAACAAAGAGTTGACTGTCAGTCGTTTAAAAAATATTTTCCAATGTTAAAAAATATTTATCTGACTAAAAATTCCATACGATTTTATTGAAAAAAGCAAATTCAACAGCGTTTTTTTTTAAAGAATTTTTTCCCACATTTGTTAGAGAACAAAATCATTGTGGAAATTTTTAAATACCTAAAAGTAAATGAACGATCAAAAACACGTTGAAGTGTGGAACCGCTGTCTTGAGATCATAAAAGATAATGTTCCGGCAATCAGCTACAGAACGTGGTTTGAGCCTATAGTTCCCTTAAAGCTAGAGAACAACGTGCTCACCATTCAGGTACCCAGTCCGTTCTTTTACGAATACCTTGAAGAGCAGTACATTGACATCCTTCGCAAAACATTGCGCAAAGAGTTGGGCAACCAGGCCAAATTAGAGTATAGTGTTGTCATGGAAAACAATGGATCGCAAAAAGAAAAGCCCTACACAGTAAAATTCCCCACCAACAATAAAACCCAGCTGGAGAACAAACCTGTTAACATGCCCCTGAAGACAGAGGAGAATTCCATCAAGAACCCTTTTGTCATTCCCGGGATCAAGAAGCTGCATGTTGATCCCAGGTTGAATCCCGACAACTCCTTCACCAATTTCATCGAAGGGGAATGCAACCGGCTGGCGCGTTCAGCCGGGGAGGCAGTAGCAGAAAAGCCGGGCGGCACAGCCTTCAACCCATTGTTTATTTACGGCGAATCGGGACTGGGCAAGACCCACCTTTCGCAGGCTATTGGCATCAATGTAAAAGAACGTTTCCCTGAAAAAACGGTGCTTTATGTCAATTCCCACAAGTTCCAGACCCAATTCGTGGAATCGGTGCGCAACAACAACAAAAACGATTTTCTCCACTTCTACCAGATGATCGATGTCCTGATCATCGATGACATCCATGAGCTGGCCGGCAAGGAGAAAACACAGGAAATATTTTTCCACATATTTAATCATTTACACCAGACGGGTAAGCAATTGATTCTGACCTCCGACAAGCCTCCCATCGAGATGCAGGGCATTGAGCAGCGCCTGCTCTCCCGTTTCAAATGGGGTTTGTCAGCCGACCTCCAGGCTCCTGATTTTGACACGCGCATCAAGATCCTGCGCCACAAAACCTACCACGATGGCATCGACATGAAGGATGACATCATCGAATACATCGCCTCCAACATCACCGTTAACATCAGGGAACTGGAGGGTGCACTGATCTCCCTGCTGGCCCAGTCAACACTGAACAGAAAAGAGATCAACATTTCGCTGGCCCGGCAGGTGATCGACAAACTGGTCAAGAACTCCAAAAAAGAGATCTCGGTCGATTACATCCAGAAGATCGTATGCGATTACTTTGAGATATCGCCCGACCAGCTGCATTCCAAAACACGCAAGAGGGAAATCGTCCAGGCCAGGCAAATAGCCATGTATTTTTCCAAATCCCTGACCAAGGCCTCGCTGGCCTCCATCGGGTCGCAAATTGGCGGAAAGGACCATGCCACGGTACTGCATGCCTGCAAAACGGTGAACAACCTGATTGACACCGACAAACGCTTCAAACAGACGGTCGACAACATTGAGAAAAAACTGAAGATATGAAAAACATCTATCCGCTTGATGGTGCTCGAAAACAGGTTCTTTGCAACAGGAGCCTGTTTTTTTTCTGCCTGTTCATGCTTAGTTTTGCGGCACAATAAAAAAACTGCACAACAGCATCATGATATTCCTACTGCTCAGCATACTCTCCTCCACCTCCCTTTTTGTCATATTCAAGTATGTCCACAGGTACGGCATCCGCAACTTCGATGTGATCATCATCAACTACATCGTGGCCTCCATACTGGGATTCTCCATCAGCAACTATGATCCGGACATCTTTCCCCTTTACGGCAATCCCTGGTTCCCATATGCTGTCACCATAGGCATTTTGTTTGTGATTGGTTTTGTGCTGATTGGAAAATCGTCACAAAAAGTGGGCATTGCCATCACCACCGTTGCCAGTAAGATGTCGGTGATCATCCCCATCACTTTCTCCCTGCTTTATGACCCCTACGACCACATCACCACCCTGAAAATCTCCGGCATCATACTGGCCCTGCTGGCAGTATTTTTTACCGTCTACCGCAAGCGCAGGATCGATTTTGACCCCCGGTATATTTACCTGCCCATCACCCTTTTCCTGGGAATGGGGGTGATCGATTCGATCATCAAACTCGCCCAGTTCAAATACATCGACAACGGCACCTCCACCCTTTTTTCGGCCGTTCTTTTCTCCATTGCAGCCGTTACCGGCATTGTCACCAACCTGGTACAGGGCACCTCGTTTAAATCGCTTCTGCGACCCAGGACAATGATGTGGGGGACCCTGCTGGGCCTTGGCAACTATGGCTCCATCTGGTTTCTCATCCTGGCCCTGAACCATAAGTTGCCCTCCGGTGTTCCCATCGACGGCTCAGTTGTTTTCGGCATCAACAACATCGGAATTGTCGGACTGTCGGTGATCATTGGCCTGATAGCCTTCAGGGAAAAGCTGACCTTCCTGAACTGGACAGGCATCGTATTGTCATTTGTGGCCATATACATCCTGTCGTATACAACCTGACAACAAATGGAAAATGACCAATACCTGACCCTGGCAACACCATCGGAAAGCCTCTACAAGGAGAAGGGCAGCAAATTTCTGGGATTTGCCTTCCCGGTGAAAACGGAGGAGGAGGTCAAATCGCGGCTCAACGACCTGAAAAACAAATATCATGATGCCCGCCACCATTGTTACGCCTACCTGCTGGGACCATCAGGTGACAATTACCGGATGAACGACGACGGCGAACTGGTTGCCTCGGAACACGGGGGCGGGTGGCCGCGTCATCGCTCATAAACGGGAGGATTTTTGTCCTCGTCAGTCACCGTAGGAGCATGGTCGCGGTGGCGAACGCACTCCGGTTGCTCGGATCGGCGCTTGGCGCCCTCGGCGGCGCGTT
>CAJXLE010000125.1 GCA_913055895.1 uncultured Bacteroidota bacterium | reverse complement strand
AAATCATTGGTTTCGGCTCCCCCATCCAGATCATCAACCACGACACGAACACCTCTTTCGAAACCAAACCCGTCAGCAAAAAGCAGGATTTCTACCCCGGGCTCGACAGCATCGAGGGGATCAAGCACATTCAACCCTTTGCCATCAAAGCAGGCATCCTAAAAACCCGCGACAACATACAGGGGGCTGTGCTCAAAGGGGTGGGACCGGATTTCGACTGGAGCTTCTTCCGGGAAAACATCATACGCGGACAGGCTTTCCGGGTGAATGACTCCACCACCACCGACCGGATACTGGTATCCAAGTACATCGCCAACCTCCTGGAGCTGGACACGGCCGACTTTGTGGGCATGTATTTCGTAGAAGAGCCACCACGGATGAGAAGATTCAAGGTCGCCGGCATATACAACACCGGGCTCCAGGAGCTTGACAAACAATTCATCCTGGGTGACATCAAGCATGTACAAAGACTGAACAACTGGGCTGAAGAACAGGTAAGCGGCTTTGAAGTGCTCATCGAAGATTTCGACAGGATACCCAGGCTGACCTCCTTCATCCGCAACAACTACACCTACAAGGTTTTTGAAGACGGATCCAAGCTCCGGGTGCTCAGCATAACCGAGAAATACCCGCAGATATTCGACTGGCTCAATGTGACAGACATCAACGTATGGGTTATCCTGATCCTGATGCTGGCGGTAGCAGGATTCAACATGATCTCGGGACTGCTCATCCTCATCCTGGAGCGCACCAACATGATCGGACTTTTCAAGGCCATGGGGTCCAAAAACTGGAACATACGCAAAATCTTCCTCTACCTCTCCAGCTTCCTGATAGGTAAAGGAATGCTCTGGGGCAATGTAATCGGAATTGCCCTGTGCCTGATACAACAACAATTTGGCTTGATCAGCCTGGATCCGGCTAATTATATGCTCACCGAAGTACCCATCAACCTGAAAATCGTGCACATCCTCCTGCTGAATGCCGGCACCCTGCTCATCACCGTGATGATGCTGGTCATTCCCTCCTATGTAGTGGCCAAAATCAGTCCCATCAAAACCATTCGCTTCAACTAGAAGCCAGACATATTTTCTCCCCACGAAATCAGCGCCATATGGCGTCAGTACCCTGTGCTGGCATTTGGCAGTTAGCGTTTTTTTTCCTAAATTAACCGATTCGAAACAACCCTGATAAAAACAGAACATGGAAAACGTGCATCCCGTTGACCCCAGAAAAAACTACCAGCAAACCCGTCAAAAAATCGGATATGTAAACAGAAAAAAAGCCACGCGTGAAGATTACGAAAGGATAGGATTCAAATCGGGGCTGGAGGTCCACCAACAACTTAAAACCAAAGAGAAATTGTTCTGTCATTGTCCTGCCGGCATATACCACGATGATGATGACTACGACGCTGAGGTGGTCAGGCATATGCGACCAACACTAAGTGAGCTGGGGGAATACGACGGCACTGCATTGATGGAATACAAAACCAGAAAGCAAATCATCTACCGCATCAACAACACCACTGCCTGCACCTACGAGATTGACGACACCCCGCCTTTCAGGATGGACCAGCAGGCCCTGGAGATCGCCCTCGACATCTCCCTCCAATGTAAGCTCAACATCGTCGGAGAAGTGCACATCACCCGAAAACAATACCTGGACGGGAGCATCCCTACAGGCTTTCAGCGTACAGCCATCATCGGCGTGGAAGGCGAGCTGCCCCTGTCCAACAAAACCGTGCGCCTGATCCAGTTGAGCCTCGAAGAAGATTCCTGCCGCGAGATATCCGACATTCGCCACACCCGTGTCTTTAAAACCGACAGGCTGGGGATGCCCCTGATAGAGACCGTTACCTACCCGGACATGTTTACCCCCGACGAGCTGCGGGAAGCTGCCGAATACATCCGCTTTTTGAACCGCAGCACCGGAAAGGTACGCACCGGGATCGGCAGCGGACGGGAAGATGTCAATGTCAGCTGCCGCGGAGGCACCCGCGTCGAATTGAAGGGAGTGGCCCACAACAAATGGATACCGGAGCTCTCCCACAACGAAGCTTTTCGCCAGTGGGCCCTTCTTTTTATTAAAGAACAGCTCCTGCGGCAGGTGGACCGACCCGAAAACTGGCAGATGGAGCACAGGGAGATCGACATACAGGCCCCAGGCCTTCACGATGAATGGCTGCAACAGGCAGCCAGCCAGGGTGAAAAAATTTACGCCATCAACCTGCCCGGCTTTGACGGGGTACTCTCCCATTTTACCCAGCCAGGCAAAGTCTTTGCCGATGAGATTGAAGACCGTCTTAAGGTGATTGCCTGCCTGGAAAGACCCAACATGAGCCATTCCGAGGAACAGGAGCCCGCGACCAACCCCAACACGTTCCATGCCATTCGTGAACGCTTTACTGCAGACCCCCGTGATGCACAGCTCATCATCTGGGGTCCCCAGGAAGACATACCCACGGCCCTGGAGACGGTGGAAGAAAGGTGCCGGATGGCTTTCCATGAGGTACCCAGGGAGACCCGCAAAACCTTTGCCGACGGCACCACCATCTTTGAAAGGGTGCTTCCCGGTCCCGACCGCATGTACCCCGACACCGACTCGGCACCCATCCCCCTGGACAAAAAATACATCGAAGAGCGGCGCCGCCAACTTCCCGAAGAAATCATCGAAAGATATCATAAACTCCAGGAATGGAACGTTCCCGAGGATACCTACCATTACATATTCAGCAAAGATCTGTATCCCCTGGTCAGCAGCATTGCTGACAAGCTGGGATACCAGGCACGGTTCATCGGCACCTTTTTCGGGCATACCCTGAAATTTGTGGAAGGCCACCACACCCGCCACAAAGATTTTCAATATGCCCACGTCTGCGATCTTTTTGAATTCATCAACAGGAAGGGACTGAAAAAAGAGATTGCCAAAAGAATGTTGCCATGGGTGTACACCAATCCCAACATCGATTTTGAACAAATACTGGCCAATATTCATTATAAACCCATGAAAAAGGAAGAGATTTTAAAACAGCTGCCCAGGCTTCACAGGAAATTTGAACAGGTACGTCACTCGGCCAGTGCCAACGGCAGGACGGACTGGATCATGGGGCAGTTGCATCATAGCGCGCTCGGCAACATACCCCTGAGCGATTTGCGTGAGGAAATTGAACAGAAGAAGGTAAATCCTTAAACTATAGCGATATGAGAGGCGACAAACTGGTTATTAAAGAACACCATGTGAAATCGGCAAAGATGGTTGCCGAAGTGGTTGTACCCGAGATCAAAAAATCTCCCGGCCGCTATGCCATAACCATCGCCGGAGAATCGGGAAGCGGAAAATCGGAGACGGCGGAAACACTGAAACAGGAACTGGAAAAACATGATCTGCAGGCCTTCATTTTCCAACAGGACGATTATTTCCATTATCCTCCCAAGACCAATGCCAAAATGCGCGAAAAGGACATCAACCATGTCGGCACTTCGGAGGTTAAGCTGGAGCTGTTGGATCAAAACATCCAGGAGGCCGTCGAAGGAAAGGACCATATTGAAAAACCCCTGGTTTATTTTGAAGAAGACAAGGTGGAGACAGAAACGGTTGACCTCTCGGGTATCAAGGTGGTCATTGCCGAAGGCACCTACACCACGGCTCTCAACAATCCCCATACCCGTGTTTTCATTGACCGGAACTATTTCGACACAAAGGAAACCCGGGCTGAAAGAAGCCGCGAAAAACAGGATGAATTTCTCGAGAGGATACTCAGGATCGAACACGAAATCATACGGTCACAAAGAACGAAAGCAGACCTGATCATCACCAAGGACTATGAACTCAAAAATCTGAAGAAATGATGCATGCACAAAAAGATATCAAGCGCATAGCCATGCTCAGCACCCATGGCTATTTCGATCCGGTTCCGCAGTTGGGACAAACCGACACCGGCGGACAGGTGGTTTACGTGCTGGAATTGTCAAAGGCCCTCGCACGCCAGGGCTACAAGGTGGATATTTTTACCCGCTGGTTCGACAAAAACAGGCAACAGGTGGATCCGGTACCCGATCACCCCAATGTTCGTATTGTTCGTATTCCTGCCGGTGAGTGGAAGTTCATTCCCAAGGAATTCATTTACGATGTGCTGCCCGAGTTGTCGAAAAACATGATACAGTTTATCAAAGACAACGACCTGGATTATGACCTTTTTCACGGACATTATGTAGATGCAGGCATCGTCACCCTGGAGGTGGCCAAGGCTTTTGACAAACCTGCATTTTTTACCGCCCACAGCCTGGGAGCCTGGAAACAGGACCAGATGGGAGGCGACCCCGAAGAGATGGAGGAAAAGTTCAACTTCCGGAAACGCATCGACGAAGAGATGCGCATCTTCCGTTCGGTCAACGCCCATACCCTGACCTCACAGGTGCAAAAGGAAAAGCTGAACGAATTGTACGGGTACGACGCCTCCAACATCGAGATCATACCACCTGGTGTCAACATCCACACCTACCATATACCTACAGAAGAAGAAAAGCAAAAGCCCACCGATCTGCCCGACAAGTACATCTTTTGTCTGAGCCGCATCGACACCAACAAGGGCCACGACCTGCTGCTGCATGCCTTTGACATCGTGCGAAAGGAGATCGGCGACATAGACCTGGTCATCGGCGGGGGATCGCCCAACCCCAAGCCCAGGGAAAAGTCGGTCTTTGATAAGATGAAGCAAATCATCAACGACAAGAATATGGACAGGGTTCACATCATAGGTTATGTCCCCGACGAAAAGCTGGTGCAATATTACCAGCAGGCAGAGATGTTTGTGCTGCCCTCCCTGTTCGAACCTTTCGGCATGACATCCCAGGAGGCCATGGCATGCGGCAAACCTGTTGTTGCTTCCAAATTCGGTGGCATACGCAACACCATCACCCATGAGAAAAACGGCATGCTGGTCAACCCGGAGGATTCCAATGAGTTTGCCGAAGGCATGCTCAAGATCCTACGCGATGAGTCTTTCCGTGATAAGCTCGGGGAGGAAGCCAACAGGCTTATCGTCGACCATTACAGCTGGGAGGCCATGGCCGACAGGCACATAGAGCTTTACAAACAATACTTCAACAACAAACCCGCTTAATGGAAACAGACAAGGAAACCCATCAGGGTTACAAGGGCCGGGCGCTGGATGTGCTGAAAAAATTTAACATCCGCGTCTGGAGCGAAGTAAACATCCAAACCACCCGTGGACATTTCGAGGGCAAGATCCTGCCGCGTTCCGAAAACGACGACGACAAGCACCTTGTCCTCAAAATACCCACGGGTTACAACATAGGTATTGACACCGACACCATAAAAGAGATGGTGGAGACCGGTTTCGAAAAAGCCAACTATAGGATACCCGAGAGGAGTTCCCCTATTCGGAACATCTGCCGAATGTGAAGCTTTTCGGTACCGGCGGGACGATTGCTTCCAGGCTTGATTACCGCACCGGAGCGGTTATTCCGGCTTTTTCCCCAGGCGAACTCTATGGTGCGGTGCCCGAGTTGGCCGATATATGCAACCTGACCACCGAGAAAGTCTTTGCCGTCTTCAGCGAAAACATGGGTCCGCAGCAATACATCCAGCTGGCCAGGGCCATAGGCGAGGAGATAGAAAACGGCATCCAGGGCATCATCATCGGCCATGGCACCGACACCCTCCACCATACAGCTTCGGCTTTGACTTTCATGGTCCAGAACCCTCCCGTGCCCATCGTGCTGGTGGGATCACAACGCTCATCAGACCGACCCTCCTCCGATGCCGCCCTCAACCTGATCCATTCGGCCTACACCGCTGGCCACTCCGACATCGCAGAGGTCATGGTCTGCATGTTCGGTCCCACCTCCGACGAATACGGCTT
Organism: uncultured Bacteroidota bacterium; assembly: GCA_913055895.1. GTDB lineage: Bacteria > Bacteroidota > Bacteroidia > Bacteroidales > UBA12077 > JAGXLC01. The sequence goes on along the minus strand of CAJXLE010000125.1, from coordinate 4,165 downwards.
TCTGCACCGCGGCACGCGGGTGCGCAAGATGCACTCATCCTACCGCTCCACCTTCCGCACCATTGGCGATGTACCCCTGGCCACAGTCACCCGCGACAAGGTATCCCCCATCAAGCAGAATTACAAACCGAGGCGCCAGGACCGGCAGGTTAAGATCCTTCCCTATTTCGAGGAGAAAGTCACCATACTCTATTATTACCCCAACATGCAACCCGACATCATCGACGCGCTGGTCGATCGGGGCTACAAAGGCATCGTGATAGCGGGAACGGGCCTTGGACACGTCAACAAACCCGTCTATCCCGCACTGAGAAGAGCCGTGGAAAAAGGGGTACACATCTATATGACCGTACAAACCCTCTGGGGGTATGTGCACATGTTTGTTTACGACACCGGCAGGGACCTGATGGACCTGGGGATGATACCAGCTGAAAACATGCTGCCCGAAGTGGCTTACATCAAGCTGGGATGGGCCCTGGGGCAAACATACGACCGCGAGGAAGTTAAAAAGCTGATGCTGACACCGATCAACGATGAGATAACGGAGAAAGAACCCTACAACGGTTACCTGGTTTACCAGGGCGGTGTACCTGAAGTGGAGGAATTTATCCGTAAACATCATAAATAGAATTTTCCTGTATGGACGGATATACCACAGAAGCTCACAAAAGATTGAAAAAGCTGCTGCAAAGACCATTGCCGGGCCAGAATGCCCAGCTCAGGATGGCACCCCTGGAAAGACCTGAAAAAGCATCCGATCCCGAAACACAGCAAGCCGGGGTTTTGGTTTTACTGTTTTCCAGGTACAACGAACTTCATACCGTCCTTATACAAAGACCTGTTTACCGGGGGGCGCACAGTGGCCAGATCAGCTTTCCGGGGGGCAAAATGGAAACGGGCGACCAGGATATTGTTCATACGGCGCTGCGGGAAACACATGAAGAGGTCGGGATCAGCTCACAACAAATCCGGGTGCTGGGCAAGCTCACCCCACTCTATATACCGGTGAGCAACCACATGGTTCAACCGGTTATTGGCACCCTGAACCAACTCCCCCGTTTTATACCCGACAGCAAGGAAGTGGCCCGGATATACGAAATACGGGTTCGCGACCTGATGGAGCCAGGGTGCCTGATAGAAAATGAAAGCATCCTGGAAAACAACCGCCACATTAAAGCACCTTTCTACAAGTACAACGGTCTCCGTATTTGGGGTGCCACCGCCATGATCATGTCCGAATTTCTGGAAATATACAGGGAAGGATTCCTTTAATGCATCAAAAAACCGCTCTCGGATGGACGCAGATCCATCTCCGGACTCATAAGCAAACAGCCTTTATGGGCTCCCTGTATTCTGAACGAGCCTTTTGGCAGCCACACTAGCCTTCCTCGATGATGTTTTTATAATGCTCGTAACGGTCGAGGATCTGATCGACATAGTTATAGGTCTCGATACCCCGGCAGTACCCGTAATAAACCACCTCGTCGTTGTAGTATTCCGGGTTGGATTTCTTCAACAGGTATTCTTTGATCACATCCCACTCATTGGGGTCGCCGCCATATTTTTCGGCCAGGCGTCTGGCATCCAGCACATGACCCAACCCACAATTATAGGCTGCCAGCACAAATTTAATACGCTCCTGCGTGTCGTCTATCCCCAGCTTTTTTACCTGCCTGTTCAGCCACTGCAGAAATTCCACACCCGCCCGGATGTTTTGATGTGGTGAGCCCTTGTCCTGCACCTCAAAACGCTTTAAAACAGATGGCATCAACTGCATCAGGCCATAAGCCCCGGCCCACGACTCGGCATTGGGTTTAAAACGTGATTCCTGGAAAATCAGTGATGCCAGCAGCCGCCAGTCCCAACCTATCTCATCGCTGTACTTCTTGATCAAATCATCATAAGGTGAAATCTTACCGCTGCTGATGGAGTAATAATCACTTTTCCATATCAGTGCCGATTTGCGGTTCCTGAAATACTTGTTGTACACCAGGGTGTAGTCAATGTCCGACTTAAAAGAGCTGAGCCAGCTGTTCACCGAGGTAAGAAGTGAATCGGCATTGCGTGGGACTCCCCAGGCCAGGTTTTGTGGGAAGCTGATGGCCGTCTTCACATCAATATTGGGGTAATAGGTGCTGTTGACCTTGGCCACGTTCTCATCGCATATGGTATAGTCGATCTCACCCCTGGCCACCAGGGCAATGAGCTGTTCCTCAGAGTAATTGTCTTTCTCAATGATGCGGATGCCGCCACCTATCTCCTCGGACAGGTTGCGCAAGCGTTGCTCATACGATGAATTGGCTCTCACATAAACCACTTTGCCCTTAAGCTCCAGCTGGTTACGAAGAAGGTGGCGTTCCAGCTCCCGTTGCGACATGGAACGCCAGTCTTCGGGCTTGCGCTGTACCAATACCTGACGGGTTTGGGTATAGGGTATGGTGAAATCGATACGCTGTTTACGCTCTTCGGTTACGGCAAGGTTAAACGCCATGATGTCGGCTTCGCCACTTTCCAGGGCTTCAAAACTTTTGTCCATATCTTTGTTCACACGTATCTCCAGCTCCACATCGAGGTGCTGGGCATACCTTTTCAGCAGATCGTACTGAAAACCCATGGGTTTGCCCCGGTAGATGAAATAGTTGGTGGAATTATAATCGGTGATGCCGACCAGTTTCCCCGATTGCCGTATCTCCTCCAGCCGGTTTACCTTCTCTGAAGCGTCTTCTTGCTTCGTCTTACAGGAAAAACCCAACAATAAAAGGGCGATAAAGAGAAGAGGTGATACTAATTTTAAAAACAATGGATATTTATTCAAAATAATCCGTGTTTGGTAAAACCATAACAAACTTAAAAGAAATATTTTCTGAATCATGAAATAATTGCAAAAAATCAGTCATAAAAACTCCATGATACACCAAATTTTACCATCATTGGAGACATAGGATAGCGGGGTGCCGTATAGTAATCCCGGGGTTGAACGTAGCTGCTCAGGTGGTACAACTTGGCAAATATGCGGGTGCGTTTGATCTGTATGTTGGCAAAAAGGTTCAGGAGGGGCCTGTTGCCAATGCTTTCCTTTTCCTGTCGGTAATACATGCCGAGTGCCGGCATATAGTCATCCATCTTGTATTCGGGAAAATAATACAACGACCATCCCAGCTGGGTTTTCAACTTACCTCCTGTCACCTGGAAATGGAAGGTATGGCGGAAAGCAAATCGGTGATAAAAATAAAACATGGGGACGGACAGGGCCCCGGTCTCGTCGGTATATTGAAATACGGCCTTGTTGGTGGAATGAAATTTCCACAGTTTAAAATCCTTCTGCACCGAAGCTACCAGCAACTGTAGTTCCCTTTGTTTCTGGGCAGGTTGGGCACTGGTGTCAAGGTAAGTATAATTACGGATCAATGAGGGCTCAAAAGAAAAAGTGGTCTTCCACGAATTAAGATGAAAACGGGCTTCAGCCTGAATCTTCCGAATTTTAGACAGGGGCTGGTCCCACGAAAAATAATTGGAATGATAATGCTGGAAGAAATAGTCGGGTTCATAACGATGGTACCTGCCATCTATCGTCAGCCTGTTGTTGCCCAGCGACTGGCTTAACGTACCGTTCAAATACAAATCCCCCTCTTTGAAACCAAGCAAATAATAACGGCCTTCGGCACTAAAGGAGAAAGTGGTGTCAATATGCAGGGACATGGAGCTGTTGATGGAGGTGTTGTTGTAGGTTCTCGTTCTGAGCAGGTCGAAATCGGTCACTTCTCCCTGGTTGGGTAAAACATATGAATAATTAATAAATTCATGGTCCAGACCAGCACTTAATCTGGCAAAACGGTTGGCATAAACCAGTTTGAAAGTGTTCTTCAATGATTTTTGCAGGGCTTTGTCGCGCGTTTTGGTAGAATCAAGATAAACGGGGTAAGGGCTGTAAAAAGACGAAAGGGGGTCGTCGTCGGTGTATCTTTTCTGGTTGGTGGAGTAAGACAAATGGTGGTAAGCATAGAAACGTGTTTGTGAATCCATACTGGTGGCCGTGCTATCAACTTTTTGCCCGGAAAGGGTATCATCCTTGCGCGTTCGTGGTTTACTTTCGGCTGATCCCGGCAGGGTGTCGGTAAATGTGGTACCGGGAGGAACTGTATCCTGCCGGGAAAGATATTGCCCG
>CAJXLE010000124.1 GCA_913055895.1 uncultured Bacteroidota bacterium | reverse complement strand
GGGGGAAGCATATCCGTGAATCTTGATGCCTTTGTAGTTTTTGTTCTGAGCTTTTTCAACACTCTTAACAAAATCTTCGAGCTTCTTGATGTCTTCCTGTCCCAGCTCGGAATCCCTTACGTTATCCCTTTCAATAACATAATGGATATCGGCTTTCTCCTGGTGGGTGGTAACGCGCTCAAACTTGTCCTTCATCATGACGACATTGGCGTCTTTCATCACCAGCTTGGGAGTGGCAATCACGCCTTTGGCGACTTGTTTCTCAGGGAGGGGAAGGGCTTCCTCTCCGTCGGCGACCCTGGCTTCACCTCTCATCACCAGCTGTGACTGGCGCATGGCATCTTCGTAGGTGAAAGTGCCGTTGAATTCTACAGATCCGCCGGTTTCAAATTCTACCACCTTGTTGTTGGCTTCCACATCAACGCCCTGGAATGTTTTGGATGGCAGTTCCTTTTCGCCACCTTCATATTTGAGTACCGGAGTGAATTCAACAATGGCTTTCTTATTGAACCACTCAGGCGGAATGTCTCCCTGAATGCTGTACTCTACTTCGCCACCATGCATTTCCAGTACTTTAGGTGTGGTGGTGAAAGTGAGGGTGCCATACTCTTCTTTCATCTTATCAATACCACCGCAGCTGCTGAGAAGTACTGCTGCTATTAGAAAGATTGTTAGATAGTTTAACTTTTTCATAATTGCTTCCGATTATTTGTTTATGAATAAATCTTTGGTTAATGTTCGGATTCTGTCAAGTACAAACTTAATAATGTTTTGATTAAAATAAAAATAAAATGGATAAAATTCTGTTATCTGGGTATTAAAAAATGTAACGGCTGATGCCCGTTGGATGCTTTTTCTTAAAGATAGTGTTTTTAACAGATTGATAGTCAGGATCATTTTTGATGAAGTCTATCTTGTTCATATCCAGTATCAAGATGCGCATGTTGTTTTGTTGTTTCAGATAATCAAAGTATTCCCTCTCCAGGTTCTTCAGATAGCCTCGATCCAGTTCCTGTTCATATTCCCTGCCCCTGTGGTGGATATTTTCCAGCAGACGGTCGACATCCATATGCAGGTACACGTAAAGATCCGGACGGGGGATCGACTTGTAGATGATGTTGAAGATTTGCCGGTAAAGGCGGAATTCCGGTTCCGATAAGGTGATTTTGGCAAAAAGCAGGGATTTGGAGAAGTAAAAGTCGGCCAGGGAAAAGGTTTTGAAAAGATTTTGGTAGGGCAGCTCGTTGACCAGTTGCTGGTAGCGGGTGGCCATAAACGATAGTTCAACGTGGAAGGCGTACTTATCCGGATTTTTGTAAAACTTGGGCAGAAAAGGGTTGTCTTCAAACTTTTCAAGCAGGAGGTTGGCCTGGTACTCTTCGGCCAGCATTTTGGCCAGGGAAGTTTTGCCGGCCCCTATATTTCCTTCAATAACGATGTAGTTGTAATGCTCCACTTCATTAAGCTGTTTTTGGCAGATATAGTTGTTTTCAGTAAATCTTCAGCTGCCCGAAGGGAGGTGTGGTCGGGTGGTTCCTCCTTCGGGCAGCTGTTTTGGAATTTATCTCACAGGGTGATGCTTCACAAGATGATCTTTATTTGATCTCTTAGGCCTTGTGGAACTTACCCCGCTGTGGGGGAGTTGTTTCATCAGTATTTGGGTTCAAGGCCTTCGATGTTGTCAAAGACGAACGACCACATGTCGGCTTCTTCCTGTATTTGGGCACTGGTGGCTTTGCCAGCACCGTGGCCTGCTTTGGTTTGTATGCGGATCATTGTGGGGTTGGGCCCGTCATATTTTTCCTGCAGGGTGGCAATATATTTGAAGGAATGGGCCGGCACCACCCGGTCGTCACGCTCGGCCGTCAGCGCCAGCACGGCCGGGTAGGGTTTGTCCTCTTCGATGTTGTGCAGGGGGGAATATGCGTAGAGGTTTTCAAAGGCAACAGAATCTTCGCTGGTGCCGTACTCATCGGCCCAGGCCCATCCAATGGTGAACTTGTGATAGCGCAGCATATCCATTACGCCCACGGCGGGTACGGCCACCTCAAAGAGTTCGGGACGCTGGTTGACCACGGCACCCACCAGCAGGCCGCCATTCGAACCACCGTGGATAGCTATCTGGTCGCTGGTGGTGTAGCCTTCGTCCACCAGGTGTTTGGCGGCATGGATGAAATCGTCGAAAACATTTTGCTTGAGACTTTTCATGCCCTGCTTGTGCCATTTCTCACCGTATTCTCCGCCTCCGCGGATGTTGGCTACGGCGTATATGCCCCCGTTCTCCAGCCATATCATGTTGCTGGTGCTGTAGCTGGGCGTGAGGCTGATGTTGAAGCCCCCATAACCATAAAGGAAGACGGGATGTTTTTTGTCCATGTCCAGTCCTTTCTTGTGTACGATGAACATGGGGATGCGCGTTTGGTCCTTGCTTTTGTAGAAGACCTGCTTTGTGACGAAGTTTTGTGAATCAAAACCCGTCTGGGCTTTGAAATGGCCTCTGGTGCTGCGATCCTCCAGGTTGTGCCGCCATATTTGCGGTGGTGTGGTAAATGAGCTGAAAGAAAAGAAGAACTGGTCGCTTTTGGCATTGGCAGAGATGGAATTGACCGAGCCCAGTCCCGGCAGCTCAACAGGGTACAGACGCTCGCCCTTCATATTGTATACTTCCAGCTTGCTGTGGGCATCCTCCATGTAGGAGGCTATGATCCTGTCTTCTGCAACTTCACATGAGCTGAGCACATTGTTTTTCTCCGGAATCAGGTCGATCCAGTTGCCCACATCGCGTTTGTGGATATCAATGATCACCACTTTGTATTTTGGGGCTTTGTAGTTGGTGCGCACGACCATTTGATCGCCAATATGATCGATGATTTCGTATTCATACTTAAAGCCGGTGGTGAGCTTGACGAAGGGCCCGTCGTGCTCCAGGTTTTTGATGTAGACATTGTTCCCATGAGTGGAACGGGTTTCATAGATGTACAGGTATTTCTGATCATCGGAGACGTTGGGGGAGTAGTTGCGCTTGGGGTGGTCGGGTTTGTTGAACACCAGGCGGTCGTCCGATTGTGGGGTGCCCAGCTCGTGGTAATAAACTTTGTGGTTCTTGTTGGCCTGGGTAAGGGCCTTTCCCTGGCCTGGCTTCTTATAGCGGCTGTAAAAGAAACCATCCCTGTACCAGGCAATGTTTGAGAACTTGATCCATTGAAGGTGATCGTCGAGTTTCTCTTTGTTGTCGAGGTTGATCACATATGCTTCCCGCCAGTCCGATCCTCCGCGTGATACGGTATATGCCAGGTATTTGCCAGATGGCGACACCGCATAGTCCATGAGTGCAACAGATCCATCTTCGGAGAAAGTGTTGGGATCGACCACTTTTTCCGCCTCCCCGTCGAGGTTTTCCTTCATGAAAAGGACATCCTGGTCCTGCAAACCGGTGTTTCTGAGAAAGAAGTATTTGCCACCTGCCTGGCGTGGCACGCTCATGCGTTCATAGTTCCATATCTCTTCCAGCCTGCCGGCAATCTTTTCACGGTAGGGGATGTTTTCCAGGTAGTTGAAAGTGACCTTATTCTGGGCTTTCACCCACTGTGCTACCGCCTGGGATGTGTCGTTTTCCAGCCACCTGTAAGGATCGGGCACCCGGGTTCCAAAGTACTCATTTACGGTGTCGACCTTGCGTGTTTTGGGATAATCATAAGCATTTTTTTTACACGAGGAGAAGACAACGGCCGTGATGACAAATAGGGGAAGCAATTTCTTGATCATAACATTGGGTTGTGCGGTTCGTACTTGGTTTGTGGTGGGTAAATATATAAAAAAAATCAGAAGCCGGGCTCCTGATTTTTTGTATTGAATGGATGTGGGTGGACTAGTCTTTCCTTGGGTTTTTCTTGGGCCTGGGAATCAATGCTTTTCTGGAAAGCCTGAGGTTGCCCGTTTGTTTGTCGATGTCGATGAGCTTGACCTCTATTTCCTGGCCCTCTTTCAGCACGCTGTCCACACTCTCGATACGCTTCCAGTCGATTTCGGAGATGTGGAGCAGTCCTTCCTTGCCAGGTATGATTTCGATAAAAGCACCAAAGGATACGATGGATTTGACGGTACCTTTATAGACCTTACCCACCTCGGGGACTTCAACGATTTGCTTGATGCGCTCCACGGCGTTGTCGACGTACTCCTTGTTCTCGGCAAAAACATCCACCTGGCCATACTCTTCTTTTTCTTCGATGGTGATGGTGGTGTTGGTTTCCTGTTGTATTTGCTGTACGATCTTGCCACCCGGACCAATCAGTGCCCCGATCATGTCCTTGGCGATCCGCACCTGCTCGAACCTTGGTGTATGGGGCTTATAGTCGGGACGGGGCTCGGAAAGGGTCTCTTTCATCTTGCCCATGATGTGAAGACGTCCTTCTTTCGACTGTTCAAGGGCTTTTTCCATAATGTCGTAAGAGAGGCCGGAGATCTTGATGTCCATCTGGCAGGCGGTGATGCCATCCTCGGTGCCGGTAACCTTGAAGTCCATGTCGCCCAGGTGATCTTCATCGCCCAGGATGTCCGACAGTATGGCATAGTTGCCCTCCTCGTCGGTGATCAGTCCCATGGCGATGCCGGAGACAGGTTTTCTCATCTGTATGCCCGAATCCATCAGGGCCAGTGTGCCGGCACATACGGTGGCCATGGATGATGATCCGTTGGACTCCAGTATGTCGGATACCACCCGGATGGCATATGGGTTGTCTTCTTCCAGGGGCACCATGCCTTTGAGTGCCCGGTGGGCCAGGTTGCCGTGCCCCACTTCCCGGCGGCTCACACCCCTTACGGGTTTGGCATCACCGGTCGAGAAAGGCGGGAAGTTGTAATGCAGCACGAATTTCTCTGTGCCCTGTATCAACACCTCGTCGATGACCTGTTCGTCAAGTTTGGTACCCAGGGTGACGGTGGTCAGCGACTGGGTCTCACCACGGGTGAAGATAGCCGATCCGTGGGCGGCAGGCAGGTAGTCGACCTCACACCATATCGGCCTTATTTCATCATATTTTCTTCCGTCAACACGTGTTTGTTCCTTCAGCATGAGGGTGCGGACGGCCTCTTTCTCCACTTCATGATAGTAGCGATCAATCAGGGCAGTGGGCACCTCTTCTTCACCTTTCTCTTCAACCTGCTGGTTGATGAAGTCTTCCTTGATCTGGGAGATGGCATCCGAACGCTCATGCTTGGCCTTGTTGTTTTTGGCAGCCTCGTATATCTTGTCGTAGAGCTGGTCGTGAATCAGTTTCCTCAGCTCCTGATCGTTCTCCTCATGATGGTATTCGCGTTTGGTGACGCCCAGCTCCTCTGCCATCTCGTTCTGGATGGTGCACTGCACCTTGATGGCTTCGTGGGCAAACTTGATGGCCTCGAGCATCTCCTGTTCGGATACTTCGCTCATCTCTCCCTCTACCATCATCACGTGCTCCAGGTTGGCCCCCACGATGATGTCCATGTCGGCATGCTCCAGTTCCTCAAAGGTGGGGTTGATCTTGAAGTGTCCGTCGATGCGGGCCACCCTCACCTCCGAGATGGGCCCTTCGAAGGGTATGTCGGAGACGGTCATGGCTGCTGAGGCGGCCAGTCCGGCCAGCGAATCGGGAATGATGTCCTTGTCGGCAGATACCAGTTGGATGGTGACGAAAGTGTCGGCGTGGTAGTCGTCGGGGAAGAGCGGACGCAGCGCACGGTCTACCAGTCGCGCTGTGAGAATCTCATAGTTGGAGGGACGGGCTTCCCTTTTGAGGAAACCACCGGGGAACCTTCCAAAAGATGCGTATTTTTCACGGTATTCAACGGTCAGTGGCATGAAATCCACGTCTTCTTTGGCCTCTTTGGCAGAAACTACGGTGGCCAGCAACATGGTGCGTCCCATCTTGACCACCACTGAACCGTCTGCCTGCTTGGCAAGCTTGCCGGTTTCAATGGTTATTTTGCGACCTTCACCCAGGTCGATGGTTTTTTCAATGACTTGGTTCATAAGAATTCCTTTTTCTCGGTGAGCTCATGCTTGGCATGAATGAAATGAAAAAAGGCAATGGGGGATTGCCTTTTTACTTACGTAAGTTAAGCTTCTTGATGATGGCGCGATATCTTTCGATATCTTTTCCTTTGAGATAGTTGAGCAGGCTTCTTCTTTTGCCCACGAGCTTGAGCAATGCCCGCTGGGTGCTGTAATCCTTTTTGTGTCGCTTAAGATGCTCGGTTAAATCGGTGATGCGCCTGGTGAATAAAGCAATCTGGCTTTCAGGCGATCCGGTATTCGCATCGCTTCCTCCGTACTCTTTGAATACTTCCTTTTTTTGCTCTGATGTTAGACTCATAATATTCGCTGTTTGTATAAATTGCCACACTTGGTTTAAGGAATGCAAAATTATGGATTTTTTTTTTCTGAACAATAGGAAAGGAGAAAATTATTTTTCTTTAATGAAATTTATTCATTTGTTGCTCAACGACCTCGAGGCCTTCTTCAAAGCTGTGGGGTAGGTAGCCGAGTTCTTTTTCAGCTTTGAACAGGTTGAAGCCCGAGTGGGTGGGCCTGCGTGCAGGTTCACCCAGTTCGGCCGAGGTAACCGGGGTGATGAGCGACGTGTCGAGGTTGAAGTAGTCGCCCACGCGTTGGGCCATCTGTTCAATGCTCATGCCCTCGCGGCCTGAGATGTGGTAAATGCCTTCTTTCTCCTGCCTGGCTATCTGTACGATCGCACCGGCCAGGTCCTCTGCCAGTGTAGGCATGCGGTACTGGTCGCTGACCACCTTGATGGGTTTGCCTTGCTGGAGAGACTGGTAGACCCAGGTAACCAGGTTGTTCCTTTTTAGCTCCGGCACGTAGCCGTATACCAGGATGGTGCGCACGATGCTCCAGAGGGAGGCCTCTTCCATGACCTGGTCTTCGGCCTGCTTTTTGGCCAGTCCGTAGTGGTTGACCGGGTTGCGCGGATCGTCTTCCTGGTAGGTGGACTGTTGCCCTTGGAAAACAAAATCGGTGGATATTTGTACCAGGTGGGTTTTGTGGTGGTTGGCCAGGCGGATGAGCGTCGTGACGGCCTCGGTGTTGACCTGCTGGCATTCGGCTTTTTCCTTTTCACAGTGGTTTACGTTGGCCAGGGCGGCGGCATTGATCAGAACATGGGGGCGGGCACGCTGCATGAGGTCATCGACCATAGAGGGCATGGTGATGTCCAGGGTGTGGTAATGATAATTGCCTTTAAGGACATTGATCTCGGGATGCAGGGAAGTGGCCCACAATTCTGCCTGTTCATCCCGGGCCAGCGCCTCCTTGATTTTCTGTCCCACCAGTCCGTTAGCTCCTGTCAGTAGGATTCTCATCGGGTATTTGCGTTTTGCCGGTTAGTATGTCACGCAGCTTGTTGATTTGGCTTCTCTTGCCCAGGACAAAAAGCTGGTCGTTGGGTGAGATCTTAACCTCGGGACCAGGGTTCACAATATAGCGGTTGTCCTTGGTCTTCAGGCCAATGATGTTGGCTCCGGTGTGCTTGCGGATGCTCCATTCACCAATGCTTTTGTTGGTGAAACATTCATCCAGGTTGTTGCAGGAGATCTCATCCAAAAATACTTCATCGGGATCCTGCAGCATGATGAAATCAAGAAAGTCGACCACATCGGGCTGGGCCACCAGCTTGGCCATGCGTTGACCCCCTATGCGGTCGGGCATGATCACGTTGGTGGCCCCGGCACTCTTGAGTTTTTTATCGGTCTGGGCGTAGGAAGCCCGGCTGATGATCTTCAGGCTGGGGTTCAGCTCGCGGGCGGTGAGCACCACAAAAAGGTTGTCGGCATCGTTGGGCAGGGCGGTGATCAATGCTTTGGCATTTTGTATGTTGGCATCGGTAAGGGTTTCATCGTTCGTCGCGTCGCCTTCGATATACATGTTGGAGGGTATTTTGCGCAGTTCCTCGATGATGCCGGGGCTGGAATCAACCACCACCACTTCCACACCATGGTGGGTAAGCTCTTCCAGTGCCTGCCTTCCGTTGCGGCCAAATCCGCAAACGATCACATGGTTCTTGAGCTTGTCGATTCGTTTTTTGATTTTCAGGTCCATATAATAATATCTAAAGATTCCGTCTACAATATATCGGGTGAGGGTGGTGACCGCATAGGCAAAGATACCAAAACTTATAACGATCAGGAAGAAGGTAAAAACACGTCCGGGATTGGATAAAGGCTCAACTTCTTCGAAACCAACGGTCGACATGGTGATGACCGTCATATACAGGGCTTCTATCAGGCTGTAGCCCTCTATCAGGATGTATCCTACCGTACCGATCAGAACGATACCCAGGAGCAGAATAACAGCCAGGTACATGGATCGAAAGCTCTCCCTGCGTATTTCGTTCTTATAATCCATACCTATCAACTTATTTATTTTTCAGCTTTTCCCAATTGCAAAAGCGACTGCAAAACAGTTATTCTCTTATTTTTTGTGATGTTCATTGGGATTTTGCCATGGCCTCTTGTTATTCATTGCCTTCTTATGCAGATGGCTGAATGGGGAGTCAAAAATAGGAAGTTTGATTAAAGTTTTGATATTTAAAGCAAAAAATTTTAAGGCACAAAATTTTGTCCGGTCACCAGAAACGCCATGACAAAATGATCATTAATGTCGCAAAAAAAGATGGTCGTTTGATCTTGTAAGCTCCATTTGGCCCATAAATTAATTAGAATATGAATCAAATTAAATGATTGTATCGGGAATTTTCAAAGCATTCAGGGATATTGTTCCTCCCCGCTGGGATGCGAGAGGATGTAGTTGCCGATGCCGCAATCGAGACAACGGTGTTTGATGCAGTATTGTTTCTTTAGTTGCAGCAGGGCCTGGGAATGGTAGGCATTGGGGACTTCAACGCCACGGTTTTTCCAGCGGTCGATGACAGAATTCTTTTCCGGAGGCAGCTCCAGCAGAAGCTCGAGGGCTTTCTCCCTGTACCGGGGTTTGTTCTGGTTTTTGCCGTAAACAAAAAGGAAGGGCACCACTGTGTTGATCACCAGGTTTTGAAAAGCAGCTGTTCCAAGACTCCTGGATTTATAAAGGCTGGGTGTGTGGAAGGTATAATGAGTGTTCCAGTAGGGTGAAGGGGTTGCCTTTAACAACTGCCACATCTCCTCAAGCCGTTCTTTTTCAAGCAGATGAGAGAACAATCTGTCGGTTTGGTGCATGAGGGCAGCAAACTGGGCTATCCGGACCGTGGGGAAATTGACAGGCCTGAGCCTGGCATAGCGCCAAAGATGCTTCCCGATGGGCTTCAGGTTGTACTTCTTTCTCAGGTAGGAGTATTCATCGAAAAGTTGCATGTGGTAGGTGTCATCCAGGCGTTTTTGTTTCAGGAAGCCTGCCTGTCCGAAGAGGAGGGCTTCCAGCTGGAAAAGGTTGTCCCTGTGGCGGATGATGTGCCGCAGGGGCAGTGAACGGGCCAGCATCTCAAAAGGGTCTGAATTGACTTTAAAGCCAAAGTTGCGGGCTATTTTGACATAGAATGCTGTCTCCCAGTTGTTGTGGTTGTTCTCCAGGTATTCTTCTATTTCCTGGGTTTTATCTTCGAGTCGCTCAATGGTCAAGCGGCTTAGCCAAAAATCCACGATATAAGGGTCTACTCCCGGCAGCTCCTTTTCACAGGGGATCCATAATTCGTTTTGCAGCATTTGGTTGTAATGCAGCAGCAGGTTGTTGTCGAACACAAGTTCAGCGGTGGGGATGATTTCCTGGTTGGTCCTTTTTACCGTTTGGTTGTGGTTGAGCACCACCTGTAGCACCACGTTGTCGTAGCCCCTGTCTTTGTGATGGCCATGATGGTACCAGTCCGACGACTGGATGTGTATTTCCACATTACCCACCCACGTGGTGGAGCCAATTTTCACGCGGGCATTCTGAAAATCTGGCCCCGCATCCCGGTTGTGTTGGCCTGTATGAACAACCTTCACTTTTTCGCCGGCGTGGGTGAAAAGTTTGTCTTCGGAAAAGAGGCGGTATTTCCAAAGATGGTGCAGGAACTTTTCTGGTACATTCACTGGTAATGACCCTGTTTGTTGTTATCATTTGGGGCGTCAGCCTGTACAAGCCATGTCGGCATACAAATTGCCCCGCCGGCCTGGCGGTAAGTGAATTTTTTACAACGCTCCGCTACCCCTTATTCAAAGATAATAAATTAGGGTCTAACAGGGGTCAATGGATTGAAAAAAAT
>CAJXLE010000123.1 GCA_913055895.1 uncultured Bacteroidota bacterium | reverse complement strand
GGCAATCTCCAACACGGGCATACTGATCTCCGCTTATCTGGCATCCCGGGTGCTGGTTGTGTTTGATTACCCTTCCAACTACTCGGCCCTGTTTTTCATTGCCGCTTTTTCCCTGCTGGTGGCATCGCTTGGCTTCTGGAATGTCAAGGAGATCCGGGTAAGTGTCTTCAAAATAGCCGGGGTGAAAGGGTTCATGAAAGAAATCAAAAAGGAATTCCGGACAAATAAAAAGTTTGTGCATTACCTGCTGATGGTCAACACCCTGGGCATTAGCGTCACGCTGCTGCCCTTTTTGATCTTGTACGCCAAAGACATCTATGATGCCGGAAATGATGAGGTGGGAAGATTTTTATTGTTTAAGGTGATCGGCAGCGTCATCACCGGCATCACCCTGTTCTATTATTCCCGTAAAATCCGGTATCAATCCATGCTTTATTTGATGGGTGCTTTGGCATTCATTATGCCCGCACTGGTTTATCTCATACCATCCAGCTCGGTCTTCTTTTTGGTTTTTATTCCCGGGGGTGTGATCTTTGCCCTGCAGCAGATTGTCATGAGTGGGGTGTTGCTGGAGATCTCCTCCAACCACAACCGGGCTTTCTATGCCGGCCTGGCCGGTGTGGGCAACATTCTCCCGGCACTGTTTCCCATTGCTGGTGGATGGCTGATCAAACTCTGGGGCTTTGGGCTCTTTTTCACCATCTTTATGGCGGTCATACTGACTTCATTCTATTTCATCCATCGTTTGGGATGTAAAAGGTAGCCCCAATTCTGGTCAAGCCTGAATAATGAACAGACACCCACTTATTTCGCAGCAAATGCCCTACATATGGGAAACTCCACCATATGATCCTGCATGCAATCCTTAACGGAACGAAATGCTTTAAAAGGCAGCCGGCTAAAAAACACCAAAGCCACACTAGTAAAACACCAAAGCCACACAAAGTGATGTGTCCGACAGGGAACATCTGGGAGACATTCGCTCCTGGAAAAGAAACCATGGTCAGTTTGTAATATTTGTGGTTCTGAAAACCGGCTTGCCCAGGCTGATAGCTAAAAAACAAGTAACTTAAACCGTTTTAACTTTTTTTCATGTCTGAAGCATTGTAACTTTGTCCATAACTTAGGATAACCCTCACTGTATTTGATATCATTCCATTGATAAGGGGGCAACCCACCCAAAACCAAACTTTATGGAATCAGATGACCCCTCCCGCTTAAAAGAGAAAATAAAAGAACTGAAAAAAGAGAATGAGCAGTTAAAACAGGTCTATCTCTTGCATAAAGAAAACGCATCGCCAGGAACCAAAAAGGAGGAAAGGGCCTCCAATGAAGAATTGCAGAAAGCCAACCAAATGTTGGAAAAGCAAAAGAACGAGCTGCTTCAGTATAAACGGATGGTCGAAGGCTCTGAAGATATGATGGCTGCTGTGGACAGGAACTATCATTACCTTGTGGTAAACTCTGCTTTCCTGAAATATCACCATCTAAAGAATGAACAGGTTATCGGACACAAAGTAAGTGAAGTCTTGGGTGAGAAAGTATTCAGGGAGAAAATCAAACCCTATCTGGACAAATCCTTTCAGGGGGAGGCTGTTCACTTCGATATGGTCAATAACTATCCTTACCTGGGGAGTGTCCACCTAAACATCAATTACTACCCCCTTGAAAAAAATGGAGAGGTTGATGGTATAGTGGCCGTGATGAGGGACACCACACAACACAAAGAAAATGAAAAAGAGAGGTTTAGATCTTTAAAGGAATTTGAAGTCACATTGAAAGGACTGGGCAGCAACCAGTTGTTTCGCTATCGAGAGCGCGGTGACCATCAATATTTGGTGACCTTTAGCGAGGGAGAAATCGCTGAAGATTTTAATTTTACCACCCAGCAAGCTAAAGGAAAAACATTGGATGAAGTGATGGGAGAAGAACATGCCGATAAATTAAAAACTTACTTTTCCCGGGCTTTTAAAGGAGAAACTGTCGAGTATGATTTTCAACTTGGAGAAAGGTGGTTTTATACAAAATTACTGCCCTTTGAGAGACTGTCCGATGGCACAGTAAAAGAGATCATCGGAACAGCCACCGAAATCACCCAGCGGAAAAAAGCAGAGCAATCTCTGGAAGAGAGCGAGGAGAAACATCGCTTCTTATTCGAAAACATGACACAGGGCGTTGTTTACCACAAACAAAACGGGGAAATATTCTATGCAAACCCATCGGCGGCAAACATACTGGGCCTGACCTTTGATCAGTTATACGGAAGAACAAGTATTGACCCCCGTTGGAAGGTAATTCATGAAGACGGATCGGATTTCCCGGGTGAGCAGCACCCTGCCATGGTAACCCTAAGGACCGGCCAACCTGTTTACAATAAGAAAATGGGGGTGTTCAATCCACATAAAAATGAATACAACTGGATCAACACCAATTCCTTTCCCAAGTTAAGAGAAAACGAAAGCCAGCCTTATCAGGTGGTTGCAACATTTGAAGACATCACTGAACGTGAAAAGACCAAAGGAGAATTGAAAAAAGCCAAAGAAAAAGCTGAAGAAAGCGACCGCTTGAAATCTGTTTTCCTGGCCAATATGAGCCATGAGATACGCACCCCAATGAATGGCATAATGGGGTTTGCCCAAATGCTCCAGGAGAAGGAATTTCCAAGAGACAAACAAAAGAAGTTCCTTGACATCATTCATTCCAGCACCGAGCATCTGTTGAACATCATCAACGATCTTGTGGATGTATCAAAAATTGAAGCCGGTCAAATGACATTAAACATACAAACATTCTGCCTGAATGATGTTATGAAAGAGCTTTACAGTGTTTACACCCATGAGTTGAAAAGCCAGGAAAAAAAACACATCCAGTTCAACCTCCATAAAGCTCTTGACGACAGGAATAGTTATATTGACTCTGATCCCAGCCGTTTCAGACAAATCATGGACAACCTGTTAAACAATGCCATTAAATCCACCCATCATGGATGGGTGGAATTTGGTTATGAATTTGCTTCTGAAGATCGTTTGCTCTTCTTTGTCAGGGACTCGGGCGTTGGCATCCCCGAAGAGCAGCAAGATAAAATTTTTGAGCGTTTCAGGCAGGCCGATGACACAACGAGCAAAGAGTATAAGGGTACGGGACTTGGGCTGACCATCTCCAAAAATCTGGCAGAATTACTGGGAGGGCAGATGTCGATGGATTCGACAGAGGGCAAAGGATCAACTTTTTATTTCACCCTGCCTTACCAAAGCCGGGAGAATGAAAAAAGTGCAGGAGCAACGACTCAAGTGACTGATGAAACTGTGGTCGGCAACAGGACAATCCTAATCATTGAGGATGACCCCTCCAGTCTTGAATACCTGAAAGAATTGCTTGGATCCGAAGAAATAAACATAATAGCCAGCGAGACAGGAAAAGAAGGATATGAAGCATTTTTAAACAACCCGCAAATCGACATCATACTGATGGACATTAAGCTTCCCGACACGACAGGTTGGAAGCTGGCCCGAAAGATTCGGGCTTCCGATCATCGTAACATGGTGCCAATTATAGCTCAAACCGCCTATGCAATGAGCGGTGATGCACAAAAAAGCATCGATGCCGGTTGCAATGATTACATCAGCAAACCGGTGTACAAAAATACCTTGCTCTCCAAAATACACCAACTCCTTTGATAGAAAAAATGGCAAATATAAGGGTGTGTGCACCGAAAAGCGGTGTCAATGGATGAAGCCAGACCTTAACCCTGGCACTTTGGGGATCATTTGAAGGAACCTTGATGAAAAAGGAGCCTGGGGTTATTGTTGGAGTTGTAAACAACATTATTCGTATCATACAAAGCTCCTGGATATATCATACTGCCAGTTTTTGGCAAAGACCCGCTCTTCTTTTTCCCAGGCATCCATCTCGGCATGCAGCCTGAAATGGGTCTCAGACGAAGTCAGTATGGTACGGGTGACAACCTTTACATCCCAGTTGTCTCGCCGGAAGCGTCTGGTCCATTGGGTCTCCCCTCTTACCGATGTGAAATGGTCCTTTTCAAAGGTGTACCATTCCCTGGCCCTGTTGGTGACCGTCCAGCCAATGTCTTCAAAACGGATGGTGCCGTTGTCGATAATCACCTCCAGGGTGGACACCTCCTCTGCCAGGTCGCGGACAACCCGCCATCTATGATTTCCCGGTTCCAGCTGACGGGTGTCAACCGGACAGGCACCTTCCGGCTCTTCAAAAATGCGCAGCTTCTGATCGGTTTTTTGAGGCTTCCTGACGGGCAGCTCCAGGTGGCTGGTGCCTGTATGAACAGTAAGACGCACGGGCCTGGGAGGCGGCCAGGCCAGGGGCCAGTAGGAGGTGGAGAGAGAAAGCCTCAAACGGTTGCCTGCCGGAAAGCTCTGGGCAATATGGTTCAGGGGTACCTGCACCCTATAGGTTTTGCCAGGTTCCAGGGCCGCGGGTGTCTCATGGCTGACGCGGTGACACAGGTTGAGCAGGCCATAGGTGACCCTTGTGGCTTTGTCGTCGGGAGCCACATCCGACAGGCGCACGGCCACCATGGCCACCGGCTCGCTGGATGAAAACGACAGGTTGAGCACAGGTGCCCCCATGATTTCGAGGGTCCCACCAAGGGGGGGGGTTTCAAAGATCAGGGCACCCCCGTCTTCCTCACGCTGATCATGCGGCAGGTCGGGAGGCGCTGCATATGAGCACCATTTACCGGCAAAAAGTCCGACACTCAGGGGCGACTGGATGGTGAGCACTGCCTGTTCGGAAGGGGCCTTTTGTAAAAGCTCGTGGCCGGGGTCGAGGTAGTAACGTTGAAAGTCAATGGCAGCGGAGGGCCATGTGGGCTCAGCCACCCACCGACCGGGTCGCTCCTTGTAAAGCGGACTGGGGGGCACGCTATCCTGCATCCACACCCTGAGCATGGGCTCGTCCATCAGGCCATTGCTGCTGCCCCTGAGCCAGTGGTCCCACCAACGGACACATTCCTGAAGGAAACCAATGGCAGGGCCGGGAACACCAAAATGGGGGTATTTGTGGCTCCAGGGCCCGATAAGTCCTTTGCGCGGTACCCGGAGCCCTTCTAAAAGGCGAAAAACGGCATTGGTGTACCCGTCGGCCCAACCGCTGACGGCCATCACCGGGCATTCTATTTGTGAGAAATCTTCGCACACCGACCCGTGCTTCCAGTAATCGTCCCTGTGCTGGTGCTCCAGCCAGCTCTTTAGCCACAGCCCGCTGCCCTCCAGTCGCTCAAACCACATCTCCCGCCATCTGTCACCCACCAGGGCAGGGTCGGGCGGGCACGAATTGTAGGCAAACATGGTGGAGGCCCAGGACAAATTGTCGCCCAGCAGACACCCCCCCATATAATGCACATCATCGGCATAACGGTCGTCGGTGGAACAGGCCGTGATGATCGCTTTCAACTCTGGTGGCCTGAGGGCTGCCATCTGAAGGGCATTGAACCCTCCCCACGAGATCCCCATCATCCCCACCGTACCGTCACACCAGGGTTGACTTGCTATCCATTGGAGCAGCTCCAGGCCGTCATCCTGTTCCTGCCTGAGGTATTCATCACGAAGGACACCGTCCGACTCCCCCGCCCCCCTCAGATCAACCCTCAAACAGGCATACCCGTGGCCGGCAAAATATCCATGTGTAATGGAATCATTGACCGCTTCAAAATCCCTTTTCCGGTAGGGAATGTATTCAAGTATGGCAGGGACAGGCTCTTTTTCAGCTTTATCCGGGATCCACATCTTAGCTGCCAGGTGTTTGCCATCAGACAGTGGTATCCACTCGTGCTCCTTTACCCGGAAACGTTCAGGAAATTCGATTTTTGTCTTCATGTTTTTGTATTGTGATGCTTCCCTGTCCTGAGAAGATTGCTACTTCAACAAAATCTGAAAGGATTGAGACCTCAACAAAACCTTCAATCATAAAACACCAATAAACAGAAAATTGATCCTGTATATTTTTTGGGCCCGTTGATTTATTCAAAGAAAATGACAGCTTGCTCGACCGATGGTGGCGGATCCTTTTCGGGAATATTAAAAAAAAATCCTCCCCGGAGTCAAAAATCAAAATTCGTTCAAATTGTCCGATAAAAAGCCCCTATTGGGAATATCCTCTTTTGTAATGTCCAGGTCCACCTCTTTTTCTTTCATTGCACTGATCCTGGCTGTCATCTCTTCAATGCGACCCGTAAATATACATATAACCGAGTTGGGGCCTGCTTTTTGAAGGGCATGATCCACTGCCTCGTCCTCATCCAGGATCACCCGGGTCAGCGTTCTGCCAGGAATGCTTCTGGCTCCTTCCAGGATCAGGTTCATCACCTCTGTACTGTCCCTACCGCGGGCATAATCTTCATCCCTCCATATGATGAGCTCGTCAAAGTATTCGGCGGCCATCCGGCTGTAATCTTTTAAATCTACATCGCGCCTGTCGCCGGTGCCGGCAATGATGGCTGTGCTGTAATCGGCACCCAGTGATGTGACAAACTTACCCATGGCCTCCATGCCGGCAGGGTTGTGGGCATAGTCGATGATCACCTTATAACGGTCGAACGCAAATACATTCATCCTGCCTGGCAGCTGGGCCGGTGAAGGCACAAAAGTCTGAAGGCTTGCACGTATCTCTTCCACAGAAACACCCTGCACAAAGGCAGCCAGGGAGGCAGCCAGCACATTCTGAATCTGGAAAACGGCTTTGCCAGAGTAGGACAAAGGAATATTGAAGACCTTCTCAACAGGTATGCTCCATGAGCCTTTGCGCAGGACAATCACACCATCTTCATAAACAGCTGCAATGCCACCCCTGGAACAGTGCTTCTGTATACGCGGGTTTGAAGCAACCATACTGAACAAAGCAGCATGGCAAGGGATGTTTTGCATCATGGAATAGACGTTGTCGTCATCGGCATTCAAAACAGCATATCCCTTTTCATGAATGTTTTCCGCAACGATGGACTTCAAACGGGTCATCTGCTCCAGGTTTTGAATGCCATAAAGTCCCAGGTGGTCCGATGCCACATTGGTCACCACCCCCACATCGCTCAAATCATACCCCAGTCCGGCCCTGACCATTCCACCGCGGGCTGTCTCCAGCACCGCAAAATCAAGTGTCGGGTCGCGCAGCACAAAGCGGGCACTCTCAGGACCTGTGCAGTCGCCTTTGTACATCAGGTTGTTTTGTATATAGATGCCATCGGTGGTGGTGGTACCCACCTTCCTTCCGTGCATTTTCATGATGTGGGCGATCAGCCTGGTGGTGGTGGTCTTGCCATTGGTACCGGTCACGCTGATGATGGGTATGCGGCCCGAATGTCCGCTGGGGAAGAGCATATCCAGCACAGGTTTGGCCACATTTCTCGGCATGCCCCGGGTAGGCGACAGATGCATGCGAAAGCCCGGGGCGCCGTTGACCTCAATGATGGCCCCTCCGTTTTCGGTAATGGGCTCGCTGAGGTTGGGTGCAATCACATCTATCCCGCATATATCCAAATCAATGAACTTAGAAACCCGCTCTGCAATGAAGACATTGGCAGGATGAACCGTATCGGTAACATCTTCGGATATGCCGCCGGTACTAAGATTTGCAGTGGTTTTGAGATAAAACACATCTCCTTCGGGAAGGACCGTCTCCAGGCTGTAGTTGGCCTGTCCGAGCAGGCGACGGGTCATCCCATCCACCCTGATCTCGGTGAGCATCTTCTCATGTCCGAAGCCCCTGAGGGGATCTTCGTTTATCTTCTTTATCAACCTTTTGATCGTAGAATGTCCGTCGCCAATCACATGAGCAGGCACCCGCCTGGCAGCTGCCACAAGTTTGTTGCCTATCACCAGCAGCCTGTAATCATTGCCACTGAGGTATTTTTCAATGATGACACGATCCGAGTATTCCGAGGCAGCTACAAATGCCTGCCTGGCATCTTCCACAGTACCCACATTGATGGTGGCCCCCTTGCCCTGGTGGGCATCCACAGGCTTGACCACTAAAGGAAAACCCACACGCAAAGCTGCTGCCTCCACCTGGTCAACAGAAGCAACCACCTGCCCGTAGGGAACAGGACAGGCATTGTTGTAGAGCAATTTCTTAGTCTCCTCCTTATCCAGGGCTATTTCCAGGCCTATACTGCTGGTTTTCCCTGTCATGGTGGCCTGTATCCTTTGCTGGTAAACGCCCCAGCCCAGCTGAACCAATGAATAATCGTTCAAACGAAGTATGGGGATGTTTCTGCTTTTGGCCTCCTTAATGATGGAAGCCGTACTGGGCCCGAAGCGCTCCTCTTCCCTTATCTGTCTTAACTCCTGTATATCTTTTTCAATAGCATAAGACTTCCCGGCAATGATGGCTTCCACGATGGCAAAAGCGGCCCTGGCGGCGTAATAGCCCGCCCGCTCCTGCTCATAGGAAAAAACAATATTGTATACCCCCTCTTTCCCGTCCCCCCTGGTCCTTCCAAAGCCAGTCTGCATCCCGGCCATTACCTGTATTTCAAGGGCTACATGCTCTATGACGTGGCCCATCCAGGTACCTTCCCGAAGCCTTTCGATAAAACCTCCCTGATACCCCCTGGAACACCTGTGTTCATAAAGCGAAGGGATCAGGTTTTCCAGCTTTTCGGCAAAACCCTCCACCTGACTGGAAGGACACTGCTCCATCTCCTCCAAATCCACCTTCATCACAATCAAATGGTGGCGCCAGTTCGACCAGTAGTTGGGTCCCCTGAGCGCCCTAATGTCCAGAATTCTCATGGCAAAAAGAAAAAAAGGTTGAATTGAATATCTTATCTAAATATATGATAATTATTCGTATATTTAACTGTCTTCACGAAAAGAATATTTCATTTTCTTCCGACAAATGGAAAATCCCAAAGGTACGCTTCTTCTTATAGGTGGTGAGGTGGCGCTCCCATCATCTGAAGAGGGCATTGCGAACAAAGAAAAGATAAACGGGGAAATACCCGAGACCAACGCCAAAATACTAAGCAGGTTTTGTGAATTGCTTCCCGGCAGTAACGCCAAAATAGAAATCGTTGCCACTGCCTCGGGTTACCCCGAAGAATCATTTCAACGCTATAAAGGGGCTTTCAAAAGCCTGGGCTTTGAAAACGTGGGATGTCTTGATATCAGGAACCGTGTGCATGCATCGGAACAGGAAAAAGTAGACCGGGTCAACAAAGCCGATGCCATTCTCTTTACTGGTGGCGATCAGTTGCGGCTGACCACTATGCTTGGCGGGACCGGTTTTTTAAAGACCCTGATAGACAGGTACAAAAACACCACACTGGTCATAGCCGGAACAAGTGCAGGTGCCATGGCCATGTCCGACACCATGATCTATGAAGGCAGCAGCCATGAAGCGATGAGAAAGGGTGAGGTCAAATTCAGCAGCGGTTTTGGACTGCTCGACAACGTGATCATCGACACCCACTTTGTCAAACGCGGACGGTTCGGACGTTTGTTCCAGGCCGTTACCAGCAACCCCGCTGCCCTTGGTATTGGCCTGGGCGAAGACACCTCCCTGCTCATCAAAAACGGTAATGTTCAGGATGTGATCGGGTCGGGATTGATCATCGTGGTGGACGGTTCTACCATCAAATACACCAACATGGCATCCATCAATGAAGACGACATGATCTCGGTGGAAAGCATCACCATTCATGTGATGGTGCCCGGCGACAAGCTCAACCTGGTGGAACGTAAATACATGCCCCGAGAGAAACAACAAAAAACATAACAAACATTTTCGCCATGGCAGGATAAATTGCACATAACCAATATATTAAAAAAAAACACCCCGGTGGAGCGTTCCCGCCTCAGCGAGGTAAGTTCCAAGTAACCCATGAATCAACTCAAACACAATAAACCTGAAAAATCGCAATCGAGCACTTATAATAAAAACCAACGCGAATGAGAAAAAACATCTTTGTCGTAGGACTGGACGATTTCAACCTGCGCATGATCCGGTCGGTGAGAAACGCAGAAGACTACAACATCCATGGGCTGCTGGACATCAACCTGCTCATCGACAGCGGCAAATACAGGCTGACCGACATGCTGGAACTGGCCGATAAACAACTCAGGGAATTCAACGGACCGGTCGATGCCATTGTAGGGTATACAGATTTCCCCGTCAGCACCATTGTACCTGTGCTGTGTGAACGCTTTGGTGTGCCCGGGCCCTCCCTGGAGAGTGTGGTCAAATGCGAGCACAAATACTGGAGCCGACTGGAACAAAAAAAGGTCATCCCCGGTCACATCCCCGCCTTCATCAGGTTTGACCCCTTTGATGAAGCCCCCCGCAAGCACATACCCTTTGACTATCCTTTCTGGATCAAGCCGGTTAAATCCACCGCATCGCAGCTGGGCTTCCGCATCAACAACAAAAAAGATTTTCACCGGGCCATTGCCATACTGAGAGAAAACATTGGTCTTTTTAGGCCCTTCGATCAGTTGCTGGATATGATACAGCTGCCCCCGGAAGTGGCCGGAGTGAACAGCTCGCACTGTGTTGCAGAACAAATCATATCAGGGCATCAATGCACCCTGGAAGGGTACGTTT
>CAJXLE010000122.1 GCA_913055895.1 uncultured Bacteroidota bacterium | reverse complement strand
CGGCAGAAACTTTAACATTCAACTGTATCTGCATCTCGCCCGACTCTCCGCTCTTGGTATTGATGATCACAACACCATTCGATCCGCGGGCTCCGTAGATGGCGGTGGAGGCGGCATCTTTCAGGATGTTGAAGCTTTCAATATCTTCGGGAGCTACAGTGGTGGGATCTACACCAGGTACACCATCTACGACGTAAAGCGGCTGGGTGTCTGAATCAAAACCGGATGCACCGCGAATCTGCACAGCAAAACCTGCGTTCGGGTCGCCACCCTTCTTGGAAATCAAAACACCAGCACTCTTACCCTGCATGGTCTGAATGGGATCGGTCACGACCCCTCCTGAGAGTTCATCAGCTGTTACCTGCGCAACAGCACCTGTCTTGTCGCTTTTCTTCTGAACACCGTAACCAATGACGACAACTTCTTCCAGCTCTTCCATTTTTTGCTGAAGCTGAACATTAACGGTGCTGCGTCCTTCTACAGGTATTTCCTGCGTATTGTAACCTACAAAAGAAAAGGTCAAAACAGCATCTTCCGGAACAGATATGGAATACTCCCCTTCCATATTCGTGGTTGTTCCATTTTGTGTACCTTTCTCTACAATGCTCACTCCGGGTAGGGGCTCGCCAGAGTCTGCCCCCGTGACACTCCCGGAGACAGTAACATTCTGGGCTAGCATAGAGGAACTAATAAAAAGAAAGGCCCAAAAAAAGATTTGTTTTAAAAATAAATTTCTTATTTTCATTTTTCTAACGATTTAAAATTTTAAGTAAAGTTAACAAAAAATTCATATGCCATGCTTGGTTTTATGTTCAATCCAGCATTTAACCTGACATTTCAGCCTTTTGCCCCCGCCCTTTTTTTTGGAAAATCATTTCAAACGTTTGCAAAATTTTTACTATTTTTTGGCCGGAAAACTTAGATATGACCGGATGAAAAAACACCAGATAACCATCAAGGATATAGCCAAAAAGCTAAACATTTCTCCTTCCACTGTATCGAGGGCTTTGAAGGACCATCCCGACATCAACCAGAAAACAAGGGATGCCGTTAAGGAGATTGCCAACAAATACAATTACAGGCCCAATAAGATTGCCCTAAGCCTGCTTCAAAACCAGAGCAAGACCATCGGTGTGATCATACCCGAGATCATACACCATTTTTTCTCTTCAGTGATCAGCGGCATCGAGGACGTCTTCTACCAGGAAAATTTCAACATCATCATCTGCCAGTCGCAGGAATCCTACGAACGCGAGATAAAAAACGTGCAGACCCTCCTATCCAGTCACATCGACGGCATTTTGATGTCCATCTCCAAGGAGACCAAAAAGCTGGACCATATTAAAAACATACAGGAGATAGTTCTGCCGCTTGTATTTTTTGACCGCATTGCCGAGGAGATCAACACCGACAAGGTGATCGTCGACGATTTCGGAGGGGGATACAAGGCTACCGAACACCTGATCGACATTGGATGTAAAAGAATCGCCCACCTTTACGGTCCGCTCAACCTGTTGATAGGCAAGAACCGCTTCAACGGATACAAAAAGGCCCTGGAAAACCACAACATGTCGCTCAATCCTGAATATACGGTCTTCTGTGACTCCTATGAGAAAGCCCTGGAGGAGACCAAAAAATTGCTGCAACTCTCCAAACCCCCGGATGGCATTTTTGCTGTCAACGACCTTACCGCCGTGGGGGCCATGAAAGTGATCAAGGATGAGGGATTAAAAGTGCCAGATGACATATCCGTAGTGGGTTTCACCAACTGGCTCATCTCGCGTTTTGCCGATCCGGCCCTGACCACCATCGACCAGAAGGGTTACGTGATGGGAACCGAGGCAGCCCGGTTGTTGCTCAAGCGCATCAAAAATGAAGACAGCGATAAAGACAGCCAGCCCATCACCCAGTTGCTCGACAGCGAACTGATCATCAGGGAATCGACCAAAACCCGGAAATAAATGGCAACCGGTCCCGGCAATATTCAAAAATCTGACAAGAATCATAAAAAATCCTGCCAACGGTGCCATGATAATTCATAAGCAGCCAAAAAAGGATTTTTTATTGTTTGCATTGGCTTTTCTCACCGAGCCACACTCCACACACCTACAAATCGTAACATAATTTATGATTTCCATTTATTATATTTGCCATAGTCTCAAAAAGTACAAAAAATATCAACCATGATCAACCGTCAACTCCTCAACCCCAAAAGCATTGTGGTGGTTGGTGGATCCAACAACCTGCAAAAGCCCGGGGGCAAGGTACTTAAAAACATCCTCGACGGGGGTTTTGATGGCGACCTTTACGTAGTCAATCCCAAGGAGGAAGAGGTACAGGGCATCAAAAGCTACCAGGACCCGGCCAGCCTGCCTGAGACCGACCTGGCCATACTGGCCGTGGCCGCTAAGCTGTGCCCGCCAACCATCAAACTGTTAACCGAGGAAAAGAACACCCGGGCATTCATCATCCTGTCAGCAGGGTTCAGTGAGGAGAGCAAGGAAGGTGCCAAACTGGAGCAACAGGTGGTTGATCAGGTCAACCAATACAACGGCGCGCTGATCGGGCCCAACTGCATCGGCTTGTTGAATCAAAACTATAATGGCGTATTCACCACCCCCATTCCCAAGCTTGATCCGCAAGGGGTGGATTTTATTTCCGGTTCGGGTGCCACGGCCGTCTTCATCATGGAATCGGGCATACCCAAAGGACTGACCTTCTCCAGCGTCTACTCGGTGGGCAACAGTGCACAGATGGGAGTAGAAGAGGTGCTGCAGCACATGGACGAGAACTTCGATCCCCAAACCAGTTCGCGGGTCAAGCTGCTCTATATTGAAAGCATCGAAAAACCTCAGATGCTGCTCAAACATGCCGCTTCGCTGATCCGCAAAGGCTGCCGCATAGCTGCTGTAAAAGCAGGCGGATCGGAAGCAGGCAGCCGGGCCGCCTCCTCCCATACCGGCGCCCTGTCCAGCTCCGATGCAGCCGTTGACGCCCTTTTCCGTAAAGCAGGCATCGTGCGGTGCAATGGCAGGGAGGAGCTCACCACAGTGGCCTCTATCTTCATGCACCCGCCCATGGAAGGCAAAAACATGGCGATCATCACCCATGCCGGGGGACCGGCAGTGATGCTCACCGATGCCCTCTCCAACAACGGTATGGACATACCCCCCATAGAGGGAGAAGCCAGCAAGGAACTGCTGGAAGAGCTCTTTCCCGGATCGTCGGTGTCTAACCCCATCGACTTCCTGGCTACCGGCACCGCCGAGCAGCTGGGTAAAATCATTGACTACTGCAACGACAGGTTCGACCACATCGACGGCATGACAGTCATATTTGGCAGTCCCGGCCTCTTCCCCGTATATGAAGTCTACGACCTGCTGGACGAAAAGATGAAGAACAGCCGCAAACCCATCTATCCCATACTGCCCAGTGTGGTGAATGTGAAAGATGAGATAGACCATTTCATCGGCAAGGGCAGGATCAACTTTCCCGATGAAGTGCTCTTCGGCAACGCCCTGGCCAAAGTCTACAACACCCCCGCACCGGCCGATGTCACCCAGGAGGTACCCTCGGTCGACACCCGGCAGATACGCTCGATCATCGACCAAAGCCAAAACGGCTACCTCGAACCGGAAAAAGTACAACGGCTGCTCGATGCCGCCGGCGTCAAAAGAGCCGGCGAAGCTGTGGTCACCGACCGCGAAGAAGCTGCCAGGGAAGCCGAGAGACTGGGCCTGCCGGTAGTGATGAAAGTTGTCGGGCCGGTCCATAAGTCGGATGTGGGCGGGGTAGCCCTCAATGTAGGCGACGCCGACACCGTAAGAAAAGAGTTCGACCGCATGATGCAAATCGAAGATACCACCGGCATCTTGCTTCAACCGATGGTCAGCGGCACGGAGATATTCATCGGCGCCAACCGCGAAGCATCTTTCGGTCATATGGTCATGTGCGGGCTGGGTGGCATCTTCATCGAAGTGCTCCGCGATGTCAGCTCCGCCCTTGCCCCGGTAAGCCGCACCGAGGCCTACGAGATGATCCGTGGCCTCCGGAGCTACGGCATCATCAAGGGCACGCGCGGGCAGGAAGGTGTTGACGAGAACGCTTTCGCCGAGACCATCACACGGGTGTCGGCCCTGGTGGATGCAGCACCCGAGATTGCCGAGATGGACCTGAACCCACTGATGGGCAACCCACGCGAAGTGGTGGCGGTGGATGCACGCATGCGCATTGATAAACAATGATCAACCTTTAATTCTTTGCAAGCAATGCCCATGAAGAGAAAATTCAGCCGTTCGGAAAGACTCTTGCTGGTCCTTTTGGCCATCGCCCTGATCGGGGTGGCCGTCAAGTGGCAAAGTGTCAAGAAAGGATTTGTGCAGGGCTGGAAACATTTCGGCATCGAACAGTGGTTCAGCAGGGAATAAACAACAAAGCATCATGCCTATGTTCATCAAAAGGCCATTCACCATCCACCTCTCAACCGGTATGAGTCAAGGACCAAAAAATCTGTCAGCAACGAACAAGAAAGGATCTGCCCCCGGAAACCCAAAATTAGACACTACATGAAAAAAAAAGATTTCTACTTCCTGGCCGCCCTGCTCCTGTTTTTTGCTCCATTTTTCCTTTTCGAATCGGTATATGAGACCTACGACACCATCAACAAGAACCACGGCATTGCCACCAGCTTCCTGAAATTTGCCGTGCTGGCCACCCTGGGAGAATTAATCGCCCTGCGCATACGCGAAGGCACTTACTACCGACAGGGCTTTGGCGTTCTTCCACGCGCTGTGGTATGGGGCTTCATCGGCATCACCATCAAGA
This sequence comes from uncultured Bacteroidota bacterium, assembly GCA_913055895.1. GTDB lineage: Bacteria > Bacteroidota > Bacteroidia > Bacteroidales > UBA12077 > JAGXLC01. Next base: position 5,841 of record CAJXLE010000122.1, on the reverse strand, counting down.
TCGCCTTCATCATATTCTCCACCGGCACACCGGCTGTTTTAGAATACCTTGGAGTCGACCGTGCTTCATCGGCCCTTTCAGGCCCCTTCAGCGGAACCAAGCTGGTCACTGCCTTCCTGACCAGTGTGGCCATGAACCTGATCTTTGCCCCTGTCTTCATGACCTTTCACAAGATCACCGACACCCACATCATCTGGAACGGGGGAACGCTGCGGGGGCTCTTCAGACCCATACCTTTTGGAAAGATCTTTAACAGCATGGACTGGTCGGTACAATGGAACTTTGTTTTCAAAAAGACCATTCCCCTGTTCTGGATACCGGCCCATACCATCACTTTTTTGCTGCCACCCCACATGCGGGTGCTTTTTGCCGCGGTGCTGGGCATCGTCCTGGGTGTGCTTCTGGCCGTGGCAAGCCTGAAAAGTCAAAAATAATGTTATATTTGTAGAGATGCACCCATCTGCTAAAAAACGATCAAACCCAAAAACCACACATCATGAATAAAAAAATCGGCATATTTTACGGACCCGCAAAGGGCTCTTCCACCGAGAAGGTGGCGCATAAAGTGGCACAGGAAATAGGTACGGACCAGGCAGACCTGGTTGCCGTGCGCAATTCTAGTGCCGAGGATCTTCAGCAATACGACCGCCTCATCTTTGGGGTGTCGACCATTGGCAAGGAGACCTGGGATGGTTATACCAGCCGGGGCGACTGGGACAAGTTTCGCCCGGAGCTGGACAGGGCCGACCTAAACGGCAAAACCATCGCCATGTTCTGCCTGGGCGACCATGTTACCTATCCCAAACATTTTGTCGATGCACTGGGCATGATCTACGAAATTCTCCAGGACAAGCATGTCCGCATGATAGGACACGTCGATCCTTCAGGCTATGAATTTGAAGAATCGCAAGGCATCTACAACGCTAAGTTTGTTGGCCTGCCCATAGACGAAGATTTTGAACCCGAGCTGACCGACGAACGGGTAAAAAACTGGGTGGCACAAATCATGAAGGAATTTGAAGAATAACCTGGCTCATCTTTACCAAACCGCATGGCATCAGAAAGTGAGATCATCCCTGCCCAGGACACCCAGCCATCTTGTAATTGAGTACCAATCATTCAAACCGATGCGATATGACCCCCAATAACCAAACCCCTATCGATCGAAACATTGTAGAACAAAAAGTCCGTGAAAGCGGGCTGGAGCAGATTGGAACAGCATCCATCCGTGAAATCGTAAAGCTGGTCAACGAAATAGAAAAGGCCACCGGTGAGCGATACATCCGGATGGAGATGGGTGTTCCTGGGCTCCAGCCACCCCGCGAAGCCATTGAAGGAGAAATAAAGGCCCTTCAAAACGGTGTGGCATCAAAATACCCCATGATTGAAGGGATAGAAGAATTAAAGCATGAAATCTCCCGTTTTGTCAAAAACTTCACCAACATCGATGTAGACCCCCGGGGCTGTCTGCCCACCGTGGGATCGATGCAGGGAGCCTTTGCATCCTTCCTGGTTTCCTGTCGCCGCGATCCCGAAAAAAACACCACCCTCTTCATCGACCCCGGCTTTCCCGTGCAAAAGCAACAACACAAAGTGCTGGGACTTAAATACGAAACTTTTGATGTTTACAATTACCGGGGCGACAAACTGCGCGACAAGCTGGAATCCTACCTGAAAGAAGGTAACATCTCCACCCTGCTGTATTCGAACCCCAACAACCCTTCATGGATCTGCTTTACAGAAAAAGAACTCCGGATCATAGGCGAGCTGGCAGAGCAGTATGACGTGGTGGTCATGGAAGACCTTGCCTACTTCGGCATGGACTTTAGACAGGACATTTCGCGTCCGGGTGAACCACCCTACCAGCCGACGGTGGCCCACTACACCGACAACTACATCCTGCTGATCTCCAGCTCCAAATCATTCAGCCTGGCTGGAGAACGCACCGGCATGATGGTGATTGCCGACAAACTTTTTGAGCGCTCCTTTCCCCAATTAAAAAATTATTATCCCAATGATGGTTTTGGCTATTCCATGGTTTATGGAGCCCTGTACACCCTTTCGGCCGGCACCAATCATTCTGCCCAGTATGGATTGCTGGAAATACTAAGAGCCGTCAATAACGGCGACCACAATTTTATTGAAGACGTCAGGGAATATGCGGAAAGGTCACACAGGATGAAAAAGCTGCTGCAGAAGCACGGGTTCAGGCTGGTTTATGACCGCGATGAGGACAAACCGCTGGCCGACGGCTTTTATTTCACCTTCTCATTTCCCGGCATGGAAGGCAGGGAGCTGTTGGAAAAACTGATCTACTATGGCATCAGTGCCATAACCCTCGACATAACGGGCAGTGAGCGAAGCGAAGGGCTTAGGGCATGCGTCTCCCAGGTGGGGCTTGATCAGATGGATGAGTTGGACCACCGACTCGAGCGGTTTGCAAGGGATCATTTAAATTCGGTCTAAATTAAATCCATGTCATTTCAATCCCCCATTGACGTCTGTTATAGAACATTGCCAATGTGTGCATAAGGCACCGGAATTCTGCATGAATATTATTAACTTTGAGGGAAAATCGAATCATTCACCAAATAAAAACTCAAAATAATGGCTAAAGTTACAGGAAGAATTGTTGTCGATACGGAGAGGTGCAAAGGTTGCGCTGTATGCGTCCCCTCCTGTCCTTTCGACGTGATCGCACTGGCAGATGAAGTCAACAGCAAAGGCTTTCACTATGCCTACATGAAGAACCCTGAGGCTTGCACGGGTTGCACCAACTGTGCCCTGGTATGCCCGGATGCAGTCATCAAGGTGTTCAGAAAAAAAGTTACCGCATAACCTTTCAATAAAAAAAACAAGATAATGGGAGAATTAAAATTAATGAAAGGCAACGAAGCAATAGCCGAGGCGGCTATTCGCGAAGGTGCCGACGGTTATTTTGGATACCCGATCACCCCACAGTCGGAGGTTATAGAATATTTTGCCGCCCAACAGCCTGAAGAACGCACCGGCATGGTGCTGCTACAGGCTGAAAGTGAGATTGCCGCCATCAATATGATCTACGGAGCGGCCGGGGCAGGCAAAAAGGTCATGACCTCCTCCTCAAGCCCCGGTATCAGTCTCAAACAAGAAGGTCTCACCTACATAGCAGGAGCAGAACTTCCATGCCTGATCCTGAATGTGGTGCGCGGAGGTCCTGGCCTGGGCACCATCCAGCCTTCCCAGTCCGACTATTTCCAGGCCGTCAAAGGCGGCGGCCACGGCGACTACCACCTGATCGTACTGGCACCCTCCTCGGTGCAGGAGATGTACGATTTTGTTGAAACCGGATTTGATCTTGCATTCAAATACCGCAATCCGACCATGATCCTCTCCGATGGAGCCATTGGCCAGATGATGGAGAAAGTGGAGATCGGTGAGCAAAAACCCCGGATGACCGAGCAGGAAATACGGGAGAAGTACCCCTGGGCCACCACCGGTAAGACCAAAGACAGGGAACGCAACGTGATCACCTCGCTGGAACTGGATTCCTCGAAAATGGAAAAGTTCAACCGCAAGCTGATTGACAAATACCGGGAAATAGAAGAAAAAGAGGTGCGTTACGAAGAGATACAGGTGGAGGATGCTGAATACCTGCTTATTGCATACGGTACCACCTCCAGGATTTGCGAAAAGGTGGTACAGCTGGCCCGCGAGGAAGGCATTAAGCTGGGACTTCTCCGCCCCATCACCCTGTTCCCTTTCCCCAAAAAGCGGCTTGACGAACTGAGCGGACAGGTTAAAGGCATGCTCTCTGTAGAGATGAGCGCCGGACAAATGGTGGAAGATGTCCGACTTGCCGTGAACGGAAAGGTACAGGTAGAATATTACGGACGCATGGGCGGCATCATTCCATCAGCCGAAGAAATAGTGGATGCCCTCAAACAAAAATTTATAGGAGGTTAAAATGGCAGAACAACAAATCACAAGCGAAGATATCATTCAGGAAGAAAACCTGGTTTTCGACCGCACATCACTGCTCACCGACAACGTATTCCACTACTGTCCCGGTTGTGGACATGGTGTGGTGCACCGTGTGCTGATGGAGATCATCGAAGAACTCGACGTTCAGGACAAAGCAATAGGCATCGCACCGGTGGGTTGCTCGGTACTGGCATACAACTACATGGACATCGACATGCAGGAAGCGGCCCACGGCAGGGCACCTGCCCTGGCCACCGGCATCAAGAGAACAATGCCCGATAAATACGTTTTTACCTACCAGGGCGATGGCGACCTGGCAGCCATCGGTACTGCCGAGACCATTCACGCCTGCAACAGGGGCGAAAACATAGCCATCATCTTCATCAACAACGGCATATATGGTATGACCGGCGGACAGATGGCCCCGACAACCCTGGAGAAAATGAAATCCTCCACCACCCCCTATGGCAGGAACATACAGCAGATGGGCAACCCCCTTAAGATCACCGAACTGGTGGCTCAACTGCCGGGTACGTGCTATGTAACCCGTCAGGTGGTACATACTCCGGCTGGCGTAAGAAAAACCAAGAGGGCCATCCGCAATGCCTTTAAATACCAGCAGGAGGAGAGAGGACTCTCTTTCATCGAGGTGGTCTCCAACTGCAATTCGGGCTGGAAAATGTCGCCCAACCAGGCCAACAAATGGCTGGAGGAAAACATGCTTCCATACTATCCCACAGGCGACCTGAAAAAGCCTGAAGATAAATAATTTGTTAAAAATTAAAACACAACAACCATGAGCGAAGAAATCATAATAGCAGGTTTTGGCGGTCAGGGCGTGCTCTCCATGGGTAAAATCCTTTGTTATGCAGGGATTGTCCAGGGTAAGGAAGTCACCTGGATGCCATCCTACGGACCCGAAATGCGCGGGGGTACGGCCAACGTGTCGGTGATCATCAGCGATGAACGCATCAGCTCGCCCATCATCAGCGAGTTCGACATCGCCATCATCCTGAACCAGCAGTCGATGGATAAATTTGAAAACTCCGTCAAACCCGGAGGTTACCTCATCTACGACGGCAATGGCATCACCCGCCACCCCGAACGCAACGACATCAACATCTACCGGGTCGACGCTGCTGCCGAAGCTGCCCGGATGGAAACCACCAAAACTTTCAACATGATCGTACTGGGAGGCTTGCTTAAGGTGAAACCCATCGTGGAGATGGAAAAAGCCGTCGAAGGACTGAAAAAGTCCCTTCCTGAAAGGTACCACCACCTGATCCCCGTCAACGAAAAAGCCATTTACAGGGGAACAGAGATCATCCAGGAGGTCAGAAAAGCCAAAGCAGAAGCCTCATAAACCCAACCCAACAGATACATGACAAATAAAGCCTGAAACTGCCCCAAAAGGCCAAGTTCAGGCTTTTTTCATGCTCCTTATATGGCTGCCTTACTCCCACGGGGGTTACCCCAACGGCGTAATAAGCTCCCTTTGGCCAGAACCTGAATAAAAAGACAATCAGATGTATCTTTTTACCACATGCTCCTTACCCTGCAGAGAGTTTGGCCAGGAGGCAAAAATTCATTCATTGTAACCTCAACCCGGAAACGTTTGCGCTGACTTTCTGCTGAATAACCTGTGCAAAACAGATTGCCCACAAAGGCAGATTTATAAATAGATTGCCACGGCTTGTCAATTTACATGCCATTAAATTTTTTTTACTCCTTGATTTAATTAAGGATTTTTTACTTTTGAAGTTTGTTTTCTCAGGTCTTCCATGAAGTGAACAGAAACAAAGACCTAATTCAATGTGTTCCTGGCAACCTGGCGCCGAAATGGTATCTGAAAAACCACCGCCGGGCACGCCCACGAAA
>CAJXLE010000121.1 GCA_913055895.1 uncultured Bacteroidota bacterium | reverse complement strand
CTCGGACGAGCTGCTGGACTCCGTCGTCGAGCAGATCGAGGTGGCCTACTACCGCGCCGACAGCAACATCTTCGAGCTCGACCAGCCGATCCACCATCTCGGTTATGTCCGCAGCGGCGCGGTGGAGCTCTACAGCCGCAGCGGCAGCCTGTACGACCGGCTGGGCGAAGGCGGCATCTTCGGGCATTTCAGCCTGGTTGGCGCCAGCGGTGATGGTGATCTCCGAGAAGGGATCCACTTCGCGGTGGTAATCCGAATAGACCCTGGAAGCGATTTGCTCTCTCAGGTCGTATACACCATAGGGTGGTGCATAGTGGTTGCAGGATCCTTTGATGTATTGGTGGGCCAACTCTGCCAACCTTTCCGGGCACATGCTCTGCTGGGGCTGCACCAGGTTCAGGGCTCCCACCTCGTTGGCCTTGTCGGTTATGATGGAAAATAGATCCTTTGTCGTGTCTTGCAGCTTGTTGCCAAACATCAGGTATGATTTAAAAATGAGCGTAAATTTACAAATTAAATTTTCACCGCAGGTCTATGCCATGAAGATTAAAGGTGGTTTTATCAACAATAAAAACCGTTTCACCAAATCGACCTGGGTGCCCAGCGTTTTCCCAATGTATAGGTTTTGCCCGTGGTTAAAATGATTTTCGCCAGGATTCATTCACCCAACGTTGAACGGCAGGTTTCTCGTATCATTTTCATGTTGACAGGCAACCTTTCAGTGAATGGAACATTGAAGGTGACGGAATTGTTGGGTTTTTGGCCGTGGGTGAATCACAACATAAGACAGCGAACATTGCAGGCAGACATTCTTTTTTTTGTCTGATTTACACTGATTTACCGGAATGTTTCCTTCAGGATTTCGAATGATTGGATGTGACCCATATCGGGGTTGTGCAGGTAGTAAAAATCGAGCAGGGCATGAAGGATCTTGAGCCGACTTTCCCTGGGTATTTCCAGGTGCTGGTGTTGTGATGAATCATACTGCAGGAGGGTGTGAAAGAAGTGACTTTCCGGTTTTTCCAGGTAATGGTTGTGGTGGGGTTTGAAAGGGGTGAAGTAACCCTTGTTGCTGTCGAAACAGGTGTTGGATTCATTGAAATTGTTGCGGGGGAAGAACCCGAGGTACTTGGTCAGGTGGGTCATGAAATAAAGATGGAAATTGGCCAGCCCCTGTTTTTTCAGGTCAAAGATGCGCATGTGGCTGGTGATGAACTCAAAGAGTTCCGGGTTGGGTTCTTCTTCACGGAGGGATTTGTATAGTATTTCGGCCAAGAAAAGGCAAATGCTGGTCTTTATATAGTCGTGGGGTATGCTTTGGTAGGGAGGGGCGTTGCGTGCCTCCTTGATCTTCTGCAGCTGCCTTTTCTCCTTGTAGTAGATGTCCAGGTCCAGGATGAAAAGGGGCTGAAAGAGACCAGCTTTCATCCGGCTGTTCTTTTTTCTGGCTCCCTGCACCAAAAAGGACATCCTGCCAAAAGCCCGGGTGTATGTATAGACGATGATGCCGGTGTCGCTGTATTTGATGTGGTGCAACACCAGGGCCTGCGTCTTGTGGATCATGACTTTTCTTTTTGTTGCATCAGCGATTCTATGACGCCGGGATCCTTGGGTATGTTTTCCGAGAGGTTGATGGGGCCGTCGTCAACGAGGATGTCGTCTTCGATGCGGATGCCGATGTTTTCTTCAGGGATGTAGATGCCCGGCTCCCAGCTGATGACCATGCCCTTTTCCAGCACGGTGTCCTTGCCGCCTGCATCGTGTACATCGAGTCCCATGAAATGTGATACGCCATGGGGGAAATATCTTTTCCATATCCGGGGGTCTTCCTCGAGATCCTGAGCGGTATAAAGTCCCAGTTCGTGGTGTTTTTCCTTTAGGGCCCCGGCAACAATCCTGTTCAGGGTGCCGATGGTTGTGCCCGGTCGCACCTGGTCTATATGCTCCTGCATCACATCGAGCACGGCCTGGTAACAGGCCCTTTGCCGCTGTGTGAAACGCCCGTTCACCGGCACAGTACGGGTGATGTCAGCTGCATAGTTCATGTATTCGGCCCCGAAGTCCATAAGCAACAGCTCGTTGTCGCGGCAGGTGTCCAGGTTGGATGTGTAATGCAGGGTGGTGGCATTGGCTCCGGCCGCCACAATGGGATCAAAGGCAAAACCCCTGGCGCCTTGGCTGATGAGTTCATGGGTGATTTCTGCCTCTGTGACTTTTTCGGTTTGGCCGGGCTGCAGGTTGCTTAAGACACGTTTAAAAGCCCCGCCCGTGATCCGTATGGCCTCGCGGATGTATTCGAGCTCTTCGGGCTCTTTGCGCAACCTGAGCTTTTCCATCAGGGGTTTCAGGGACCGGGTGCGGTGAAAAGGGTATGTGGCTCTGAATTCCCCCAGGTAGTCGGCGTCTTTGGTCCTGATGCCCCCGGCCGTCATCTTTTCCGGCACGTTAAAATAAACGGTGTCGCAGCGGGCCAGGAACCTGCCCATGGTTTGCTCGAAATCATCCACCCATCGTATTGCCTCAATGCCCGAGCGCCGGGCGGCTTCTTCGGCACTGAGCTGTGATCCTTCCCAAAGAGAGGTATGGTGGCTGGGTTCGGTGATGAACAGGACAGCTTCTGTAGACTTGAGCAGCAGGATGCTGCCAGGCTGCTCGATGCCGGTGAGGTGGAAAAAGTTGGAATCCTGACGATAGGGGAAAAACTGGTCGCCGTTGCGGGGCATCCTCCTGGCTGAGAAAACCACCACCAGTTCATTTTCCTGAATTTCGCCTGCCAGCCTGGATCTGTTTTTCGCGAAAAGATGCTTCTCTCCTTTTGCCAACATAACTTAGAATAAGTTTAAATTGTTAAATTTCTGCTGATAAACATTTCATTTAACCGCCGGGGCGAATATATTTGTATAGGCCCCCTTACAGCACCAACTGCAAGATTAACAAAATTAACAAAAAACCACACCTATGAGCCATTTTCTTACCTCTCCTGTTGGGAAAAAATTCATAATGAGCATCACCGGCATCTTTCTCATGTTGTTTCTGATTGTCCACCTTACCGTCAATTCGCTGTTGATGGTGGGGCCGGATGCATTCAACTCGGCTGCTCATTTCATGACCACCAATTCGTTCATCATGGTTCTGGAGCCATTGCTTGCTCTGGGATTTATCATTCACATTATTTATTCGGCTTACCTTACCATGCAAAACCAGCGCCTGCGGCCCGTTCATTATAAGAAAGTCGACCGTTGGGGCAGTTCCACCTGGCCCTCCAGGAACATGTTCATACTGGGCGGGCTGGTTTTAATCTTTCTGGTGATCCACCTTTCGAATTTTTTCTGGAAAGTGAAATTTGGTGATCTCGACACGGTGATGGTCCAGGGAACCCAGATGCATGATCTCTATGGCCTGGTCTCGGCTTTGTTTATCAACTGGTGGTGGTACGACCTGATATATATCCTGGGGGCTTTGTTCCTGGCTCTGCATCTATCCCATGGTTTTTGGGCGGCTTTCCAGTCGCTCGGCTGGGACAACGACCTGTGGCGGGTCAGGCTTAAGAGAATTGCCTATGTCTTTGCTGTGATCATGGGTGTTGGTTTTTCGAGCATACCCGTGTATTTTCTGATTACTTCCGGCTAGTACCAGCCACACAACCCTATTTTGTAAAAAGTAACATCGTTATATTATGGCTACATTAGATGCAAAAATACCCGAAGGACCCCTCAAGGACAAATGGACCAACTACCTGAACTCCATGAAGCTGGTCAGCCCGGCCAATAAGAAGAAGCTGGACGTGATCGTTGTCGGCACAGGCATTGCCGGCTCGCCGGCAGCGGCTACACTGGCCCAGCTGGGCTACAATGTGAAGGTTTTCTGCTACCAGGACAGTCCCCGCCGTGCCCACTCGGTTGCTGCCCAGGGTGGCATCAACGCCTCGAAGAATTACCGGAACGACGGCGACGGGGTGTACCGTCATTTTTATGATATGATCAAGGGCGGTGATTACCGCGCACGCGAGTCCAATGTGTACCGGGCTGCTGAGGTGAGCAATGGCATCATCGACCAGCTCACGGCCCAGGGTGTTCCCTTTGCCCGTGAGTATGGGGGACAGATCACCACCCGTTCTTTTGGCGGGGTACAGGTATCCCGTACTTTCTATGCCCAGGGACAGACGGGCCAGCAGGTACTGTTGGGCTCCTATTCGGCCCTGCGGCGTATGATCGCCAAGGGTAAGGTGCAGATGTATGAACGGCGCCAGATGCTGGAGCTGGTGATCAAAGACGGCCATGCCCGGGGCATCATTGCCCGCAACCTGCTCACCGGCGAGCTGGAGCGGCATACGGCCCATGCCGTGGTCCTGGCAACGGGCGGTTACGGAACCATCTACTACCTGTCCACCCTGGGGGTTACCTCCAGCGGTTCGGCCGCGATGATCGCCTACCGCAATGGTGCTTTCTTTGGCAACCCCAGCTTCATACAGATCCACCCCACGTGCATCCCGCAGCTCAGCGATTTTCAGTCAAAGCTGACCCTCATGTCGGAGTCGCTCCGCAACGACGGCCGCATATGGGTTCCCAAAGAGCAAGGCGACAAGCGCAACCCCAACGACATACCTGAAGAGGAGCGCGATTATTACCTGGAGAGGCGCTATCCCGCTTTTGGCAACCTGGTGCCGCGTGATGTGGCATCGCGTGCCGCCAAGGAGCGCTGTGACGCAGGTTATGGTGTGGGCAAAACCGGGCAGGCCGTGTACCTGGATTTCAAGCATGCCATCAAGGAGCAGGGGGCCAAAGCCATAGGCAGCAAGTACGGCAACCTGTTTGAGTTGTATGAAAAGATCACCGGCGAGAGCCCCTACGAAACGCCCATGCGCATCTATCCTGCCGGCCACTATACCATGGGCGGCCTGTGGGTCGACTACGAACTGATGACCACCATCCCCGGCCTGTTTGCCATCGGTGAAGCCAACTTTTCCGACCATGGCGCCAACCGCCTTGGAGCCAGCTCGCTCATGCAGGGCGCCGGCGACGGATACTTCATCCTGCCCAACACCATCGGCAATTACCTGTCGGATAAGATCAAAACATCCAGGCTGTCCACCGAAGAGCCGGAATTTGAGGAGGCCGAAAAACGGGTCCGGGAGAAACTTGAAAAGCTCATAAACATCAACGGCTCACAAACAGCTGCCTCTTTCCACAAAAGGCTGGGTAAGATCATGTGGGACCACTGTGGCATGCTCCGCAGCGAGGAGGGACTAAAGCAAGCCCGCACCGAGGTTCGCGAGCTGAAACAGGAGTTCTGGAACGATCTCCAGGTGCCGGGGACCCTGAGTGAGCTCAACCAGGAGCTGGAGAAGGCCGTCCGCGTGGCCGATTTTCTGGATATGAGCCAGCTGCTTATCGAAGATGCCCTGAACCGCCATGAGTCATGTGGAGGCCATTTCCGGCAGGAATACCAGACAGAGGCCGGCGAAGCCCTGCGCGATGATGAAAACTACATGTATGTGGCGGCCTGGGAGTACCAGGGTGAAGATCAAATGCCCAGGCTTCATAAGGAACAGCTGACATTTGAATTTGTCGAGGTGAAGGAGCGGACCTATAAATAACACCAATGCAATCATAAAATACAGCACACCCACTATCTGCTAATATTCAAAAATTACCGATATGAAAGTTAAACTCAAGATATGGCGCCAGCCCAATGCCCGGTCGAAAGGCAAGTTTGTCGATTACGACCTGGACGATATCAGCCCCGAGATGTCTTTCCTGGAAATGTTGGATGCCCTCAACACCCGGCTTATTCAGCAGGGTGACGACCCGGTGGCTTATGAGCATGACTGCCGTGAAGGCATCTGCGGTTCCTGCGGCCTTTTCATCAATGGCCGGCCACACGGACCTGAACGGGAGGTGGCCACCTGCCAGCTCCACATGCGTTCATTCCGCGATGGTGACACGATTGTTGTAGAGCCCTGGCGTGCCAAAGCTTTTCCGGTGATCAAGGACCTGGTTGTTGACCGCAGTGCCTTTGAGAAGATCATGGATGCCGGAGGTTTTGTCTCGGTCGACACCGGCTCGGCCCCTGAAGCCAACACCACACCCGTGAAGAAACAGAATGCTGAAAGGGCTTTTGATGCCGGTGTGTGTATAGGCTGTGGAGCCTGCGTGGCCGCCTGCAAGAACTCGTCGGCCTCGTTGTTTGTGGCTGCCAAGATCTCCCAGCTGGCCCTGCTGCCCCAGGGCAAGGCGGAAGCCCAAAGAAGGGCCCTCAACATGGTGGCCAGGATGGAAGAGCTGGGTTTTGGAAGTTGTACTTCCACCGAAGCCTGCGAGGTGGAATGCCCGAAGTCCATATCCCTTGATCATATTGCCCGCATGAACCGCGAATACCTTAGGGCCTCTTTTTCGGAAGAAAAAGATTGACGCGGTTGTTAGACATCAACCGGGCTTAAAGCACCTTTCTGAAGATTTTGACCCGGCTTTCCTCCTGCATACGGTGCATAAAAAGCGTCTATCCGGCATTGGTTCTCTCTTCTATCAAACATGCATCCGAGAAACGTATCAAAAAAAGCCCCGGCAAACCGGGGCTTTTTTTACATGTATCACAAGTCAAAAGATCTTAATACAGATCAAAAAGATCAGATCATTCGTTCATTGTCTTTTCCACCTCCTCTACCGTGATGGGGATGCGTTTGCCCAGTATGCGGCAGCCGTCGTTGGTCACCAGGATGTCGTCTTCCAGCCGCACGCCGCCAAAGCCCTGGAATTCGCGAACCTTCTTGTAATCGATGTGCTCGCTGAATTTCTTTTCGCTTTCCCAGTTGTCGATGAGCTCGGGGATGAAATAGCAGCCGGGCTCGTTGGTGAGCACGTGGCCGGGCTGTACACGTTTGCCGAAACGCAGTCCTGAAAAACCAAAGATACTGGAGCGTTTGATTTCGTTGTCGTATCCCACCAGGTTTTCGCCCAGGCCTTCCATGTCGTGTACATCAAGACCCATCGGGTGACCCAGTCCGTGAGGCATAAACATGGCGTGGGCTCCCTTGTTCAGGGCTTCCTCCACATCGCCCTTCATGATGCCCAGGTCTTTTAGTCCTGAGATGATGGTGCGTGCAGCTTCGGTGTGTACATCGAGGTAGGGAACACCCGGTTTGGTCATCTCGCGTGCACGGTTATTGGCCTCCAGGACAATGTTGTAGATGCTCTTCTGGCGTTCGGTGAACTTGCCGCCAATAGGTATGGTTCGGGTCATGTCGGAAGCATAGTGCATGCTGGTTTCAGCTCCCGCATCGGTGAGCATCAGCTTGCCCTCTTCAAGTTTGTTGCCGTGGTAGTGGTTGTGGAGGGTCTCGCCATGCTGGGTGAGGATCACGGGGAAGGAGATCATCCCGTCGTAAGTTCTCGGTATGCCTTCCAGCACACCGGAAATATCGCGTTCATAAACACCCGGCCTGCACATCTTCATGGCGGTTACATGCATCTCGTAACCAATAGCAGCGGCTTTTTCCAGTTCCTCGATTTCGTAACTGTCCTTGATGCTCCGCATTTCGACAACAGCGTGGATCAGCTCCTCCGACACATATTCCTGTGCCTGCGAGTGATGAATGCCCAGCCAGTCGGCAAAAGCAATCACATTTTCTGCACGGTAGAAAGGAAGGGTGTGTATTTTTTGACCCTTGTTACTGGCTTTGCGCAGGAAATCGCCCACTTCTTTGGAGGGGGCGGAATTTTCAACCCCCACCTCCTGGCTAAGCTCTTTCATGGAAGGCTGGGGACCCATCCAGATGATATCGTCCAGGCTGACATCATCGCCGAAGATGTACTCTTTATCGTTGTCCAGATCAATGATACCGGTAAGGTCCGGCATGTCCAGACCAAAATAGTAGAGGAAAGCACTGTCCTGCCGGAAAAGATAGGCATTTCCCGGGTAATTCATTGGTGTCTCACTGTTCCCGGGGATTAAAATAAGCCCGTTGCTTAACTTTTCCTTCAGCCTTTTTCGGCGGTCTATATAAACCTCTTTTTTAAACATAACAAATGGTTTTAAAATGGTTTTATCTGCTCTAAAATATAATTAATTCATCAATTTATCCCAATAAATCGCTCCAGATTGGTGTGGGAATTGATGGTCAGCAATTAATTTGTTGAAACTGTAATGGTGCCTGGTTGGATGTTGAAAGGATAAAGTACTTTGTTGGATGCTCCAGTTTTAAAGGTGTCTGCTTGAATGTTGAAAGTATCAGGCTACCTGGTTGAAGGGTCACAGTTGTAAGCTACCTGATTGCATGTTGAAGGTGGAAGATGATAAAAAGGGGGGTAATGCATATCATCATTATTTTTCATGTCTTTTTTAAACCATCCAAGGCTTTTATGCGTAAAGTATTGTTTGTTGGTGTTTTACAAAGAGCTGTTTTTCCTGTCCTTTTTTAAAGCATGCCATTGATTCAACAAAACAAAAGAATAGATGGTAAAATCATGGAAGCGCAAAATTTTTATATTAATTTTATATAGGACGAATCAGTAAGAGATGGATGAAAACATTCCACATAGCCGGGTAGGCTTTTACAATACTTCTACCTCCTGGAACAATTATCAAAGGTGGCCCTATGAGGTTGCCCGTGTGCTCTATAGCAGGGGACATCAGGTGGAGGTTTTTACTGCCGACCGGGGCCGTTTGTATGCCAAAGCACGGCGTTACGGCCTGAAAATACATAAATTCAGGAAAAGCGGGTTTCTTCCTTTCGATATTTTTCGCCTGGCCCGTTCGTTAAAACGCAAGCAGATCACAACCCTTTTTATCAATTACCAGGGGGATTTGAAGACCGGCGCACTGGCTGCTCATATGGCCGGGGTGCACAATGTGATTTACCGCCGGGGGACAGTCTCTGGTGTGCAGGGAAATCTTATCAACCGGTGGGTTTTTAAAAGGTTTATCACTACCGTCATCACCAATTCAGATGCCAACCGCAGCCGACTGGTTCGTGGCAGTCACAATATGTTTGATCCTGCTTCCACCAGGGTCATCTACAACGGATTAAATCTTAAAGGTCGCCACACCCTTTCTGAAAGCCAACACAACTACCGGAGCAATGGAGAGCTCATGGTGGGGCTCATGACCAGCGACATGCATCCATACCGTCTTCTGCATCTTTTTGAAATTTTGCGGCGTGAAGATAAAAAAGCTGAGCACTTCAGGTTCCTAATTCATGGCAACGGCCATGTTGTGCGTTCTCTTAAAAAGCAACTGCGTGAACAGCCGGAGCTGCAGAAGATGCTTGTATGGGATACCCGTTCCCGCCACCTGGTGGAATTCATGAATTCGGTCGATGTGTTTGTCACCGGCAGCACCAGCAACGACTTCAACCACCCCCTCATGTATGCCATGGCCAGGTCCAAGCCTGTTATAGCTTATGCCCGAGGCAGCAACCCCGAGATCATCAGAAACAACGAAACAGGCTTCCTTTTAAGCGAGGGGGACGTTCACGGGGTTAAGCAAAAACTGGAGATGCTCAGGGATCCCGATCTCCGGGTGCGCCTGGGAAGAAAGGCCAGGCTGACACTCGAAAAGCGTTTCAACATGGAGCATTCCATCAATCAAATTGAAGAATTGATCAGATGATGCAGGAAGACGTTAAAAAGGCACTGGAAGTGCTTCACCAGGGGGGAGTGATCCTTTATCCCACCGACACCATCTGGGGTCTTGGTTGCGATGCCACCAATGAGGATGCCATCGACCGGCTTTACAGCATTAAACAGCGGGACCCGGAAAAAGGTATGTTGATACTGCTCGATTCGCAGGCCCGTGTGGACAGGTATGTTGAGGATATGCCCGACATTGCCTGGGATTTGATGGAAGTGAGCGACAAACCCCTTACCCTGGTCTACCACCAGGCCCGCAACCTGCCGGAAAACCTGATGGCTTCAGACGGGAGTATAGGCATACGGGTGACCACCGACCCTTTTTGTCTCGAGCTGCTCAAGCGCTTTAAAAAACCCCTTGTGTCAACCTCGGCCAACTGGGGCAACCAGCCTTATCCGTCCAGTTTCAGTGAGATAGATCCCGCCCTGGTGCGTTCGGTGGATTATGTGGTGAAACACCGGCAGGATGAGAAGAAAAAGTCCTCCCCGTCCTCGGTCATCAGAGTGGGACCGGGAGGGGAGGTGAAAGTTATACGGGAGTAGTATGGCAGTTGCAGGATGGATCTTAAAGGACATTGCAACGGGTGTAAGTTTCGGTTTGCAGGTTGACAATTAAAGGACTGTTGAATGCTGAAAGACAGGTGCAAGTTCCAGGCTGTAAGTTGAAGGAAATTACAACAGTTCAATATTGAAAGGTTGGCGGCTGCTCCAGGGAGCAGCCGCTCAGCTGTTAATAAGGCTCTACGTCGCCCGAACCGGAAATGTTGGCATCGATCCGGGGCTGTCCTTTGTAACGAACATTCCCGCTGCCGGAAATGTCCACTTCCAGGTCATCCGTGACGTAAACCTTGCAACTGCCCGAGCCGGAGATGGTCAACTCCGCTTTCTCCGTCTCGAGATCCCGGGCGACGTCTTCGATTTCGCCGAAGAGGTCGTCGACTCGACGCTCCAACTTGTCCCTGACTGCTCGAACTGTCTCCATGTCTTCGTCTCCGGGATCGACGAGCCCCCAATCTCTATGTTCGACACCATACCCGGAGGGACTGAATTCGTTGATCGTACAGCCCATAGTTATCACGAAATGACTGTGATCGAGGTCCTCGACGACCACCCACTTCGGTGATCGGTCGGAGATGTCGATGTCCACTTCGGCCATCGCTTCGACGGCAGTGTCGTGGATTTCGCTTGCGGGGTCCGTACCTGCGGAATGA
>CAJXLE010000120.1 GCA_913055895.1 uncultured Bacteroidota bacterium | reverse complement strand
TATGAGACTCCAGGAGGAACAACAACCTGTCCAGGTACACCATCTACTTTACCAATTTACGTGGCAAGTGAACCCTCATTTACAGTTGGATCAACTGATCCCATAGAGGTTTGTCAATCAGCAGGTAACACTGAGGATATTGCAGTTTCTTCCTACAGTGTTGAACCACAGGGCGGAAGAGTTTACTTCAAGATGGATATCGATGTTTATAACGATACCAATGGTGATGGAACATTTGATACCGAAGAAACAACTATGGGAGAAACTGACAAGATCGTAAAAATTAATAATCCTGATGATGGATCCGGTATTTCAGAGACTGTTTTAGCTGGTTATTCCATTGAGACAGTTAATGATCAGCCTACTCGTTATCGTTTTGACTTTGGAAACAACATTGGTCTTGGAGAAGATAATGGTATTAATGACTACATCTCCAGAAAATCCGATTATTTTGAAAATGGCAATCCATCTAATGATGCTGATTATACATATTATCCGGCCGGGGATGGAACAGAAACAGATAAAATGGTAACATATATTGTCTATCCTGCTCCAACAACACAACCAATATATCATATAGGAAATCAACAATCCTGGCAATAAATTATACTCAAGCCCCAAGCCCCTCTCACCGGGGGCTTGGGTTTTTCACTTTGCATATCGGTTACTTGATACACACATACGATTTTCGGCAGATATTAAATTCAAAGAGTTGAATGCTAATCTGCTATTTTTTATTTTTATAACTTGAAAGCACTATTACATATCCTTCTTATGATCCTGTTGTCCACTCTGCTTTGGGCTCCGGCCCGGGGTCAGGCGGATTCGATTGTATGTACGGGCGATGAGGCCACCTATGCAGTCAATTCTACCTACCCTTACAACAGCATCTTTGAATGGACCGTCGAAGGCGGTACCTTCATCGACAGCCTGGGCAGTGAAGTGCGGATCCGCTGGAATGATCGTGTTGAAGAAGGCAGGATCACTGTTAAAGAGATCAGTAGTTTCTCGGGCACCGATAAATACTGTGAAGGCGAGACAAAGGAATATGTAGTAGACATTCGAAGCACCTTTGCTGAACTGGAAGATGATCCGGCGATCTGCGAAGGAGGAAGCTTCACCTTTTCACCCGGAACAGGTTATGATTCCTATATGTGGCATGACGGAAGCGACGGCTCACAATACATCGCCGACTCCTCCGGACTGGTCTGGGTGGAGGTTAGAGACCAGTACGGTTGCAGCGACCGCGATTCATCCAGGCTGACCGTCCATGAAACCCCCGATGTCAATATCGAGGTAACCAGCATGTATCCCGATAAGGTGAGCATCAGCGACGACAGCGCATCCTTTGTAGCAGGTGAGGTCGATTACATCACCCTCGATGCCGGAATGTGGACCTCCTATAACTGGAATACGGGCGAGATGATGTCGACCATCGATGTTCAGGATACCGACGTCGGTACAGCCGAGCAGGGAAGACGATCGGAAGACTACTGGGTCACCGTTGAAAATGAATACGGATGCGCCGCCAGCGACACCATCACCGTATCGGTTTATGGCAAGCTGAGAATACCCAATGCCTTTACACCCGGCGGCGACCAGGTCAACGAGCGCTGGAGCATACCGGCCCTTTCCCTCTATCCCAATTGTACAGTACAGGTATTCGACCGTCACGGCAAGATGGTGTTCCGCTCCAGCGGCTATGATGCTGGCGACTACTGGGACGGCACCGACCGCAACGGACGCAAGTTGCCTATGGACTCTTACTATTACATCATCAAACTGGGTAATGGCGAAAAACCCATCTACGGTACGGTAACCATTATCCGCTGATAAATGTGGGCTTAGAAAAATGTGCGATATGAAAAGGAAAAAAACAATAATTCTACTGGCCGTTACACTGATGTTGCTTCCTGCAGCCCTCAAGGCTCAACAGGTGCCCTTGTACAGCCAGTACATGATGAACAAATACCTTATTAATCCAGCCTTTGCCGGTAGTGAGGGTTACACCTCCTACAACCTGACTGCCCGGCAACAATGGATGGGCTTCGGCGATGCACAGACCCCTTCCACCCAGGCACTGGCCGTGCAGACACGGGTGCTGCAATCCAGCTTCCTGTCCAAATCCCGCCTTATCCGCAGTTCATCCAGGAAGAAACCAAGCGGTCGCGTTGGATTGGGCGGTTATGTCTTCAACGACCGCAACGGTGTCATCAACCGTACAGGGTTGCAAGCCACCTATGCCTACCACATCCCCATGGGCCAGGGGCAGCTCTCCTTTGGTGCCTCCGGTACCATCTACCAGTTTAAGATCGACGACAATGAGCTTATCCTGCCCGATGACGAGCTGGGCATACCCGACCCCCTGATTGAAGGCCGCCGCAACACCATGTTCATCCCCGATGCCAGCGCCGGCTTGTATTATATGTACCGCAACATGTATGTAGGCTTTTCCGGTACCAACCTGTTCCAGTCGGTACTGAAATTTGGCTCCGACGAATCCTACAGCAACTACAAACTTCTGCGCAACTACTACCTGATGGGAGGTTACAGGATTGAGCTCGACGATAAATTTTCGCTGGAGCCTTCCCTGCTGGTCCATTCCACCGAGAACTTCAACATGCAGGCCGACATCAACGTGAAAGGATACTATAAGAACGACTACTGGATGGGCTTTTCCTACCGCACCGGCAGCGCACTTATCACCATGGTGGGGGTGAAAATAGGTAAGATGTATTTTGGTTATGCCTATGATTACTCCCTGCGTGAGTTACAAAACCTTTCCTACGGATCGCACGAGATCATGGTGGGATTGCGGTTTGGCGACTCCAAGCGGCGCTACCGCTGGCTCAGAAGGTTCTGATTCCCTTTGCCAGTCCGGGAATACCACCGTCACATTTTCCAAATGGTATTTTTTATATCGTAGAATGTGGAATTTTACCATTTTCCTGTATATTTGAAATGAAACAGCGAAAAATCATTGCAGGCTTGGAAGAGGTAAGTCCGGGTAAGAAGGATACCGGGAAAAGCAGGCATTAGAGAGGAGACAGGAAACAGTAGGAAGGCGGCAGGAGAAAGAAGGCAGTAGGAAGGGGACTGCAGGAAAGTGTTTTGAATGAGTTTCCCGGAGCACAGAACCCCTAATGGTGAAAGGTCTATGACAAAAGAGACATTCCCGCCAAAAAAAAGAGCCGATGGTTTTGGTGTGTTTTATCACCTCAGACCAGGAAATCAATGGGCATCATCACGCAAAAATATTGAACAGGAAATCTCTTTTATAACCGTGTCATAAACAAACACATAAAGATAACTATCACATGTTGAGTTGTTTATCTGAAAATACATACCCACAATGAAAAAATGGTTGATACCTCTGCTTGTGGTGGCGGTGCTTGTGGCAGCTTTTTTCCTTCTGAAGCCCAGGTTCGCCGCCTACTATTATACCAAAGGAAACAAACTGTCCGATTCTGCCAGGTTTGAAAAGGCCATCGAACAGTACGACCGTGCCCTGTGGTTTGACGACAGCCGGCCACAGTATTTTGAGGCCCGGGGACTGGCCCTGGATTCGTTGGGTCAGCTCGACCAGGCCATCAGCAACTATGACCAGGCACTTGCACTGGACTCTGCCAATGCCCGGCTTCACTTCTACCGGGGCATGAGCTATTTCGACAAGGAGGAACTGGCCACGGCCATACACGATTTTTCGCAAACCATCCTACTGGACAGCAATTATACAGCAGCCTACTACAACCGGGGCCTGGCCAGGATGCAACGCCGCAGCTATAAGAAAGCGGTGCAGGACTTTTCCAGCACCATACAACGCGACAGCACCATGGCCGATGCCTATTTTAAGAGAGGGGCTTCCTACCGCGAACTCGGCGAAAAACAGAAGGCCGTTGACGACTATTCCAAAGCCCTCAACCTGGGAATGGACAACCTGGGTGTATACAAGCAGCGGGTGAAGGCCCTTTCCGACATCAAAAACTATCGCGATGCCATACGCGATTATTCTAGAATCATCGAATTGAGCGGGGGCAGCCAGAAGCTATATTACCAAAGGGGATACCTGCATTTCCTGCTGAATGAGTACAAGGCTTCCATTCCCGACTTTTCCAAAGCACTGGATTATGGCAGTGACCACCGGGATGCCCTTTATTACCGGGCCCATGCTTATTCCCAGGTGAATCAATACACCAAGGCCCGGGAGGATTTTTCCAGGGTCCTGAAAATGGAACCCGACAATCCCAAAGTATGGTTTAACCGCGGCCTGGCCCGCATGCACATGGGCAGCTTCCAGCAGGCCCGGGATGACCTGCAAAAGACCATCGAGCTGAAGCCTGATCATAAAGATGCCCACTACCTGCTGGGCATGACCCTGGCAAACCTGAAAAACCATGCCCGTGCCATTGACCAGTATTCACAGGCCATTGCCCTGGATTCAACCTACAAGGAGGCTTATTACTACAGGGGCGTATCACGTGGCATCCAGAACAAACACAAGGAAGCCATACAGGATTATACCAGGGCCATCCAGCTGGACAGCACCTATGCCATGGCTTATTACAACCGAGGCATATCCACCGTGGCCCTCAACAAATTCGGTGAAGGGTGCCAGGATTTCTACAAAGCCCTTGACCTGGGTTTCGAACAGGCGCAAAAGATGATCGAGACCTATTGCAAGAACCACCCCAGGAAATGACCATCACGGAAAGTTTATCCAGGGGAGTGACCATTGTGACAGCAAATTGATATCATATGAACAAAAACGTTGCCTTGCTCTTCGGTTTGATACTATTCTCTGTACCCTGCCTGCTGCAGGCTCAAACGGCGGAAGAACGGAAAGCAGATTCCATCCTGCAATCCTGGTACGGTGAAAACAGCCCTTCGGTGGGTGCTCTGGTCATCCACCAGGGGGAAGTGAAACTGATGAAAACATATGGGTACGCCAACCGCGAAGAGAAGGTAAAAGCCTATGCCCGCAGCAATTACGACCTGGCCACCCTGAGCGGCCAGTTTACCGTCATGGCCGCCATGATGCTCCAGGAGGAGGGGAAGGTTGACCCCAAAGAGAAAATCATTGACATATGGCCCGATCTTCCTGGTTATTGCGAGGGCGTCACGGTGGGGCACCTGTTCAACCAAAATTCCGGTCTGCCCCTTTTAAACCGGCAAAAAATCTATGCAGATATCCACTCTTTTGAAGACCTGCTTGCTTTTTTGAAAGAGAGCAAACCCCTTGCACAACCGGGTAAAAGATCGCAGCGCAATCCCCTTAGCCATGTGTTGCTGGCCCGTTTGATCGAGGAAAGGTCCGGCATGTCTTACAGGAAATTTGTCGAAAAGAGAATATTCGAACCCCTGGGAATGGAGCAGAGCCGTGTGTATAAGAAGGGATGGTTCACCGGTGTACCCGACAAGGCAAAATCGTATTACCGGGGTGACGACAACAATTATGAACCGGCCGGAGCTTTTCCCTCTCCATATCTTGAAGGCCCGATCGGGGTTTTCTCCAACCTGGAAGACCTGCAGCAATGGTTCATGGCCTGGGAGAAAGACACCCTTGTTTCAGATGGATTGCTCAGATCGGCCCAGCGGATCAATTTTATCAGGGGACAGAAAAACTTTCCCGGTTACGGATGGACACGCGCTTTCAACCAGGGCGACAAATACCTTTACCAGCCCGGTGTGGGCCACGGCAACAGCCACATCTTCCTGAAAGTTCCCCCGGCCGGTATCACCGTGGCCATACTTGCCAACCAGATGCCCTTGTTCGATCTCCGAAGGAGGGCCTTCGAACTGGTCAACATCTATTCCGATAAGAAATACGAACCCAAATAGGTATTTGCTGAAGTTTAATGCTGAAGGTTTTTTAACTTCCTTTGGCTGTCAACTTCCTTTGGTTGCCAACTTCCTTTAGCTGCCAACTTCCTTCAATTTTAAATTTCAATTTCTTTCAGCTTTCAACATCAGACCGCCTGTTGGCTCTGAACAGCAAATCGGCCGACTGCAGGATTTTGTTTTCCAGCTTTTCCGGGTAGTCGGGGTGTTCTTCAAGGAACTGCCTTACCTCCCTGGCGGCTTCCTTTGAGCTGTGCCCCCACAGGGTGGCATCAAGCCAGGCCTTGGGGAAAAAGATGTCGCCCGTGGCCTGAATTTCCCGGAGCTCCTCCAGGGCAGGGGTGATGTAGCTGACCGACTGCTCTGCCCTGAGCGGATGGTGCAGGTAATGCAAAGCCTTGCTCACCCACGGCTCTTTCTCACGGTTCTCCTCATCCAGGAGCGAGCGGAAAAAGCTGTCCCTGGCCTGTTGATCTTCCGCCAGGGCCCGGGCAACAAAACGAAACTCCTGCTTTTTCTCTTTTCCCCCTATCCGCTCCAACTGCCGGTTTTTTATGGTGTCCTTTTCGCCGGGATGCTTGAGCATCAGTTCATAGGCCATGGTAATGTAGTCGTTTTCTGAAAAGGACAGGCCTTCTACATCCTTCTCCTTTTCCCATATGCTGTAAAGCTTTTCTGTTGCCCCGCGGCTTGATGCAATGCCACGGTAGGTCTTGAAGAAAGTGGACCGTACATCCTGGCGGTCGGTCTGCTCCATCAGCGACCATATCACACTCTCGGTCTCCCGCCCGTGACTCTCCCGCTGACGTCCGGTCAGGAATCGCCAGTAGTTGGTTTGCAGGTAGTCGCACACCAGGTTGATGCACTGGGGATTGGTTTCCTCAGGCAGATGCTTGATGATGGCCTTGTGGAAGTTTACAGGCGTGATGTTGTGATGCAACAGGTTTTCCCACAGGGTGATCCAGATGGTGGCCCGCTGGAGGGCATCATCGAAGGAGCTGACATGGTTGAGCAGGTAGTCGCGGGTTTGCGGTTCAAGACTGAAAAAGCCATACCCCCTGGCTTCGGCATTGGCAAGGGCATATTCAGGTTTTTTGGTCAGCTCAAGGTCTTCCACAATCAGTCTTTCCCTGTTGAAAAACACCCTTTCCCGGTGCACATCCTCATCCACCCCCACTTCGATGTTCAGGTGTTGTTTCCAGATCCTGTCCCGGCCCGAGGGGTCTTCCTGGGCCAGCACCATACCCACCTTGTCATCCTCCTTCTTTTCTTTGAAAGTGATGGTGGGCATGCCGGGCTGGTTGACCCATATATCGCTCCACCTGGTAAGTTTGTCGCCCTGCAGCAGTGCCGCCCCCTCTCGGTCTCGCTTGTGCTTTTGCTCTTGCCCTGGATTTTGCGCCTGGAGGATGCGGATCAGGTCCGACCATCCCGCATTGCCATAGGCGTTTTTTTCCAGGTACTGCCGGAGCCCCTGCCTGAGCTGACCTTCTCCTGTTATCTCCTCGAGGTTGCGCATCACGATGGGGGCTTTGTGGTAGATGATGTCGCCGTAAAGGGTGCCGGCATCCTTCAGGTTGTCCAGCTTTTGATTGATGGGGTTGGCCCCCCGGGTGCGGTCGACGGAGTAGGCCGCCGGGTAATGGTTCATCAGGAAGTTCAGGCGGTGATTGATGTCCGGATACTGGGGCCGGGTAATCTTATCGGCCATGAAGTTGGCAAAGACTTCCTTGAGCCACACCTCATCGAACCATTTCATCGTCACCAGGTCGCCAAACCACATATGGGCCGTCTCATGCGATATAAGGTTGGCCCTGTTGAGCTTGTCGCGTATGGTGGCCGTCTCATCCAGCAGTACCCTGGAATCCCTGTAATAGGTAGCTCCCGGATGCTCCATGCCCGAATACTGGAAGGAAGGAATCAAAATGAAACTGAATTTATTGAAAGGATAGGCTATGCCGGTGTAATCCTCCAGCCACTCAAGGGCGCTAAAGTGAAGGTCGAAAAGCTTGTCGGTGTTTTTTCGAACCTTGCTGGTGTCGGGCTCCTTGTGGTACATATGGATGGTGGTGCCCCCGCGGGTGCGCGAGATTTTCTTAAAATCGCCTGCAGCAAAGGCAAAAAGATAGGTGCTCAGGGGCTTGGTCTTGCTGAAAGACAGGAGGGTATGTTGGCCGGTGTCCCGCCGGCTGGTGACGGTACCGTTGGAGATGGCCTCCCATCCCCGGGGTATCTTCAGGTCCAGCTGCCAGGAAGCTTTGAGGTCGGGCTGATCGAAGCATGGAAAAGCCGTCGAGGCACGGTCGGGAACAAACAGGCTGTAGAGGTAATCCTCGTTGCGGTTCAGCGACATATCGCCCGCGGTGAAATCAACCTGTATGGTGTTGGTCCCTTGCTTGAGCGAGTCGCCGTTGACCAGGATGTGCTCATTCATGAATTCGTGGGGCAGGGGGGCGTCTCCGGACCTTACCTGCTTTAAGTGTTTGGCGGGAACGTCAAAATCCAGTGCCAGCTGGCTGACTTTGCGGGCCAGGTCAAAGGAGATCTTAGCCTTTCCTTCTATCGGGTCAGCAGGCGAAGACGGGATGTCAAAATGAAGGCGGTAAGTGATATCTGATAGCAGGGCTTTTCGGTCCTCTGCCAGTTCCCGGGATACACCTTTCTCGGGTATTTCGGTGGTATCCATGCAGGAAGCCAGCATTGTCGCCATCAGCATGGACGTGAGAATCCATTTGTAATGCATACTTATCGGGATTTGGGAATTTGATTGAGACTGGAGATGACATTCATGATTTTATCGATGGAGTAGGGCTTGGTAATCAGCTGGTCGAAACCCGCGTTCCGGTAACTCTCGAAAAAATCTGCGGGGTTGTGGGCCGTCAGTGCAATGACCGGGATGATGTTCAACGGCGCCTCCAGCTCTTTGCGGATATACTTGGTGGTTTCCACCCCATTCATATTGGGCATTTCAATGTCCATCAACACGATGTCGACAGGTTTTTCTTTCAGCAGTTCAATGGCTTCCCTGCCATTGGACGCTTCATAAGTTTCATTTGCTATTTCATCAACGATCTCCTTGAGCAGGAACCTGTTCATGACGATGTCGTCGGCAATAAGGAAATTGTATTTTGCGGTGGTCATTGTTTTAAAAGCTCCGTTTCTCGTTGGCCAATAAAAATGAATGTGCAGCTGCACTCAAAGGTACACGCAAAGATAAAAATACAATGCGGCCGGGCATCATTAGGAATGCAATAATGCAATCAGCCTATGCGGCTGAGCGTTTTGATGATGTCTTCGCTGGCAATCTCTACTTTCTTGCCCTCCAGCAGGATGATCTTGTCGTTTTTGAATTCGGTCAGGGTCCGGATAAGACTTTCTTTGGTCGTGCCAGCCAGCTCGGCCAGCTCAGTCCTGGTCAGGGGAAAGGAAAAATCCTTGGAATGGTAGATGGTCTCAGAAAAGTAGAGGATGATGTCGGCAATGCGACCGGGTAGTTGTTTTTGCGACTGACTGATCAGGCGCTTGAATATATCCAGGTTGTCGGAACAGATGTTGCCCATCAAAGCCCTTGCAAACTGCCCGTTGCTAAACAGCACACTCTCCAGCACATTGTAATCAATGATCTGTATGGTTGTCTTTTCCAGGGCCGCTGCCGAATAGCTAAAAGTTTCCTCTCCCAGTACCGAGTTGATGCCCAACAGCTCCCCGGGAATGCCGAGCTTGATGATTTTTACCTTGTTGTTGCGGTTTTCCCGGTATACTTTGATCAGACCGGAGGTGATGTACATGAAGTGCGAGGTGCGTGTATCTTGCTTGAATATCACATCATTGGCCTGGTAGGTAACAATATTGCTGTGCAACCTGATTTGTTCAATTTCATCATCGGAGAGGAGATGCTGGAAAGGAATGGTATCGGGCAGGGTTTCCTTGGGTTTTTTTTCAATATTCCTTTGTTCCTTCATTAGCCATCGATTTGTTGTCTTCTTGCTGTCACCTTTTTAAACAGGTTGCGATGATTTTCATCATCCCTGCAAATATATATAAATCACTTTGGACAATAATTCAAATCATTTGAAATCCTTCTACTTCACAGCTTATTGTCCGTATCTTTGTTATAGATGATCTCTTGTTTTGCAATTTATAAAAAGAATTTCTATTAAACAAAGATGGCACAATTGGATAGGAAAAAAATACTGGTAGTGGATGATTCGGAGACAAACCTGCTCCTTCTCAGGGCTGTCCTGGAAGATGCCGGTTATGAAGTGAAACTGATCAACGATTCCTATCAGGCAGTTAAGTATGTCGAGGAACAACAACCCGACCTGGTATTGCTTGATTTGCTGATGCCGGGAATGGATGGTTTTGAGTTCATGATACAGCTTAATGAAGAGAATACCCGACTTTCACTTCCCATCATCGTGGTAACCGCTTACGACAGCAGAGACAACACCCAGAAAGCGATGGACCTGGGAGCCACCGATGTGATCAACAAACCCATTGATATCTCTGATTTTCTCAGTAAAGTCGAACAAATAGTTAATTAATAGGCCGATGGACGACAAAAACGGCAACATAGGCGACCTTAGATCATTATTGACCACTTATTCCCTGGAAGACCTGACCTCTCTTTTTTCCCGGATTGACGAGAAAATTGTATCCCTCCATCAGGTTTCCTCGGAAGATTTTTTGAACCTGAACAAGGACTTTCGCGATTTTCACGGTGAAGCCCGCCAGATATCCGACAACGCTTCCTACCTCTTTCAGACCGTAACGGGAAATGAGAATTCCGAGATGCTGGCCGGTATGGAGCAGCTTTACCAGGAACTCAAGTCCAATACGGAAATTCTCGACTACCACATCGAGGTGATGTCGGAAGCCTTAACCCGCCTTTTGTCTAAGCTGCGTCAAAGTTTCTTCCCCATCAAGAATTTCAAGCAGAACCTGACCAGCCTTAAGTTTTTGGAAACCAACTATGAGTTGAAGCTGCCCCTCGACAACCAGCGGGAAGTTCACCCCATGGCGGTGCAGGAAGTTTCTGAACAGCTCAAGGCCCAGCTCAACCTGGTCGAGGTGATGCTGTCCAAACTTAAGCAGCTCATAAAAGACCATTTCAGCCTCAAGGAAC
>CAJXLE010000119.1 GCA_913055895.1 uncultured Bacteroidota bacterium | reverse complement strand
GCCTTTAAAATGAAGGTTTTCGCCTTCGGTAAGGGTGTCTCCTATCTTAAAGTTGCCGGTATCGTGCAATCCAACGATGTCGCCCGGGTAGGCTTCTTCCACCACCGATTTCCTGGAAGCCATGAAAGAGGTGGGACTGGAGAATTTCATCTTTTTACCCTGGCGCACGTGCAGGTAGTTGGTGTTGCGGTGAAAAACACCGGAGCACACCTTGACAAAGGCAATGCGGTCGCGGTGGTTGGGATCCATATTGGCATGGATCTTAAAGACAAAGCCCTTAAATTCCGGCTCCTTCGGGGAGACCTGTCGTTCATGGGCTTCCGTTGGCCGGGGTGCGGGCGAAATATCGAGAAAGCATTCCAGCAACTCGCGCACCCCGAAATTGTTCAGGGCGCTGCCAAAAAACACCGGGGCCAGGTCGCCCTTCAGGTAGGGTTCCTTCTCAAATTCGGAATAGACACCTTCTATGAGCTCTACTTCTTCCCGCAGCGTTGAGGATGGAGTTTCCCCTATATACTCTTCCAGCCGGGGGTTGTTCAGGTCCTTGAATTCAATGCCCTCTTCGACTTTCTGCTTGTTCTGACCGCTAAAAAGGTTCAGCTTCTCCCCGTAAAGGTCATAAACCCCCTTAAACTGCGGGCCACTGCCAATGGGCCAGGAAAGGGGCCTGACCTGGATCTCCAGCTCCTGCTCTATCTCATCCAGCAGGTCGAAGGGATCCTGGGCTGGACGGTCGAGCTTGTTGATAAAGACAATAACAGGTGTATTGCGCATGCGGCAAACGTTCATCAGCTTCCTGGTCTGCGGCTCCACCCCTTTGGCCGCATCAATGACAATGATCACACTGTCCACGGCGGTAAGGGTACGGTAAGTGTCTTCGGCAAAGTCCTGGTGACCGGGGGTGTCCAGGATGTTCACCTGTTTGCCCCTGTATTCAAACCCCATCACCGAGGTGGCCACCGAGATGCCACGCTGCCGCTCAATCTCCATAAAATCGGAAGTGGCTGTCTTTTTGATCTTATTGGATTTGACCGCACCGGCTACATTGATGGCCCCGCCAAAAAGCAAAAACTTTTCGGTCAGGGTGGTCTTACCCGCGTCGGGATGGCTTACAATGGCAAATGTTCTTCTTTTATCTATTTCCTTTTCAAAACTCATGTCGGGCTGATCCGTTTATTTTTCTTGTATTTGCAGTTGTTCTTAAGTTTATAGTTGTTCTTGTCGCCGCAGATGCTCTCTTGTCTGCAATGGTTCTTATTTTTTTTCACTGTTGAGGGAACCCGGGCATGAACTCAAAAATGCCCGGGCATATGACCTTCAACTTAACTTCAGCGTATGCTGACCTGCCGGGTTGTTAACCCGGGGATATACATTCTGAATGTAACTTCAACACAACATTGACAGCAGTTGTAAACTGTCCGGTCATTTTTTCCATTGTGCTTCAACGAAGACGCAAAATTAGTATTTTCTTTCAAGGCTGCAAGATTTTCTCCCCTTGGCTCACATACCAAACAACAGGGCTGGCCGCAGACGTTCCCTGCAGGTTATAATTTAACATGGATTCCATAAATCAAACCCATATTTTTTATATTTGAAGCACAAAAGACAAAAATCGATTCCCGGATGAAAATTCTTCGTACCACCTCCCGTTTCATAGTTGGCCTTGTATTGCTTTTCTCTGGTTTTGTCAAGGGAATAGATCCCCTGGGATCGGCCTATAAGTTCAACGATTATTTTGCCGCCTTTGGGATGGAGTTTCTCGATCCCCTGGCATTGCCCCTGGGGATTGTGCTGAGCACATTTGAATTCATTCTGGGAGCAGCTTTGGTGCTGAACATACGAATGCGGCAAACATCCTGGATTGTCCTGCTGTTCATGGGCTTTTTCACCCTTCTCACCTTTTACCTGGCCCTGGAAAATCCAGTCTCCGACTGTGGCTGCTTCGGAGACGCCATCGTGATGAGCAACTGGGAAACTTTCTACAAGAACCTGGTCGTCATGGTTTTTGTAGGCATCATCTTCTTTTCCCGTCACCGTTTTCAGCAGGTCTACAGCAAGATACAAGAGACAGGACTCATGATCAGCTCCCTGGTCATCATCCTGGCATTCACCTTTTACAGTTATTACCATCTGCCGGTGATCGATTTCCGGCCTTACAACATTGGCGCCAACATACCGGAAAAAATGAAGATACCTGAGGACGCCCCCAAACCGGAATACAAAACCATCCTCAAATACAAGAAAAACGGGCAGGTAAAAGAATTCACCATGGACAGCCTGCCGGACTCCACCTGGCAATGGGTGGAGACCAAGAACATACAGGTAAAGGAAGGCTATACGCCCCCCATCGATGGATTTTCCATAACCACCCTGCAGGGCAGCGACATCACCGATATTGTGCTCAAAAGGGAAGAACCCACTTTTCTCTTGATTGCTTACGACCTGAAGAAGGCCGACCGCTCCGACATGGATGAGATCAACCGATTGTATGAATTCTGCCGCGACAACAACAATTGTTCTTTGATAGCACTTACAGCCAGCGTAGAAAAAGAGATTAAAAACTTCAAACAGAACACGGGTGCAGAGTTTACCTTCTATCATACAGATGAGATCACCCTCAAAACCATTGTACGGTCAAACCCGGGACTGATATTGATCAGGAAGGGAACGGTAATGGACAAATGGCACCACAACGACATACCATCGCCCCGGGAGGTGGAGACCGATTACATCCATCAAGGCAAATCTCCTGCCGGGGAAGAGGCTCCGAAGGAGGAAATTTCACCGGAAAATAACGCAGATGCTTCGGCCCAGCAGGAAATACCATCTTAAAAGCGCACAAAAGCCGATCTTTTCATATCTTTGCCCATCTAAAAGCACCTGACCGTGGCCCAGTATTTAATAAAAAGATTGCTATATGCCGTTTTGATCCTCTGGGGTGTGGCCACCCTGGTGTTCATACTTTTCAACGTGCTGCCGGGTGACCCGGCCCGAATGCTTATGGGGCAGCGTTCCGATGTGGCCTCGATTGAGGCCATTCGCAAGGATCTGGGTCTCGACCGTTCCCTGGGTCTCCAGTATGTGAAATACCTGAACGACCTCTCGCCGGTGAGCTACCACACAAATGAAGCGGACGACTATTTTTACCTGGACCCCCAAAAGTATGATGCTCATACAACAATACTTCAAACCGGTGGTGGTGCACTCGTCCTCAAGCCCCCCTACCTGCGCAGGTCCTATCAAAGCAAAAAACAGGTCACATCGATCATTGGAGAGACCATCCCCAACACCTTCATCCTGGCTTTCTCATCGATTGTCTTTGCGTCACTGGTGGGCATCTTTCTGGGCATACTGGCAGCCATTTACAAGGACAGCCTGTTCGACCGGCTCTCGATCTTCTTCTCGGCCTTTGGCATGTCGCTTCCCTCCTTTTTCGCTGCCATACTGATCGGATGGCTTTTTGCCTTTGTATGGGGCGATATCACCGGTCTCAACCTAACGGGCAACCTCTATGAATTAGATGATTTCGGCACAGGGGTTCACCTGAGACTTAAAAACCTCATCCTTCCTGCCATCACCCTTGGTATACGGCCCCTGGCCATCGTGATACAGCTCTCACGCAATTCCATGCTCGATGTACTCTCCCAGGACTATATCCGCACAGCCCATGCCAAGGGACTCAAATTTTCGCGGGTACTCTTGCGCCATGCCCTGAGGAACTCACTCAATCCCGTCATTACAGCCATCTCTGGGTGGTTTGCCAGCCTGATGGCGGGCATCGTCTTTGTTGAATACATCTTTGGATGGAAAGGGCTGGGCTACGTGATTGTCGACGCCCTGAACAAATACGACCTTCCGGTTGTGATGGGCGTTGTCCTTACCATCTCCCTCATGTTCATTGTCATAAACGTGCTGGTGGACATCACCTATGCCATGCTGGATCCCAGGGTTCGCTTGCGTTAGGGTGTTGATGGCAATAATCTTGTTGACTAGGCTGCTTTTTGGCTGTGCATTTGTGGTTAATATTTCTTATTTTAGCAACCTTAAAAAACAAAAGCCTATGAGACCACAAATAGTTGCCGGAAACTGGAAAATGAACAACGACCTGGACGAAGGAAGACAACTGGCCAAATCCATCAAAGAACACCAGGATGACATCCCCTCGGATGTGACGGTCATCCTGGCCCCGCCTTTTATCCACCTGTCGGATATCAGCCGGGAGATCATGGACAGCCCGTTACAACTTGCCGCCCAGAACTGTGCCACGGAAGAGAAAGGAGCTTTCACCGGCGAGGTGTCCGCTTCCATGATCCGCTCCACTGGTGCCCGCTACGTGATCATAGGGCACAGTGAAAGAAGAAGTTATTACAACGAGACCGATGAGATCGTTCATAAAAAAATCCAGCTGGCTCTGAAACACGATTTATACCCCATCGTATGTGTTGGTGAAAGCCTTACCCAACGCGAGAACGATCAATACTTTTCGGTGGTTGAGGCTCAACTCGACAACACCGTCTTCAAACTCAGCGCAGAGGATTTTGGTCGCGTGGTTGTTGCCTACGAACCGGTATGGGCCATTGGCACAGGAAAAACAGCCACCCCGGAACAGGCGCAGGAGATGCACGCTTTCATCCGTAAGAAGATCCAGGAGAATTTCAGCAGCGATGCAGCGGAAAATACCGCCATTCTTTACGGGGGAAGCTGCAAACCAGCCAATGCCGCCGAGCTTTTCTCGCAGCCTGACATCGACGGTGGACTGATAGGAGGAGCGTCACTTAAGCCCGGTGATTTTGTCGAGATCACCAAATCATTTACCTGAATGTGAACATGAACACGGTGGAACTGCACTGCATCATACATGCAGACAAACATGAGAGACAAAATATTGCAGATATCCTGGTAGCCCAGCTCTCAGAGCAGGGTTACCAGAGTTTTATGGACACCTCCCAGGGACTTAAAGCCTACATACCCGAAAACAGTTTTGACCCGGCCATCCTCGACCAGCTAATGATCCACCGCATGTACCCCGGAAAAATTGAATGGCAGCACCAAACACTGGTGGAAAAAAACTGGAACGAGGTGTGGGAAAAAAATTTCCAGCCGGTGGTGGTGGACGGGCAATGCCTTATTAGGGCCACCTTCCACGAAGCACAGAATGATTATCCCTATGAGCTGGTGGTAGAGCCCAAGATGTCTTTTGGTACGGGCCACCACCCCACCACCTTCCTGATGATACAATGGCTTCTGGAGACGGAGCTTCACGACAGGAAGGTGCTGGACATGGGCTCCGGTACGGGCATCCTGGCCATACTCTCCTCCAAAAAAGGGGCAAGTGAAGTTTGGGCCATCGACAACAACGAATGGGCCTATCAAAATGCCCTTGAAAACACCCGCATCAACCAAACCCCCAACGTAAAGGTGATACAGGGAACCATCAACAGTTTACAGGGGGAGACGTTCGACCTGATACTTGCCAACATCAACCTGACCATTCTGCAGCAGGACATCCCCGATTATTCCAGTGCCTTAGCAGACAAGGGAAAACTGATCATCAGCGGTATATATGAACACGACATGAAAAAGATCATACACCAGGCCAGCAAGCATGGGTTGAAATACTTTGGCCATAAGGAAAACAACAGCTGGGTCGCGCCTGCTTTTCAAAAAACCACACAGGACTGACACCTGACCCAATGGAACCAGCCATGACGAAGCCATCATAGCCTTTTTGATATTCACATTTTTTTGTCGTGGACGTTTCTCGCGAAAACCAGATGGAAAAACCGGATACAAGCTGCTTCTCCACATGAACCAATTTTACGGCGCTATAAATAAAACCCTCTCCCGGCTGCTCCTCCTTTTCCTGCTGATGCCCTCTATGACAAATGGCCAGGTGCTGGATACCTTTCCGAAAGATTCAGCCCGTTACATCGAATCTTTGGCCGAATATATGGAAGACCGCATCAGCGATGCCCACCAGGGCGAACTGGAAAACTTCATCCAGGACTGGCAAAGCGGCGCTTTCAAAAAAAGCAAACGCGACAGCATTGTAAAGATCTCCAATGCCCTGCTGGATCTTCGTGCCAACAGGGAGCCCCACTTCCTCAACATGCTTTCGGTGATAGAAGAGATGCAGCAAGTCGGTTTCGAACCCCATCGTTTCGATATATGGATGAAAGGTTTCAACCACCTGCTCAGGGAGAAAAAAAGCAGGCTCAATAAGGTCGACCGATATTTTCAATTTACCCGTGGTTTCCTTAGATCCGGCGGACTACACCTTTCCGCTGCCCGTAACTGGTATGCCCTGAGCCAGGATTACCGGCTTGTATACGACACCACCCTGAAGGTGGTTTACCAGGATACCGACCTTAAATGCCGCCACCGCGAAGACAGCATCCAGATATACGGAACGCAGGGCACCTACTACCCCTTCCAAAAATCATGGAAGGGAGCAGGCGGAAGGGTCAACTGGCAAAGGGCCGGCTATTCAAAAAACCAGATAAATGCCCGTCTGACCGGCTACCGGATCGACATGACAAAAGCCGAGTATCGCGCCGACTCGGTGTACTTTACCAACAACCTGTATTTTGACAACACCATCCGGGGTAAACTTCACGACAAGCTGCAGCACATCATAAAACCGGGTGATGCCCAGTTTCCTGTGTTCAACTCCTACAAACAGATTTTTGAGATCGGTAACATCTATGAAAACATGGATTTCACCGGTGGCTTTAAGATGAAGGGGGGGCAGTTTATAGGCAGCGGGGGCAATGGCGGGGATGCCAGGCTTGAAGTACACCGCAACGGCAAAGTTTTCATGACCGTTCGTTCGGAAGTATTTATTCTAAGGAAAGATAAAGCTGTCTCGCGTAAGGCTGAAACGACCATACACCTGAAGAACGATTCCATATATCATACCGGCCTGGGGTTTCACTACAACGTCAAAACCCAGGAGATAGAGCTGATTCCCAACGAAAACATCCTGTCAAAAAGCGTTTACTACAACACCTATCACCAGGTCTCCATGAAGTTCGACCGCCTGTTGTGGAACACCAACAAGGATAAAATATACTTCACCCACAGCCGCAACTCATCTATGGGCCAGGCTACATTCACCTCCATGAACTATTTCACCCTGGAGAAATGGCTACAGATTGAAATGCGCGACCGGGTGCATCCCCTCATCGCCATCAGGAATTACCACAACAAGATCGATGGGCGTCGGTTCGGGGTAAAAAATTTTTCCAACTATATGCGCCTGCCGGCTTTCCAGGTGCGACAACGACTCATGCGCCTTGCCCAGGACGGGTTTGTCTTCTACGACCTGGACTCCGATACGGCAACCATCAACGACAAACTATTTGACTACATACAGGCCCGTATTGGCAAGATCGACTATGATGTCATCCAGATCGAGTCATCTACCAGCACTGCATCCCAACACAACGCCATACTGAACCTGGACAACATGAACATGCAGATCAACGGGGTGGGTCGTACCTTTGTGAGCGACTCCCAGAATGTGGTGTTGTATCCCGATGCCAATGGGGTGGTGTTGAAGAAAAACAGGAATTTTGACTTTGGAGGTGCCGTGATCGGCGGCCTTTTCACTTTCTACGGCGACAGCCTGTCGTTCAACTACGAAGATTTCACCATCACCATGGACAGGATCGATTCGCTGCACATGCAATACAAGACCGATCAAAAAAACCAGTACGGGCAAAAAGTACTGGCCAATGTACAAAACACGGTAAACGACCTGACGGGTGTGCTCCACATCGATCATCCCAACAACAAGTCGGGCAAAAAAAAATACCCCAAATACCCTGTTTTTGAAGGCAAAAAGAAATCATACGTCTATTACGACCATCTGTTCAATGGCCCCTATAAACGGGAAAACTTTTATTTTGAGCTCTATCCCTTCACCATGGACAGCCTGGACAACTTCAACCCGGAAAACATGAAGTTCAAGGGCATGTTCCATTCGGCCCTGATCTTTCCTCCATTTGAAGAAACCCTTGAGCTGCAGCCCGACAATTCCCTTGGTTTCGAAAAAACCACCGGGGAGGGAGGCCTGCCCCTCTATGAAGGCAAAGGTACCTATTACCGCAAGATACACATGAGCAACCAGGGATTGCAGGGAAAGGGAAAAATGGAATACCTCACGGCCGACCTGCAGACAGACGACATCCTTTTCTTCCCCGATTCCACGTCCATTCATGCCAGCCGGTTCAACATCGAAGAACGAACCACCGGCATACCTTTCCCGGATGTTGACGCCCGGGAGGTGGACATCAAATGGTACCCCCACAAAAACGACATGAACATATGGCAAACGAACCAGCCTTTTGCCATGTACCAGGACAAATCATCCATGGAGGGCTATATGAACCTCAAACCTACAGGGTTGACGGGAAAAGGTAAAATGGACATGAACAAAGCCACCCTTGAATCGCAACATTTTGAATGGGAAGACCACTCCTTTGATGCAGATACTTCCAACTTCCGCCTGAAGACCATCAACCGGGAAGGCCTGGCGTTTGCCTCCGACACCCTGAATGCCCACGTCAACTACAACCGCCAGCAGGCACGCTTCCGCACGATAGAAGACTATACCATCGGACGCTTCCCGCAAAACCTCTACCAGGGATACCTGGATGAATTTGTCTGGGAGATAGACAGCAACAAGGTGGAGATCGCCTCCACACCGACAGCTGCCATCGAAGATTCGCTCCACAACCTGAAAGACTCCGACAGACGGGGGGCCGTGTATATGTCTACACACAAAGGTCAGGATTCGCTAAGGTTTATCTCCCCCCTTGCCACCCTTAGGCTGGCCGATACCACCCTAGTGGCCAGGAAAGTGGAGTCGCTCCATGTTGCTGATGCAAAGATTTTTCCAAATGACAAGACCCTTCGCATACGCAGCAGGGCCGACATGGATACCCTCAGGAAGTCCAGGCTTGTTGCCGATCATACAGCAGAACAACCCCACGAAATTTTTGATGCCAGCCTGAAAGTTAAAGGAAGAAACAACTACACAGGCTATGGCGACTACGAGTATGCCAGCCAGGTCAAACGCAACCAGATCATACATTTCAGCCAAATCAATGTGGATGATTCCCTGCATACCAGGGCTCTGGGGACCCTGGCCATGAAAGACAGCTTCAAGCTAAGCCCCTGGTTCCGTTATGCCGGCGATGTACACCTGAAAGCCCGGCGGAAACTGCTTCGTTTCGACGGCAGTGCCCGAATGATGCATTCCTGTAGCCGTGTGAAGCCCCATTACGTGCAATTCGCCTCGGTCATCGACCCGATGGATGTGCGCATACCCATTGGCGAAAAAATCACCAACCGCAAAGGCAGGAAAATTTTTGCAGGCTCCTTTGTAACCATCGACTCGACACATATCTACTCCACCTTCCTTACCCCCCGCAAAGACCCAAGCGACAACCAGATCATCTCCACCAACGGTTGGCTCAACTACAACAAAGAAAAAGACGCCTACGAGATTGCCTCCAGATCGCGCCTGGAAGGACAGGACAGCCTGAGCCCCTACCTGGCCCTTGACAGACAAACATGCCGTTACCGGGCCGAAGGAAAGATGGACCTCGGTGTGGATTTTGGAAAACTCCAGATCAACCCGGTTGGTGAACTGACCCACAACATGAAAACCAACAAGGTCTCCATGAACCTTTCCATGCCGGTAGAGTTCCATTTCAGCCAGGCAGCCCTCGACTCTATGGCCAGAGACCTGAGGACAAGACCACAGCTCACCACTTATGATCCCAACTCGGAAAGGTACCGTGAAAATCTGTTCCGTGTGGCAGGGCACTCCAACACCAACCGGTATTTTAAAGCCATCGAGGCTCCCGACAGCGTGGCCCGGGAAAAGAAAAAACTGCCCAAAGCAATGGACCACAGCATCGACACCATATCCAGCTCGCGCCGCATCTCCCGGTATTCCGGTTTTTGCAGCTCGTCCCGGCTCTCCGCACCGTACAGCCGCGTCATCTCGTCCAGGTAGCGGGCTTTCTCCGGGGGCGGGCCTATGAGCTCCGGCCAGCGCAGGAAATCGTAGGTGCACTGTCCGTTGAGTGCGCCGGCCGCCGACAGCCGCGTCGATTGTCGCTCCACCGGGTCGTCACTCTCCGGGTCGGCCAGGTCGTCGTGTGCGGCCAGCCACAGGGACGGGCCGGCCCCCGCCGAGCCGCCGAACGCCGCGAACCGCTCCGGGTCCAGGTTGTAGCGGTCCGCGTGGTGCCGCAGGAACTGTACGGCCCGGGCGCTGTCGTGCAGGCAGTGCAGGATTTTTACCCCGTCGCCGGTGAGGCAGTAGTTGATGGATGCGAACGCAACCCCGTTCCGCCGGCAGGCCCGGATCATGCGGCCGAAGCGGCGCCGGGCCTGCCCCTTGTCGCCGCCCCGGAAGCCACCACCGTGGATGAAGGCAATGAGGGGGGCGGGGTCGTCGCTCTCGACCGTCCACAGGTCAAGGTTGGTGCGCACGTGGTCGTCGTATTCAACGTCCGAATGGGTTGGTGCCGGTGCCCTGCTGCGATCGCTGCGTTGACGGCCTCCCGCCCGGGAGGAAGCCCCGGTGAGCACAACGAAACACGCCAGAATGGCGGCGAGCAGTTTCACGTAGCTCCGTGACTTCATGCGCTTTATCTCCCCTGATTCCGCGAACCTGTCGTCGGCCTGTCGGGGCTTCCCCAGAAAGTGTATCCTCTGGCTCGCGGAAGCTCAACGAAAACCGAAAGCCCCGGCGTGCGGCCTGTCGGGGGGGACAGGTGCGCGGCCGCCGATGGCGGCTGACGGCGCACGTGCGGTGCGTGGCGGAGGGGAGGACGGATTCAGGCAGAATCAAAGCCTCCCTCCGGTTTCCGGCACATGCACGGCTGCGCACCGCGGGTCGCGGTGGACGGCGCATGGCGCACCGTCTGCCGGCAGGGAGGACAGCTCCGGGCAGAATCAGCAGCGTCTATCGGAAGATGAACGTGCACGGCTGCG
>CAJXLE010000118.1 GCA_913055895.1 uncultured Bacteroidota bacterium | reverse complement strand
CCTTACCAATATTCATGGCCACATAGGTAGCGTCATCCCTGGACATCTTCAGGGCCAGCAGGGAGCGGAACACCCGCCCGCCGTCCATGGGAAAGGCAGGCACCAGGTTGAAGACAGCCAGGGTAAGGTTGGCAAACATCAAAATCAACAGGAAATTGGAGTGGGTGATCTCCTGGAAAGTAGAGGCATCGAGACGAAGAGAGCCTGTGGTGGCCAGCACAACCCAGAGCAACAGGGCAATGGCCACATTCATCAGGGGACCGGCAAGCGATACGACCAACTCCTGGCGCGGCTCGTCGGGCATCTTCTCCAGGTCGGCAACACCACCTATGGGCAAAAGGGTGATGCCCCGGGTGTTGATGCCATAACGCCTTGCCACCAGGGAGTGGGAAAGCTCATGAAGCACCACGCAAACAAAAATGGCCAGGATAAAGAGAACAGAGTAGGCTGTTTGCATGAGGTTCATGCCCTGCTGCATGTTGACAAAAACCACCCACACGATGATCAGGATAAAGGTCCAGTGAACCGATACCCTGATGCCAAAAGGCCTGCCAAGATGCAGCGAATACTTCATTTGGTTATGTTTCGCTCAATTTAAGGATAATTGATCAATTTTGAAAGCCCCTCCCATTTAGTTAACGACATATTAAGGCATATCGTTCACAGGTATGCACAGATCGATAAAAATAAAGGACAAAAGCATTGCACTGTAAAACACTGGCATAAAGCAAACTGCAATCGAAACACTTGCCACATCACACCCATTCAGCGCTCCATTATGTAAAATCAACCAGGCGCTCCTGAACAGGCTGTTTTCTATCATACAGGGCTACCGGCATAGGGTTCCAGGACATCCCGCAGTTGCTTCACCAGCACTGGATCGTCTTTTTCATATATATCCGGAATGTCCAATACCACAATCCTGCCTTCCTCCACATCAAAATCGCGCAGCATGGATTCCTTCATATAATCCTCCATTACAAAGATAAGGTCGGCACGAGCCACCAACGAAGCATTCAACGGCTGCCGGGCCAGCGGTGAGACACCGGCCGACAGGGAAACCACCTCCTTTCCACGTCTTCGGGCCAGCCCCTTAAAAACTTCAGCCGCTGTGGGACTGCGGTTCATGTTGGCAAGGCAGACGAACAAATACGTGGGTTTATTCTTATTTCCGGTCATCATCATTTTTTAGCCAGTTAAACGCTGCTGGTCCCTGTTTGTTGAACCCAGCCATTGTCTGCGGTACCTGGGAGTTTGTGTTACGGGCCTAAAAGATGGATGTCAGTACCGCTTTTTGTTGACCTGCAAGAATAAAAAATTAACCACTGACAAACAGCATATTAAAACGGGAGCCGCTCAATGACTTTCCAGGGGCATATGTGTATTTCCCCCAAAACGGCCAACAGGTCCTTATTCAACAGGGTCTCTATTCAACAGGCTCCCAATAACTGTCAGAAAAAATGTATATCTTAAACCACCTTTACAAAAAAATATCCAACATGTCAGCAATCCAATCCCAACCACCCAAAATAACAAACCCTAAATCAATTTCCATGAAAATGAAGCATTTGATCATCACGCTCCTGGCATTCTCCGCCATGCCGCTTACTTTGTATTCGCAGGATCAGCAGGGCCTGCACTTCATAACCGATCCCTGCCTCTCACCCGACGGCCAGACGGTGGTGTTCACCTACGAGAACGACATCTGGCAGGCAGCCACTGACGATGGCAAAGCCTATCGCCTCACCGGCATGGAGGGCGTGGAGAGCCATCCCGTCTTTTCACCCGACGGCCGCTGGCTGGCCTTCTCATCCACCCAAAACGGCAACGCCGATGTTTATGTCATGCCGGTGACCGGGGGTGAGATACGCCAGCTCACCTGGCACGATGCCCCCGACTACCCGGAGAACTGGTCGTGGGACAGCCAGACCCTCTATTTCACCTCCGAACGCTACAACCAGTTCACCACTTTCCGTGTTGCCCGCCAGGGAGGCACCCCTGAACGCATGTTCAAAAACTACTTCAACACGCCACACCACATGGCGGAACACCCCGATGACGGATCCCTCTATTTCACCGAATCGTGGGAGAGTTACCGCTTCCCCCAGAGAAAAAGATACCGGGGAGCCCACAACCCCGACATCAAATCGTACCATCCCCAAACCGGTGAATATACTGAACACACCTCTTTTGAGGGCAAGGATCTGTGGCCGACCATCGACCGGGAGGGAAACGTATACTTTGCCAGCGATGAATGGAACGGGGAATACAACCTGTACACCTTCAGGGATGGGGAGAAGAAGCGGCTGACGGCCTTTTCCGCTTCCACCGGCCGGCCCAGGGTCAGCGCCAACGGCAAAAGAATTGTCTTCTCCAAAGGTTACCAACCCTTTATCTACAATGTGGAAGACGGCCAGAGCCGGCGCCTCGACATACAACTGTACCGTCATGATGCGCTGGCCACCAGCAAGGACTTCCGGGTGCAGGGAAAAATCACCGCCTACGATGTCTCGCCCGACAACAGGAAGTTTGCCTTCGTTTCCCGTGGCCGCCTTTTTGTGAGCGACACCGAAGGGAAATTTATCCGTGAACTCAACACCGACCCCATGGAGCGGGTGATCGAAGTGCGGTGGATGAAAGACAGCAGGAAGCTGCTTTTCACCCAAACCGACTCGGGATGGGCCAACATGTTCACCATCAGCGCCAACGGAGAAGGAAAACCCAGGCAGCTCACCGACAAAAACAAGACCCACCGGATGATGGGGCTTGACAAGGACCGTTCCCGGGCTGTTTACATTGCCGGGAGGGACCAGCTGATGCTGATGGACCTAGGCGATTTTGACACCCGTGAGCTCAAAGAAGACGATTTCTGGTTCAGGGGGTCGCGGCCCAGGTTCAGCCCCGACGGTCAGTACATTATATACACCGCCTACCGGAACTTTGAGCAGGATGTGTTCATATACGACCTGAACAACAACCAATCGCACAACCTTACCCGCTCGGGAGTGACGGAAAGACAACCTTTCTGGTCGCCCGACGGCAGATACATCTACCTGGCCAGCGACCGTTACCAGGCATCCTTCCCGCGCGGGACGGACAAAAGCCGGATATACAGGCTGCCCCTCTACAGGTTCAGCAGACAGTTCCGCTCTGACGAATACCAGGAGCTGTTTGCCGATGAAAAGCAACAGGACAGCATCAAGCCGGAGATCAGGCTCGACCTGGAGGGGCTGACAGACAGGTGGGAGGAAGTGGAAGTCAAAGACCCCCAACAATTTGAACCCTATGTTTTTGAAGAAAAAGACCACACCCTCCTGCTTTTTGCCTCCACCCACGACGGCGATTATGGCCTGTGGAAAAAAGAGCTCAGGCCTTTCGACGACGACAAGACAGAAAAGATCAGCGACAAAAGGTTTGAACACATCACCCGCGTCAAAAAGGATTACTATGCCCTGGCAGAAGGCAACATCTACAAGATCAAGCCGGGCAGCAGTGAGATGGAGAAGACAGACATCAGCCACTCGTTCAGCAAAAAGCTCCAGAACGAGTTCCACCAGATGTTTTATGAAAATTGGGCCATACTGAAAGAAAACTTTTACGACGAGAATTTCCATGGTGTCGACTGGACCCGTATGCGCGAGAAATACGAGCAGTACCTGGAACATGTGCAGACAAGGGACAACCTGCGGACCCTCTTCAACGACATGCTCGGGGAACTGAACTCATCCCACCTGGGCTTCTATTCATCGGGAGAAGAGGAAGAAACCTATTACTCGCTGAAGACAGCAGCCACAGGTATCGTCTATGACACCGAAGATCCCTGGACGGTTGACCGCATCGTGGAGCGCTCCCCGCTCGACAACACCAGCGGCCGGCTGCAACCGGGTGACAGGCTGGTGTCAGTCAACGGCACGGCGGTGGACCCCGAAAAGAACCGCAACAGCTACATGAGTTTTTCCCAAATGCCTGAAGAGATGACCATGACCTTTGAAAGGGACGATGAGCGCTTCCAGGTGAAAGTGCACCCCATCCCTTCACGGGGTTTCAACAGCCTGCTCTACGACGAGTGGATCGCCCGCAAACAGCAGATCGTGGATGAAAAAACCAACAAGAAAGTGGCTTACGTTTATATGAAAGACATGGGTACCTCCAGCCTGGAAGATTTCCTGGTCGACATGACCACCGAGACGGTACACCGCGAGGCCCTCATCCTCGACCTGCGCTACAACCGGGGCGGCAACGTGCACGACGATGTGCTGCAGTTCCTCTCACAGCGCCCCTACCTGCAGTGGAAATTCCGGGGCAGCACCATGGAGCCGCAGCCCAACTTTGCACCTTCCGGCAAGCCCATCGTGATGATGGTCAACGAACACAGCCTGAGCGATGCCGAGATGACCGCCGCAGGCTTCAAGGAGCTCAACCTGGGCACGGTGATCGGCACAGAGACCTATCGGTGGATCATCTTCACCTCGGGCAAGAGGCTGGTCGATGGTTCCTACACGCGCCTGCCCGCCTGGGGCTGCTACACCCTGGAAGGCGATGACCTGGAGATGACAGGGGTCAAACCCGATGTGCGCGTCAACAACACCTTCAAGGACCGCCTTGAGCGGGAGGACCCCCAGCTCCGGCGGGCCATCGAAGAGGTAATGAAGATGCTGGATCGTTAAATGCCATAAGGCTCTGCAACAAGCAGGGAAGACAGGACATCATCAGTCAGAAAGCTCTTTGACATCGTAGCCCTTTTCCCGCTGGCGGGCTTTCTCTTCCCACCGGGGCACCACCTCTTCCATGAACTTCTCCTTCTGCCGGTTGAGCTTGTCCATGTCCAGTCCTACCACCTCCTGGGCTTTGGCCTTGGTGGATATGTCGGGCACCGGCACTTCCTTGTTGTAGCCCAGGGAGGACAATATCCTGGAAAGCTTCAGCCGGGCATCCTGGGCTATGCCCATGGCCGTGTTGTATACCCTCAGGCACTCGATGGGTGCATGGAAGGGGGCACCGTGGCTGTTGGCAATGTAACCCCAGCGCCACTGGGCATGGCGGATGTCCATGAGTGCCGGTTTCATCTGTTCTTCGGTGGCACCCAGCTCCCATGCCTTCTGCGCTTCAAAATGGGCCTGCACCAGCTTTTTCTCCAGCTTATACTGACTGGCCTTCACCTTGTCAAAGCGGGTATACACATCTTCCATCAGCTGCTTCTCCGACTCTTTGTGGCACACCAGGCAGGTCTTGTCGATGTACTTCAGCGGGGAGACAATCTTGTGGTCGGTGAACTTCTGCCCGCCTTCGCTGGTATAGGGCATGTGGCAATCGGCACAGGCCAGGCCGCGTTTGGCGTGGATACCCTGCATGAAGATCTCGTAGTCGGGATGCTGGGCCTTGATCATGGGTGCTTTGCTGATGCCATGCGTCCAGTCGGCAAAATCCCGCTCATCATAATAGGCTTCCATATCCTCTACCTCACGGCCTTTGTCCCATGGAAAGACCAGGTAATTGCCCTCACCCTTGAAGTAGTATTCCGAATGGCACTGTGCACAGACATAGCGGCGCATCTGCTGGTGGGTGGCATCTTCAATATCCCTGCCCCTGCGTTCAAAAGCTTCCACCAGGGCAGGACGGGGTACCTGTAGGTTCATCGATTCGGCCTCATGGCAGTCGGCACATCCAATGGGGTTGACGATCTGGTGTCCGCGTTCCTCCCACGAACCTTTATAAAACTCTTCGGCTCCTATCTTGCTCATCACCCTGGGCACATCGGGACTCTTGCAGGTCCAGCAGGTGTTGGGCATCGGGCTGCTGCGTCCGTCCACGGGCGCTCCCGTCCGCAGGTTGTGGCGCATGTCACGAATGGCCCAGGCATGGCCTTTGGCCTGGTCGTATTCCTTCGAAAAGCCATAGTTGGCCCAAAGGATCACCAGCCTGGGGTTTCGCTCCAGCATGTCGATGGGTGCGTTGCCGTTGTATTTGGTGCGGAAAGAAGTATCCCGGGTGGCCTTCCAGCGCTCGTACTGACGCGGGAAATTCTCACCCCACACCTCGCTGCGGGGCTCCCACTGGCTGTGTTCCACCTCGGGCTGGTAGGCAAAGCTGGCTTCCGCCCGTCGCTCCATGAT
This sequence comes from uncultured Bacteroidota bacterium, assembly GCA_913055895.1. Taxonomy (GTDB): domain Bacteria; phylum Bacteroidota; class Bacteroidia; order Bacteroidales; family UBA12077; genus JAGXLC01. Next base: position 4,989 of record CAJXLE010000118.1, on the reverse strand, counting down.
GGAGGAGGCCAGCAGTCCCAGGAAAAAGACCACCACCACGGTGGCTACAAATATCAACCATCCCAGCCAGGGCCTTTTGCGTATGATCTGCTGTATCGTTGCCATATATACAGATTTTGGGTTTGCAGGTTTTTAACTGTTCCCGAAAACGATCTCAAGATGCCGCTTAGCGGTAAGGAACCGCTAAGCGGCATCTTGAGATGTCTAATCCATCATCTCTTTCAGCCATTTCGGTACGGGGCTTTGGGGGACGGGCACCAGGGCATTGGGCGTCAGCGAAAGGCTGTTCTCCCGGCCATGTGGTACATCCCTATGACACTCCCAGCACCGGCGGTCGGTTCGTGTTTCAATGGTATGATGGGTTCTTTGTGTCAGTAGCTCAGGATCTTTGATCAACTGTTCGTGGCAGCGTATGCAGTTCTGTTGCACCACCTTTTCTCCGGCCTCCTTGATCTCTATCACCTGCGGCTCGTTGCGCAGGGTAAAGATGGTGGCATGGCGCAGCCCGTCTTTGGCCTTGAAATAGTAATGGTTGAAGACATTGTCGTGGGGCACGTGACAGGTGTTGCAATTGGTAACCTCCCGGTGGGCGCTGTGCGCCCATGTGGCGTACTGCGGTGCCATGATGTGACAGTTCACGCAGGTGGAAGGATCATCCGAGAGGTAGGAATGGGCCTTGGAGATGTAAAAGGCATAGAAACCCAAACCTATAAATATGCCCAGAATGATGATCACCGGCACTTTCCACTGGTCGGGAGGTATGAGTTTACGAAACAGCTTCATGCAATTCAGACTTAGAGGTCCTAATTCAAAAATAAGCATTGCGGATCAATTTCGGAATTTTGATACCACAATTCTTATAATTTAAATAAAATCTAAATTTTCATTCCCTGCCTACCGGAACGACCCCATAAGCAGAGATACGGCCAGCAATAGGCTTTCGGCCAACCAACGCGAAAATCCCTTCCAAATCCGTTAGGAACCGTCTAAAACGGCAAGGCAGCAACCTTAATCAACCACCTGCAGGTAAAGCAAAAGATCTGCACGAAACAATCAGGCAGCGGGGTGCAAGGTTGTATCACAAAATGGCTACATTTCCACGCCAAAGAACATCCTCACAAAATAGCTGATGCCGAAAGTCAGGGCGGCCACACCCAGGCTCAGGACGGCCATCTCGGTAAACCGCTTTTTAAAGTTCAGATCTTTGGCCACGGAGATGTAATAATTGAAAAACAGGATGATCAAAACGGCCACCACCAGGGTTAGGGCAAGACAAACAAAGTAATTGTCCAGCAGAAGGTATGGCAGGATCAAAAGGAAAACGGTGATGATGTAGGCGATTCCGGTATAGAGGGATGAGGGCAGGGCCCTTTCGTTGTTGCCTTCCGACTTATTCGACAGGTACTCGGAGGCGCCCATGGAAAAAGATGCAGCAATGCCGGTGATCAGTCCCGCAATGGCAATCAGCCGGGTATTCTGAAAAGCCAGGGTCAACCCTGCCAGGGCTCCTGTAAGTTCCACCAGGGCATCGTTGAGACCCAAAACAATGGACCCTACATAGTCCAGCTGTTTTTCTCGTATCATGCTGATGAGCTCCTCTTCGTGGGCATCTTCGTCTTCCACGATGCTTTTGGCCTCGGGGATGTAGCTGACCGCCTCGTTGTATTTCTCCTGGGCCCCGGCCTCTCCATTTTCCATCAGCTTAATGCCAAAGGTAAGACCCAGCAGCCGTGTGATCCAATAGAATTTAAAAACCTTCCACTTGTTGGGTTTGACCTCCTCTCCGCTGTATCCCTTCCAGAAATTGTAATGCCGCAATTCATCCTCGGCAATGTCATTCAGGATTTTCACATTATTGCCTTTCACACGGCGGGTCAGTTTTTTGTAAATGTGGTATTCGGTAACCTCGTTTCTTTGAAATTGTTTGACATCGTTGAGTTGCTCCTGGGTTAACTGGGTTTGGCTCATATATAAGGATTTAAAATTAGAAAAACACCTGACCGGAAAAAATCCTTCAGCCCGCGAAAGTTAATCAACAGGCGACAGGAAGCACTTCCTGATCTTACATGAAGGCTTTTACGACAAAAATAGGGTTTCTTGTTTAAGATTAAAAGCCTGCAGAACCCAAGATCATCAAATGAAACCTGCATCCAGTAACCTTCACAACAAGGACATGATTCATCAATGCAGGTTCCATATGGGCAATTTATTAGAAAAAAAAAATAACCGTATGAAACGTCCATGACAAAATCATCATTAATATTAGAAAAGGAGGTGGTTAATTTCATGGTAAGCAAATGAAGGTCAGAACATTAAATAAATATGATCTTGCAGAAGTACAGGTCATTGTTTTTGGGCCACCACAAAAAGCTTGGTAAAGTCAAACTCCTTGACGGCATCCGGTCGCCTGCGCCAGGATTGCAGGATATTGAAGCCACTGCGGCTGAGTACATGCTGCACCTCATCCAGGGAAAATATATTTAAAAATGTTGTTTCATCAGGTTTATAAGGCTCCTTTAAAAAAACTTCCTGCGATCGCCCGCTTTGCAGTGCCAGAAACATAAAACCATCGGGAGTTAGCAGCTCGTGGTATTTTTGAAGGGTGGGAATGACCTGATCTTTCCGGATATGAATCAGGGAGAATGAAGCCACCACACCATGGAAGGAGCCGGCGGAAAAATCCGGATCCTGAAGATCCTGTAGGCAGAAGGTCACCCGCAGATGTGTTTTCTCTGCAATTTCCAGCATACCTGGAGAAAGGTCAAGTCCACAGACGCGGTGGCCTTTTTCACTCATATAACCTGCGTCGGTGCCAATGCCGCATCCGGCATCCAGTATGGAGGCGCCGGAAGGCAGCATTGCAAGAAAATCATCCAGATGATCGGTGGGCTGTGTGATGGTTTGCTGGTAGACACCTGCAATGGCATCATACACGTAAGCCACATGTTTGTGAAGGTTGTTTTTCATGGCCTCATCATTTGAAACGTCTACAACAAAACAATTACCAGTCTCACAAATGGAATGGATTGTTCAGGCATGGTTAATTCTCCTGGCAAATGAATGAATTGAAAAATAACCAAATAAAAAGCCTTGTAAAAATTAATCCACCATACATCAAAAAGGACACCAGGCAACTGGAGGGCGGCATTGCCTGGTGTCCCGCAAATATTTCTAAACACGATTTCGGAAGCTTTCTCCTGTATAGATTCTCATCCTAGAAGGCGGAGACAAAGCCCACGCTGAATCGTCCAAAATCATCTGCTTCGTGACCTTCCATCACGTAGGTGTATTCGCCAGCCAGGCGTATGTTTCTGCGCAACATGTAACCCAGGTGGAAGGTGGCGGACTCATAATCGGCCGGTGAGAAGTCGGAATTCACCATGTTGTACATGCCCAGCAGGTACCAGTCGCTCTGGTCGGCCCGTGGGGCGTATATGGCTTCGGCCAGGATGCCCTCGGTAACCACATCTTCGGCAGCCAGGGAGTTGCCTGGTGAGGGGAACACATCGGAGTCCGTCCGGTGGGTATACTGGAAGTTGAATTCAAAACGGTCTTCGTAGTTAAAGGTCAAATCGGGTCCGAATACCCGCACCTCATTGATGGCTACATCGTTCATGTTGTTTTCCAGGCGCTCCTTGCCCAGGTAGGCAAAGCCACCCACCCTGAAATACTTGCCGATGTTCTGCGATATCCTGCCCACATAGCCTTTGTACTTGTCGTTATCAAAAATGTGGAAAGCTTCGCCGGCTTCACGTAGGCCGTTGCCGTTGACGATCTCAAAGACAACATCGGTGCCGGTCTCAAAGCCATAGGTCATCATCACCCCCTTGTCGTACTTCAGGGTGATGTCCGACATTCCGATTTGCGAGGTGTACAACTCATAGTCCTCCAGGGAAAGCCGCAGTTCGCGCTTGAAAAGGGGGTCGGACACCTGGAACTGTCCCAGCATGATGTCGAGTTCCGAGTTGAACAGGTTGTCATACATCAGGTAGGCGTCCTCGACCCCGACGACTTCACCGCGTTCACTCATGTAAAAATAAAAGTAATAGGAGACTTTTTCGGATATCTCCCCGCCGGAGAGCAACTTCATCAGGTAGGGTGCGCCAAAATCACCTTTCCCGTCGCCCCCGTTGTTGTAGGATACGAAACCATCGAGGCGCACAGCCAGGGGAAAGTCGCGGATCAGCGACAGTTCCTCGTCGCCGGCATCTACGTAATAGCCCGGGGCATCATATTCTTCCAGACGAAAGCCGTCGCCGGCAAAATCGTCGCCGTAATCCTTCAGCTTGGGTGCTGTAGGACTGTGGCAGGTTTTACAGCTCAGGCGGTATTTCCGGGCAAAAGCCGGAATGGCCTGACAATGTTCGGTAAGTAGGATGGACCCTATTAATGCAAACAGGGTAAACAGTACAAATTTTTTCATAGGTGAATTTTCAATGATTTATTTGACAGAATGATTAAATGATTAAATGATTGATATAATTTGCTCAAATCAAGAAGTTGTGGTTACGGTATGACCTCTATCTCTGTTGAATGCCTGTTGATCTCGTGAACCGCATACTCCTCCTCGGGCACGTCGAGCAGCTCGCCTACGGGCTTGACCAGCAGGCGGTAGTTGAGCACGGCGGTCACCGTAAGTTCCCCGGGTGCTATGTCGTAGGGAATGTTGAAGGTATAGGTCTCCAGCTTGGTCTCCCGGGGACCGATGCGGTAATCGACGCCGGTCGACTTGGTGTTCCACTGCATGATGGTCATCCGTCCCTGCGGATCAAAGAAGGGCATCCTGAAGATGCGGTCGCCGTTGGGCACATCTTCGCGCTGCACCCCGTCGAAATCTTCCTTGCCCAGGGGCAGACCCATGTCCTGGTAGGCCTTGGCATCGCTGGCGATGGTATATTTCTCGCCTTCGAAGCCTTTCTTATCCACCGGCAGGTGATAAACATTGCCTTCCGAGTCTTTTGCCTCCACATGCAGCCAAACGATGCGATC
>CAJXLE010000117.1 GCA_913055895.1 uncultured Bacteroidota bacterium | reverse complement strand
TCTTTCTGAGGGCCGCCTCACTTTGTATGAGAACAAAATGCTGAAAGTCATCCACCTGGAAAGCGGCTTTGAAGGTGTTTTCCACTTTCCAGACCAGCACCAGCCCTATTTTAATAGGATTGCCCACCTTGTCGTTCACTTTGATGGGGTCGCTGTCGAAGTTGCGGGCCCGCAGGGATATCTTCTGCTTGGTGAAAAAGGGATTCACCCAAAAGAAACCGTACTTCTTGATGGTGCCCTGGTAAGATCCAAAAAGAACCAAAACACTTGATTCGTTGGGATTGACAATCACAAACCCAATGGCCAGGAAAATGGCTATGGGGATGAGCACAAGCAGTATGAAATCCTGCGTTACAATTCCTGCTATGGCACCGGCAAAGAGCAACAGCACCAGGGTGAGCATAAGGTAACCATTGGTTCCTTTGTAAGTTTTTTCTTGTTCCATGACAATTTTGGTTAAATGATATCAAAATGATATTACAATAATATGAAATATTTTCATGCCGGTCAAGAAAAAAAAGCATACAAATCCCACGAAAAAGATACCAACTGCCTGGCCATTCACGAATCCGGCACATATAGAACATGGTAAAAATCAGAAAAGGGAAATGTGATTTTATTCAGGAATCCATTCAAAACAAACAACAGGACAAGCAAGACAGATAATCCGGTGCTGCTGGCAGGTTGCGATCAGCGCTCATCCACCCATTCAACCTGTACCTCCCCAATGCCGCCGCTTACATCCAGATGCAGGTTGTGGGAAGTCTTATCAAAATACTCATTGATGTAGCGGCCGCCCTGTTTTCTCATTCGAGGCAAATCGATGTCCCCAAGGATACCGGTCACTTCCATTTCCACACCTGCGTCGCTGGGCAGTTTGATGGTGATCGAGCCAAATCCGCCCATGATATCGGCATAAAGATCATTCTTCCACTCACCCGAGAAATCCAGGGTGGCTTCTCCGGCAAGGGCCTTAAATTCCAGCTGGGGTACAGAGGTGTTCCGAAGGTTGATTTTCACTTCACCGGCAGTCATGGAAAACTCAAAGGCTTTCATCTTTGACCCCGAAAGATCAAGCATTCCTTTTCCCGCCAACATTTCAACATCCAGATCATGGGCAATGCCGCGGGGAAAGATGAGTCCCCAGTTGCTTTGATCTTCCTCATCATAGCTGTCCTTGTCATCGCTGCGTACATCAACATCAACATCTCCTTCGGCAGACATCCGCACATAGGCTTTCCCGTTCTCCTTGCGGTAATCTATGTGAGGTTCCCATTCGGGTGTCCGATACTGGAATATGCTTTTGATGGTTTTCGCATCGGATGTCTTCACCCGCAGGTTGCCAACGGGAAATTCAACTTCCGTGATCAATTCTTTGGCTCCTTTCAGGGGAATGGCTTTTTTCATTTCCTCCATATCAGATTGTGAAAAAGCGTCCGCGCCGGAAAGCAACAGGCTTAGAAAAAAGCCAAACAGGAATAATTTTTTCATGGTCTTAAAAGGTTTGGTTCAACCAGGAAAATCTTCCTTAAAGATACGGATTATTAGAAAGGATTAAAAGCAAATGTGTTCAACAAAACGGTTCTTCACCGCCAAAAGGTTATTTTCGGATATGTTCATCAAACTCTCTCACGGACCATTCTCCCATTCCATCATTCAACCATTTACGCATTTTTCTATCCAATCATCTTATCATTTTATCATTTTATCATTTTATCATTTTATCATCTTATCATTTTATCATTTTCTCATTCTCTCATCTTATCATTTTCTCATCTTATCATTTTATCATTTTATCATCTTATCATTTTATCATTCTCTCATCTTATCATTTTCTCATCTTATCATTTTCTCATTTTATCATCTTATCATTCTCTCATTCTCTTACTTCTCTTATCTACGCATAAAAAAAGAGACCCAACCACCGGCCGGATCTCTTTTCAGTGTGCCAATAAATATGTTTTTCTTTACTGCTGAAGGGGCTCGGCTCCCGGACGCCCGTGGCAGTTCTTGTATTTCTTGCCGCTGCCGCATGGGCAGGGTTCGTTGCGGCCAACCTTTTTACCCACTTTCACAGGTTCTGATTTTTGCTGGCCCTGGCTGCCGCCACCGCTGGCCACTGCCTCTGGCCGTTTGGTCTCATACTGGCTCATATCCAGCTGACGTTTTCTCTGGGCCTCCTGTATCTCGTCGGAATCTTCGACGGGGATATGTCCTTTGATCAATGTGGCGGCCACCTCCTTGCTGATCTTTTCCAGCATGCTCTTGAAGAGTTCAAAAGCCTCAAATTTGTATATCAGCAGCGGGTCTTTCTGTTCGTAGGTTGCTGTCTGCACCGATTGCTTCAAATCGTCCATCTCACGGAGGTGTTCCTTCCAGGCCTCATCGATGGTCGAGAGGATCACGTTTTTCTGGTAGGACTTGACCAGCTCCCGGCCTTCCGACTCGTAGGCGTTCTTAAGGTTGGTCACCACCTGTATGGTCCGCGTACCATCTGTGATGGGCACCACTATGTTCTCATACTGATGGGAGTGTTTCTCGTACACCTCCTTGATCACCGGGAAAGCCTGGGCGGCAATGCCTTCTTCTTTTCGCTTGTAACTGTCCCAGGCTATGTTGTAGATCTTTTCTACAATTTCGCTGGCATCGGTCTTCAGGAATTCCTCTTCGTTCACTGGCGAGTCGATGGACAGAGAACGGATCAGCTCAAACTTGAAACCTTCAAAATCGGAACTATCCTGATATTTCTCGACAAGGGCCTCGCTCACATCGCGCATCATGTTGGCGATATCGACGCTCAGCCTTTCGCCGAAGAGGGCGTGTTTTCTCCTGCGGTAAATCACTTCGCGCTGGGAGTTCATCACATCGTCGTACTCGAGCAGCCGCTTACGTATTCCAAAATTGTTCTCCTCGACTTTTTTCTGTGCCCTTTCGATGGAACGGGAGATCATCCCATGCTGGATCACCTCACCCTCTTTCAGTCCCATGCGCGACATGATGTTGGCAATGCGGTCGGAGCCAAACAGCCTCATCAGGTCGTCTTCAAGGGAAACGAAGAACTGGGAGGAGCCGGGATCGCCCTGGCGGCCTGAACGTCCGCGCAACTGACGGTCGATCCGCCTGGACTCGTGCCTTTCGGTACCCACAATGGCCAAACCACCGGCTTCGCGTGTATCGGGCGAAAGCTTGATGTCGGTACCCCTGCCTGCCATGTTGGTGGCAATGGTGACGGTCTTGGACTTACCTGCCTCGGCTACAATCTCTGCTTCTTTCTGGTGCAATTTGGCGTTGAGCACATTGTGCTTGATTCCGCGTATCTTAAGCATCTTGCTCAACAACTCGGAGACATCCACGGAGGTGGTACCCACCAGGACAGGCCTGCCAATGTCGATGAGTCTTTGTATTTCTTCAATCACCGCATTGTACTTCTCCCGTTTGGTGCGGTATACCATATCGTCTCGGTCGTCGCGGATAACAGGTTCGTTGGTGGGAACAACCACCACGTCCAGCTCGTAGATATCCATAAACTCGCCGGCCTCCGTCTCGGCGGTACCTGTCATACCGGCCAGCTTGTGGTACATACGGAAATAGTTCTGCAGGGTGATGGTGGCAAAGGTCTGCGTGGCAGCCTCCACTTTCACGTTCTCCTTGGCTTCGATGGCCTGGTGCAGACCGTCGGAATAGCGGCGGCCTTCCATGATGCGCCCGGTCTGCTCATCGACGATCTTCACCTTGTTGTCCATCACCACGTATTCTTCGTCCTTGTCGAAAAGGGTATAGGCCTTTAAAAGCTGCTGTAGGGTATGCACCCGCTCCGATTTGACAGCATAGTCACGCAGCAGCTCATCCTTTTTGGACAGCTGCTCTTCTTCGCTAAGACCCTCCTTCTCCAGGTCGGCCAGCTCGCTTCCTATATCGGGAAGGATGAAAAAGTTGGGATCATCCGACTCGGAGGTGATCAGGTCAATGCCTTTATCGGTAAGTTCAATGGAGTTGTTCTTCTCGTCGATGATGAAATACAGGTCGTCGGTGACCTTGTGCATGTGTTTGCTGTTGTCCTGCATGTAGTAGTTTTCTGTCTTCAGCATCAGGGCTTTGTTGCCCTCCTCACTGAGAAGCTTAATCAGGGCCTTGTTTTTGGGCAACCCCTTATAAGCCTGAAGCAACAGAAAACCACCTTTCTCCGTGTTGCCCTGTTTCAGCTCATTCCTGGCGTCGGTGATAACCTGGTTGATGAGTTTTTTCTGGGTGCTTACGATGCGCTCCACCTTGGGTTTGAGTTCCTGGAACTGCTGGGTGTCTTCCTGGGGTACAGGTCCGGAGATGATCAAGGGAGTTCGCGCATCGTCGATCAGCACCGAGTCGACCTCGTCGACAATGGAGAAATGATGCTTTCTCTGCACCAGGTCGGACGGGTTGATGGCCATGTTGTCCCTCAGGTAGTCGAAGCCAAACTCGTTGTTGGTACCATAGGTGATATCTGCGTAGTAGGCTTTTCTTCTTTCCTTGCTGTTGGGCTCGTGCTTGTCGATACAATCCACCGACAAACCGTGAAACTCATACAGGGGGCCCATCCACTCCTGGTCGCGCTTGGCCAGGTAATTGTTCACGGTAATCAGGTGCGAGCCTTTGCCGGCCAGGGCATTGAGAAAAAGAGGCAGTGTAGCGGCCAGCGTCTTACCTTCACCGGTGGCCATCTCTGCAATCCTGCCCTGGTGAAGGACAATGCCACCGATCAGCTGCACATCGTAGTGGATCATATCCCATACCACTTCATTGCCGCCGGCTTCCCAGCTGTTAAAATAAACAGCCGTATTTCCGTCTATCTCCACATAATCCTTTTGAGCGGCCAGCTCGCGGTCGAAATCCGTGGCGGTTACATCTATCTCTTTGTTCTGCTTGAAGCGTTTGGCCGTCTCGCGCATGACGGCAAAAGCCCTGGTCATCACTTTCTCCAGTATCTCCTCCAGTTTCTCATCCAAGTGTTTCTCCAGCTCATCGACCTTTTTATAGAGCTGCTCCTTTTCTTCCACATCAATATCATCTCTTTCGGCTTTCTCCTGAATTTGTTGCTTCTCTTTTTCAGCCTGGCCGATGTAATCGTGTATCTCCCTTTTTATCTCCTGGGCTTTCTCCCTAAGCTCATCGTTGTTGATGTCATGCAGCTCAGAATATATGGCATTGATTTCTTCTACGTAAGGAGAGAGTTGTTTGATGTCGCGTTCCGATTTGCTTCCGAAAATTTTGGTCAGTGTCTTCGTTAAAATATCCATTTTAACTCCCTTTTTTCAAATGTTGTCGATTTTATGCAAAGTTAATTCAAATAAAAGAAATTATTTAAAAAGTGGTCTTAAAATAATGGCATACATCTTAAAACACAAAAAGGATGAATGAGATTGTAATTATTAAGAAAAATCATGACCCCCTGCCCAAACACATATAAAAACCCCTGCCAGGGTTACAATATGTTAGGTGGCAGGGGCTTTATTATTTCTTCTTTCTGCCGGTCAGACCGGGTCACAAATCACTTGAGCAATACCTTTTTGTGCCAGGTGCCATCGGATGATTTCACCCGTATGATATAGAGTCCAGGTGTATATTTTTCCACAGACAAAGCAATCCGGTTATCCTGGTTGGGTGTCTTCACCAAAAGGGTCTTTCCTGTGAAGTCAATCAGTTTGCAGCTGAACTGTTTGGTATGTGAGGGTGCTTCCACCACCAGCCTGTTGGTGGCGGGGTTGGGATATACCCTGAATCCTGCCTCCTCCAATGAAGAAACGCTGCTGCTGAGCAGGGTTTTTGTGTTTCCTCCGGCGCCCGGCTTCAGGTAGCAGCTGTCTGCCACATTAAGCTCATATAGGTTAAAATAATACCTTTTGTCTTTTTCCAATCCGCTCACACGCACGGTATCGCCCGATCCTGAATAGACCGTATATACTGAAGAAGAAAGGCTTTGTCCTTCCCCATAGGTGTTGCCAGCCTGGTAGCTCCTCCCATCCTGGGGGTCGTTTTCAATAGGTTGGGAAGAAGCCGTTACCAGCACAGCATCACCATCGCCACGGTTCCAGGATAAGGTGATGTGGTTGGTGCCCACATTACTGAAAGTCAAAGCAGAGGCCTGCTCACCTGGCATCCTGCATGTCGTGGAAGCTTTCAGCTCACGGAACCTGCTGTATCTTTTCTCGTTGACCGACCATAATTTGTAGAAATAATGGCTGAGGGCATCCAGACCACTTTGGGTGAACCCCGACTGGTTTGAATCCAGGTACAAAACAGTACCCCCGCCATCCAGGGATTCGCCAACCTGGTAAGATTCACCTTTGCGGGGTGTTCCTTCAATGCGGCTGTCTGAGCCGACCAACATGAGAGAATCGCCATAGATATTGGACTGCCATGACAAGGCAACAGAATCGATATAGGCTTCCGAGTCAAAGCTCACAGCAGGGGCTACATATTCACCAACTTCGGGCAGATTGGTTTCCCACAAACCCCTGCCGTAGGTAGCTGCTCTCAAACGGTTTTTGGTGGGATCCTGCAGATCATAGTATATGTCCAGCTCGGTCACCACCACATTGGGCAGTTTGTTGGAAAAGATGCTCCAGTCTTTCGGGCCTGCCTTCCTGAATACACCAATGTCGGTGGCTGCATACAATTCTGTGCTGTCCTGGTTGATTTTATAGTCCACCACATCCATCACCGGCACATCAGGCAAACCGGTACTGATGTTGTTCCAGGTCCTCCCGCTGTCAAGAGTTTCATAAACCCCGTGCGAATTGTAATTGCCAACCGACACCCAGGCCCGGTTGGATGAGTCTGCATCTATCTCTATACCTGTGATGAAACCCAGATTAACCGGCAGGGAGCCGGTGACATCCTTCCAGGTGTCACCCCCGTCATAAGTTCTCCACACCTTTTGCAGGTCGCCCATATAGATCACCTGTGTGTCGGAAGGAGCCACATCGATGGAGCGCAACTTATAATTTGTCTTTATGTTGGTGATTCTGGTCCAGCTATCGCCCCTGTCGGTGCTTTTCCATAGATCATCGTAACCCGCATACAGGGTAGATGGATTTTTCGGATTGATCACATAAGGAGTGGCCCAGGCTCCTTTTAACGTATCTGCTGGTTTGATCTTTTGTGCCTCATTCCACAGGTTGGTGGTACGATAAATATCCCCGTAGTATAGGGTACCGTATTGTATGCTGTTGTCCTGATAATCGACAATACATTCCATCCCGTCGCCCCCGATCACATCGTACCAGTCCTTCTGGAACCGCACCTTGGTGCCGTTGTCCTGCAACCCTGCTATTATGACGGTGGAATCGGTTTGGGAATTGCCCAGCCTGTAGAGCTGGCTGATGACCATCCCGTTGGTCAGGTCTTCCCAGCTGGTGCCATAATCAACGGTCCGGTATATACCCCCATCGTTGCCTTCAAAAAAAACCGAGGTTCCGTTCTGAAAGGCCATTGCATGTTTGTCGGCATGTACTTCGGGTATCGTCCTTGAATTATACTGATCACTGCTTATCCATGCATTGACACAATCCCAGGTGTTGCCTCCGTCCACCGAGCGCCAGGTGTTGATGCCCCCAACAAAAAGGGTGTCGGCATGGTTGGGATCGGCCTGGATGGTCAGATCGTAGGAACCCTGGCCACCGGTACCGGAGCCATCGCCGTAATATCCCAGCAGGTTCTTTTGGATATTCATATCCTGGAACGACTGGCCCGAATTGTTGGACCTGTAAATACCCTGGAGTCCACCGCTGGTATTGGCTGCCACAGCATAAACACGTGAGGTGTCGTCGGGAGTGACAGACAGTTCAATGCGCAATCCCTCTGCTTCCTGTACAAGCGACCAACCCTCGCCACCATCCGTCGAACGGTAGATACCATTGTTGCCGTATCTCTGGGTGGAGCCATACATCACCCCGGGATCACCCGGTTTAAATTCCATGTCGATGAACGAGTTTGAGGCAATCTTATTCCAGTTGGCACCGGCATCGGTGGTTTTGTAAACACCGTTGGAGGTGGCCGCATAAAGCACCCGGTCGTCGCCGGGATGCATCAGGATGCGGGTGACCAGTTGCTTTTGACTGACATCAAAAGAGAGGCTGCGTTGCCATGTTTCCCCTCCGTCGGTCGATTTGAGCACCCCGATGCTGTTGTTGTCGTTCGACTGCCCCCCGCCAAGGGTCCACAGACTGCCACCATCCCGGTCGCCTGTTGCAATATACAGGGTTTGTGAAGTACTGTAATCTTCGGGGATGACAATATCGCTGACTCCCAGGACAGCTGTCCCTTCATTCTGTATGCTCCAGTTTTCACCACCATCTGTGGTCTTCCACAGACCGCCAGAAGGCGAGCCCACCCATATCACCTGGCCGTCGTCGGGGTGAAAAGCCAGGGCGTTCAAGCGGCCAATGCCGGCATATCCTCCATAGGAAGTATCTATGCCGATGTTTCTCCAGGAAGAGGGATCGGAGGAAATGGCTTTTTGATGATTCTGTTGGTACTTTTTCAACTCCAGGTAAGGCGTTGTTTTGGGGAACAAACCGGTGGACGGGTCGATGCGGTATTGCCAGTAGTGTTCCCATCGCCTGAACTGTTTCCATCCCGGGACTTTTCTCTCTTTCCCCGACGAACTCTTCTTCATTTCCTGGCGGCTCCAGTAATGCTCAAAGGCTTCCTGTATCTCATAGAAAGTAACGGGATCATCTTTTTCGCCGGCTTTTTTTACATGCTTCACCCATGGCTGTCCAAAAACGCCTGTAAAGGCAAACATACATAGAGCTGTTAAAACATATCTGACCTTCATAATTCACATTCTTTAAGGTTGGCTTTCTTTGGGTTGGATTGAAAAGAGCTCATAACGGGTTTGAAGCTGCTTGCTTTCAGGGGTGCCGTAACGTATCACCATGCGGTAGCGTCCGTATCCGGCAAACTGGCTGTGCATTTTTGGAACACCCCTGGGCGAGATCTCCCCGCACCATTCTTCTTTTTGACTCCAGCGGTAGGTATATCCGGTACCCGGGGGAACCAAAACCTTCTCGGGCGGTGCCGGACAGGAAGCACCACACGGGCAGTACAATGTGCGGACCTGCTTCCATTTGCCATCCTGCTTTTTCTGCACGACCAGGTTTCTGGGCTTATACAGTATCAGGGTATCCAAATGGGAGGGATTATACACTTTTACCTCTACAGTTTCGTCTTTGTGATAAACATCTTGCGACTCAATCTGAAAACCACCTTGTTTTTTGGAAGAAACAGAGCGGGCTTTTTGTGATCCGGAGCAGCCGGTGGCTAAAACAAGGACAAGGATGGCTATATAAGATGGGATGGGGTACATGGGTACAAAAATTACAGGATGGCGAGATGTAAACTTTACTTTGTAAATATAAAAGAAAATAAGGATTCCATGTATATGTTCACCTGAAAATACTAACTTTGTGTGGGTATTAAACAAAGGAAAAATTTTGAAACAGAGCAGTTCAAAAAGGATATGCCTTTTCAACAGCTCTCTGATCTGGGGTGGAGGTGAAAAATGGCATTATGAGACAGCCAGGAAACTGATTGACAAGGGGTATGATCCTGTAGTGTTCACCCATCCCAAAAGTTTGTTGTTTGAAAAGTCCAGAAAGGCCGGAATAAAAGTATTTGCGGTGAAGGTGCGCAATTTGTCTTTTCTGAACCCACTTAAGATGCTCTGGCTGCTGGTAAAACTGCGGCGTTCAAAATGCCGAACACTGATCGTGGGACTCACCTGTGATTTAAAACTTGCGGCGTTACCTGCCAGGCTGGCCGGAGTGAACAAGATCATGTACCGAAGGGGCACTGCCCTACCGCTCAAAAACAACCTGATCAACCACATCCTCTACAGACACCTGACCGATGCCATCATTGTCAACTCCCTGGAGATAAAAAACATCCTTGTTGAACGCAATTCATCTTTTATTGATGACAATAAGATCCATCTCATCTACAATGAGGTAGACCTGCACCGCCCGTCAAATATTGATGAGATGGCCCTTCAGCTCCGCTCCAACGGCGAGGTCACCCTGGGAAACATCGGAAGGCTGGTTGAACAGAAGGGCCAGAAATACCTGATAGAGCTGGCCCACCAGCTGAAGAAACAAGGCATCTCATTTCGCATACTGATTGCCGGGTCGGGTAAGTTGAAGCCACATCTTAATAATTATGCCCGGCGCCTGGGGGTGGAAGGAAATGTCGTGTTCATGGATTTCATCGACGACATACAAGCCTTCATTCATGAGATCGACATTTTTGTTTTCCCCTCCCTTCACGAAGGATCATCTCACACCCTTCTGGAGGTGATGGCAGCACGCAAGCCGGTAGTAGCCTTTAACATCAGCAGCATACCGGAGATCATAGAACACAATAAGAATGGTTTTCTCGTGGAGAAGGGCAACTCTGAAGAACTCTTTCACCAGGTGCACCAGCTGATTCAAAGAGAAGACCTCCAGAGGGCTTTCGGCCGCTCGGGCAGGGAAAAAGTTGAGAAGCAATTCAACAGCGACCAGGGCATCAACAAACTTATCCGCCTGCTTTAACCGACACGATCTCTCCGTGGCTCAGGTCCACATGTTCCACTATAAAACTTATAAGCCAAAAAAGCACCGCCCCTGAATATTGGCGGTGCTTCCTATTTACATAGATAGTGTGGTGTCTGCAGGGCTGCCGGGTGGTGGCAACAATCCGGCAGTCAGGCATGGCTCGGGTTCTGACAGTTTAGTCTTCGAATTTGTACATCTATTTCGCCCGGCCCGACTCCACCCTTGATGGCATTAACGTCTACCAGGCTCGTAAGGCCATTGGCCGCGAGCTAGCGGAGGAAAAGCCCGTGCCGGCTGACGTGGTGGTGCCGGTGCCCGATTCGGGGGTAGCAGCCGCCATGGGCTACGCTGAGGCCTCGGGCCTGCCCCTGGAGTTGGGGCTGATCCGCAACCACTATGTGGGGCGGACCTTTATTGAGCCCAAGCAGTCCATTCGCCATTTCGGCGTCAAGGTCAAGCTCAATGCCGTTGCCTCGGTTCTCAAGGGTAAGCGGGTCATCCTGGTGGACGATTCCATCGTGCGGGGTACCACCAGCGCCAAGATTGTCGGCATGGTGCGCGCCGCCGGCGCGGCGGAAGTGCATATGCGCATCAGCTCGCCGCCC
>CAJXLE010000116.1 GCA_913055895.1 uncultured Bacteroidota bacterium | reverse complement strand
ACCTTAATATCCGGCTCTATGCCTTCGGCCTGAATAGATCTCCCATCCGGAGTGTAATAACGAGCAGTGGTCAATTTTATCCCTGCCCCGCTGGAGAGTGGAATTACCGTTTGTACCGAACCTTTGCCAAAACTACGCTCTCCTACTACCAGTGCCCTTTTCTGATCCTTCAGGGCTCCGGCCACGATTTCGGAAGCAGAAGCAGATCCGGAATTTATCAACACCGTCATCGGCACATCGGTGAGATCAAAATCCTGCTTTTGTGCAGATTTGCTCATTTGTGCCTTTTCCACCCGTCCCTTGGTATATACGATCTTCCCTTGGCTTAAAAAGGAGTCTGCCACGCTAATAGCCTGGGTCAACAATCCACCCGGATTATTCCTCAGATCAAGAACAATACCTTCAAGCCCGGAACGGTGCTTCTGCAAAGCTTCGTGCAACTCTTGACTCGTATTTTTATTAAAATTTGTGACCCTCAAGTACAAATATCCTTGTTGCAGCACTTGTGATTCCACACTGTGCACCGGAATCTTGTCCCTCTCGATAGTAACCTTCTTGGGTTTATTCGCATTTTTGTGCAAAATGGTAAGTTCGACATCAGTACCCTTTTCTCCCCGTATCTGATGCACCGCATCCATGATGGAAATATCCTGCGTGGAATTACCGTTTATTTCCAGGATCGTGTCCCCTGCCTT
Source organism: uncultured Bacteroidota bacterium (assembly GCA_913055895.1). Lineage (GTDB taxonomy): Bacteria > Bacteroidota > Bacteroidia > Bacteroidales > UBA12077 > JAGXLC01. Next base: position 10,634 of record CAJXLE010000116.1, on the reverse strand, counting down.
CAGGCCGGCTTTTTGAGCTGGAGTTCCCTCTATCGGGGATACAACGGTCAATCTTCCATTTTTCATTGTGATCTCAATCCCCACACCGCTAAACTCTCCCGAGGTCTCAACCTGCATTTCCTCAAAGGCATCCGGGCTCAAATAAGCGGAATGCGGGTCCAGATTCTTGAGCATGCCCTGACGCCGGCTGGCATCCTGGTAGTCGGGATTAAAAACGGTAAAAAGCGAGTTTTCCAGTCCAAGGTAAGCTGTATCCCCCATCATCAGAGCCGAACCGTCAACATCCCGGCTGTAGCTGTGGGTCCACTTCGAATTCAGCCTCCACAGCTCTTCACCGGTAAAGTAGGATATGGCGCGGTAGCTGGGTATGTAATCGCTGTCCAGGTAGTTGCCCACGCCAAGGCGACTGCCCTGGAGGATCACCAGGCGGTTTTCGGGTTCCTCATATTGGGGCTGATGCCAGAGGGTTCCTGTTCCCTTGATGACATCATCAAACTGGTATTTCCAGATGGTCTTGCCGTCGGAGGCGCGGATTTTTCTAAGGTGGTGGTCGTAAGCACCCTGGATCAGGTAGAGTGTGGTATCTTCCTTTACCAGCAAGGGCTGGCCGGTCCATCCGGCCCCTTCCCACTCCTTTTCTCCTATCTTACGTGATATGACAGTCTTGCCCTTTCCCAGATACTTGCGCCATTTCACTTCCAGGGCATCGGGAGGTTGCTGGCCATAATAATGGCGCTGTCTGTTGCCCAAAAAAGTAGGCACCAGCGTTTCAATCTCGGGGCGGGTCGGATCTTCACCATCCCCAGGCCGCTGCTTGTCGCCAGGGGGATCATCGGGGAAAGCGGAGCCAGTAAGAAACCAAAGGGCAGGTATGAGCAGCCCCAGGGCTTTAAAAGAAATCATTCGCAAATGGTACATATTTTAATCAAAGGATTGTCCGCTGTTGCTTGAAATGAAGATCATCTTTTCGTACTGCTCCGGGGTAAGGTCGTTAAAATAATAATGTACGGGATTGGCTTTCTCTCCATCCTTCTCCACCTCATAGTGCAGATGGGGTGCAGTGGAAAGGCCCGAGTTGCCGACGTATCCGATCACATCTCCCCTTTTGACCTTTTCACCGCGTCTGACGTTAAAACTTGTCAAATGAGCGTAGCGCGTCTTATAGCCAAATCCATGATCAATGACCACACGTTTGCCGTATCCGCGGTAGGAGTTTTTCACTTTGCTCACAACACCGTCGCCGGTGGCATACACCTCGGTACCGGTGGGGGCGGTAAAATCCATGCCATCGTGAAATTTCTTGATCTTGTAGATGGGATGTATGCGCCATCCATATCCGGAGGCAGTGCGGGTCAGGTCGTCATTGGAGATAGGCTGGATGGCGGGTATGGAGGCAAGCATCTCCTCCTTGTTCTCGGCCTTGTTGATGATCTGATCGTAGGATTTGGACTGAATGTAAAGTTGCTTGGACAGCTTGTCCAGTCTTTTTGATGTTTTGATCACCAGTTCGGAGTCGTCCAGTCCCCGAAGCTTTTCATAACGCTCCGACCCGCCAAAACCGGCTTCGCGGACAGACGAAGGTATGGGCTCGGTCTCAAAGATCACACGGTAAATGTTGTTGTCACGTCGCTGAAGGTCGTCGAGCGTTTTTTCCACCAGGTCGAATTTCTTGTTTAGTATCTCGTACTGAAGTGCCAGCTGTTTGTTCTCGCGCATCAGCTCTTTCTCCCTGGGGGTGTCGAAAAAAGCACTGAAAACCAGGTTATAGAGCAGCGCCAATACCAGGGTCGCAGCAAAATAGGTCATAAACCGAAGAAGCTTATCCTTCCAGGTAAGCTTCACTTTTTCGTACTTAACAGTACGCGGGTTGTATTTGTATTTGTACATTGCCATAGGCTGCTCGCTCTAGTCCATGGGTTTCCTGTTCCTGGCCGAAACAGCTATCATCTTCTCATACTGATCGGCTGTTATGTCGTTGAAATAATAGTTGAACGGATCAACAGGCCGGTTGTTCTTACGCACTTCATAGTGAAGGTGGGGGCCTGTTGAGCGACCGGTGTTTCCGAGGGTGCCGATCACTTCACCGCGGCTGACCTTGTCGCCTTTATCCACGTTTATCTGATGCAAATGGGCATAGATGGTCTTGTAACCGTAGCCGTGATCGATCACCACTTCCTTGCCATAACCGTAAGCCGAGAATTCAGCTTTAACCACTACTCCATCGCCGGTGGCATAGATGTCGGTGCCCACCGGCCCTGTGAAATCCATTCCGTGGTGCATGCGGATCTTACCGGTAAAAGGATCACGACGGCGGCCGTAATAATCGCTGATCCTGCCGAAATCCTTGATGGCAATAGGTTGAATGGCAGGAATATGGGCAAGCATCGCTTCCTTGTTTTCAGCCTCTTTCTTGATGGCATCAAATGAGCGCGACTGTACGTACAGTTTCTTTTTTACCTTGTCTAGCTGCCTGGCTACCGAGATGATGGTCTTTGAATCGGAGTACTTTTCCAGGTCATTGTACCGGTTGACACCCCCTACACCTGCCTCACGAAACTGGTTGGGTATGGGGTCGAGTTCAAAAATCGGGCGGTAAAGGTTGTCGTCGCGTTGTTCTATCTTGTTGAGTACTTCATTAACATGACTGATCTTACGGCTCAACATGTCATATTTAAACTCCAGGGATTCATTTTTGTGTTGCAGACGCTGTTCTTTGGGAGTGGTAAAATTGGAGGTGAAAAAAACATTAAAAGCTATGGCCATTAAAACAGATACAGAAAAAAAGACAAGCGCCTGTAGCAGGTTTTTTCGGGAAGTGCGGTTGATTTTTTTATATGTGAGGGTGTTGGGATCGAAACGATATTTTATTTTTGCCATAGTTTTCGGGTCATTTAGGACTGATATTCTCCTTGTGTAGCAAATCTAAAGGATTTATTTAATTTTACAAAATATTTTCGTGAAAATGGCTTTACAAAATATATCAATTGAGCGACTTTAAATTTTTTTAAAATAGAATTTTATGAAATCAAAAGAAATAAGAGAGGCGTTTTTGAATTTCTTCTACGGGAAAGAACATCAGATTGTTTCATCTGCTCCCATGGTTGTTAAGGATGATCCAACCCTCATGTTCATCAACGCAGGCATGAATCAATTCAAAGATATATTCCTGGGCAATGAAAAACCACAGAGCAGGCGGGTTGTAGACTCGCAAAAATGCATGCGGGTCTCCGGTAAGCACAATGACCTGGAAGAGGTGGGGCATGATACATATCACCACACCATGTTCGAGATGTTGGGCAACTGGTCGTTTGGCGACTATTTTAAGAAGGAGGCCATAGCCTGGGCCTATGAGTTTTTGACAGGGGAGCTTGGCATCAGCAGCCACCGGCTTTATGCAACTGTTTTTGAGGGCGACCGCGACAACGGCCTGGAGTCGGATGAGGAAGCCCTGGGGCACTGGCGCAACCACCTGCCGGAGGAGCGCATTCTTTATGGCTCCAGGAAAGATAATTTCTGGGAAATGGGAGATACCGGACCGTGCGGACCCTGCTCGGAGATACACATCGACCTGCGCAACGAGAAGGAAAGAGCGCAAAGGCCGGGAAGGGATCTGGTCAACCAGGACCATCCCATGGTAATCGAGTTGTGGAACCTGGTTTTCATTCAGTTTAACCGCAAATCCAGCGGTCAGCTCGAACCCCTGCCTGAAAAGCATGTCGACACGGGGATGGGTTTTGAGCGGTTGTGTCTGGTGATGCAGGACAAGGTATCCAATTACGAGACGGACGTCTTCCAGCCCATCATCCAGGAGATATCTAAACTGGCCGGTAAAGAATACGGGCAGGAACATATGACCGACGTGGCGATGAGGGTGGTGGCCGATCACCTGAGGGCCATCTCTTTTTCCATAGCCGATGGACAGCTGCCCTCGAACAACAAAGCCGGCTATGTGATCCGTCGCATACTCAGGCGGGCTGTCCGCTACGGTTACACCTACCTGGATTTTAAGGAACCCTTCATTTACAGGCTCCTCCCCACACTGATCGAGGTGATGGGCGATGCCTATCCCGAACTTCAGTCACAAAAAGAGCTGATCACCAAGGTGATCCGCGAAGAAGAAAATGCCTTTTTGAAAACACTGGACACCGGCATCAAGCTGCTGGACGGTGTGATCAAAAAGACCCGGGAAGCCGGCAAAAAGCAGGTCGACGGCCAAACGGTCTTTGAACTTTATGACACCTACGGTTTCCCCCTCGACCTGACCGAGCTTATCTTAAAAGAACAGGGACTGGAGGTGGACAAAAAAGGCTTTGACAGCGAGCTGGAGGCTCAAAAGAACCGCTCGCGACAGGCCACCAAGATTGAAGCCGGCGACTGGGTGACCCTCTCCGAAAACGACCAGGACTCGTTCATTGGTTACGACACCCTGGAGGCCGACCTCCAGATCACCAGGTACAGGAAGATCAAGTCGAAAGGCAAGGAATACTACCAGCTGGTCTTTGACCGCACCCCCTTTTATGCCGAGTCGGGCGGCCAGGTTGGCGATACAGGCTACATCGAACACAACGGCGAAAAGATCTCCATTGTCGACACCAAAAAGGAGCACAACCAGACCGTGCATTACGCCAAATCCTTTCCCGCCGATCCTGCCGTCACCTTTCACGCAGTAGTAAGCAGTGAGAAAAGAAAAAAAACGGCCAACAATCACTCCAGCACCCACCTGCTGCACCATGCGCTGAAACAGGTGTTGGGAAGCCACGTCGAACAAAAAGGATCGCTGGTGCATCCCGACTACCTGCGTTTCGACTTTTCGCATTTCCAGAAGCTCACGTCTGAGGAGACCGACCAGGTGGAAAAGATCGTCAATTTCTTTATCCGCAAAAACCTGCCGCGCAAAGAGAAAAGATCCGTTCCTTTTGAGGAGGCCAGGAAGATGGGCGCTACAGCCCTTTTCGGCGAAAAATACGGCGAACGGGTCAGGGTGATACAGTTTGGCGATATCGTTGAACTGTGCGGAGGCACCCACGTGGAGGCCACCGGTCAGATCGGCTATTTCAAGATCACATCCGAGTCGGCTGTAAGCGCCGGGATAAGGAGGATTGAAGCCATCACTGCCGACAAGTCAGAAGCCTACATACGCAAAAACCTGAATGAACTGGAGCAGGTGCGTGCCCTGATGAACAACCCCAAAAAACTGGCCGACAGCGTCGAAAAGCTTATCAACGAGAACAACAACCTCAACAAACAAATTGAAAAGCTCCTCCAGGACAAGGTCAACAGCATCAAACAGGACCTGGTGGGCCATGCCGAAAAGATCGAGGGCATCAACTACATTGGCTCGGTCATCGACATCGACTCGGCCGGGGCCATGAAAGACATGGCCTTCCAGATGAAAAAGGAGGTCGACAATTTGGTGCTGCTGCTGGGTGCCAACATCAACGGCAAGGCCAACCTGTCGCTGATGATCTCAGAAAACCTGGTGGAAGACAAAAAACTGAATGCCAACGAGATCATTAAAGAAGCCGCCAAAGAGATACGTGGCGGGGGCGGCGGGCAGGCCTTCTTTGCCACAGCCGGCGGTAAAAACCCCGAAGGCCTGGGAGCAGCCATAGAGAAAGGCCGAAAGCTTATCGAGGAGAAGGTAAGAAATGCGTGAATGCGTGAATGCGTAAATGCGTAAATGCGTAAATGAGTGAATGCGTAAATGCGTGAATGCGTAAATGAGTAAATGAGTGAATGCGTAAATGCGTGAATGAGTAAATGCGTAAATGAGTGAATGCGTAAATGGTTAAATAGAGGGTAAGGTGTATTGGCAGAGATAGGATTTCCAGCATGTAATGATCGCGTAATCATTCAACCGTGTAATCATTCAACCGTGTAACCCACTAATGCGTTTTGGTCATATTCGATGGCACCACCAGGACAAAGTCGGCCAGACCCCGGTGCTTTTGGGATAGGCTTCCCGTCTCGTCCTGCTGAACCGTGGAAATGGTTCCTACCTCAACCTCCGGTTGTTGCTGGCGGATGTACCAAACAATGCCCTCCTGGTTGTTGGTGTGGTAGGTGCCGTTGAAATGCAGGAAAAGGCCGTTCTCCGTCCTGTTCTCCAGGATGAAATGGGCCATGGTGGCATCTTTGATCGCCTGGGCCTTGGGAAAGTTTTTGGCCCGCTCTTTCATGGCATGGCCATGCTGCATCTTAAGCATTTTCTTGTAGCCGGGAAGCTCGGGGTCGTATGCCACGGGCAGGGGGGCAATATACTCTTTGGCTTCTGCTGTCAGTCCCTCCAGGGCTTCAAACCCTTTCATCGACACCAGGGATGCATAGCGACGGGGTATGTTGGTGGCGACAAAAGAAAGCTCCTTTTCGCGGGCAAACTGAACCAGCGGCCGATAGTCGGTATGGTAGTTGCTCCAGAGCTTGGCCTCCTCTCTGAAATTCTTCTCACGGATGGTGCCCTCCAGGTACTCGTTAAGAATAAGCTGGTCATCGGCTTCAAACATCTCCGCACCCAATACGAGCTGATCGCCATGCTCTTCATACAAATCCCCTGCCAGCTCCAGCTGGAGCCAGTGGGCAATGGGGTTGTTGTGAAGCTCGCCAAAGAACACCAGCTTTTTCTGGCTCAGTTGGCGCTCCATCTCCTGGTAGGATACTTGCTCACCCCTTTCGGTGAAAATGCGGTAAGCAGGGTTCTGGGTGTAGGCAGTGTATACAAACACCACCATAAGCAGCAACAGGTTAAACTTTTTCATTTTTCAGGTAAGTTTTGGTATGTTGTTTATATAAAATTCTCTTTCACATCGTTAGAGTCTAAACGTTATATTACCGGGCCGAACTCCACATAAAAAGATCATACAGATAACCACAAAATACATTTACAACATGCAGGGCATATCCTTATGCTTTATCCCGCTCTTTTTTGCAAATATCTGTATGGCATCATAAGTACAATCATATCAAAGCATTCATTTTCGGTTTGATCATGATCTTTCTCTCTTTCAAACATACCGGCGCTGTATTTTGTTGAATTTATTACAAAACAGGGGAATTTTCAAGGGATGATCGCCCTGCAGGCAGCAGCCGCACAGGGAAGCTACAGAAACATTAAAAAAATTCATATATTTGTTGCGACAACCCTATCAAGAAGCCCTAATATGGAGGTAACCAGAACCTTTGATATTCTGGATCGACTCAATCAAAATTTCCCAAAGGATGACATACTCGCCGGCAAACAAAACGGCGAATGGGTCACCTACAGCACCGGTGAATACCAAAGGTACGTCGATTACATCAGCTACGGTCTCCTGAGCATGGGATATAAAAAGGGCGACAAGATAGCCACCATTTCGAACAACAGGCCGGAATGGAATTTTGTGGATCTTGGCATGGCACAGGCCGGGATCGTTCATGTACCTATTTATCCCACCATCAGTGAGGAAGATTACCGCTACATCCTCAGGCACTCGGAAGTCAAAGCTGTGATCATAAGCAACAGGAACATCTTCAGAAAGATCAGGCCCGTAACCCGCAAAACACGTAAGATAAAAGATATTTTTTCCTTCGACCAGGTGGAGGGGGTCAGAAGCTGGGTGAACATCATCGAGGCCGGTCGCAACCACCAGGACCATTACCGTGAACAGTTGAAGGAGATACGCGAGGACATTGACCCCGACGAGATGGTCACCCTTATCTACACCTCTGGCACCACCGGAGCGCCTAAGGGAGTGATGCTTTCACACCGCAACCTGGTGAGCAATTTCATCACCACCTCAAAGGCACACAAACTGGGTTATGCCCACCGGGCTCTCAGTTTCCTGCCCCTTTGCCATGTCTATGAGCGCATGATGAACTACCACATGCAATACAAGGGCATCAGCATATACTATGCCGAAAGCCTGGGAAGCATCAGCCGTGACCTGAAGGAGGTCAAGCCCCACATATTCAACACGGTCCCGCGTTTGCTGGAGAAAGTCTACGATACCATCCTGGGCAGGGGCAAGAACCTGCCCTATCTCCAGAAGGCGACCTTCTTCCGGGCAGTAAATCTCGGACTCAAGTACAGGCTGGACAAGCCCAACCGTCCCTGGTACAATTTCAAGCTTAAGATAGCCCGGCGGCTGGTCTTCAAAAAGTGGAAAGAAGCCCTGGGAGGCAAAGATGTGATCATCGTCTCTGGTGGAGCCGCTTTGCAAAAGCGCATCGAGCATGCCTTCTGGGCTGCCGGCATTCCCATCATCGAGGGCTACGGCCTGACCGAGACATCTCCGGTTATTGCCGTCAACCATTACGACCCGCTTATTGCCAAACTGGGCACGGTAGGCCCCGTCCTGGAAAATGTGGAGGTTAAAATAAGCCATGAAGGGGAGATACTGTGCAAAGGGCCCAATGTGATGCTGGGCTATTACAAACAGCCAGAACTCACGCGACAGGTTATTGACAGGGACGGATGGTTTCATACCGGTGACATCGGCAGGCTCGACGAAGAGGGCTTCCTAACCATCACCGACCGGAAAAAGGAGATGTTCAAGACATCAGGGGGAAAATACATCGCCCCCCAGGTTATAGAAAACAAATTCAAGGAGTCTTTTTTCATCGAACAGATCATGGTGATCGGCGAAAACGAGAAATTTGCCAGCGCCCTGATATCTCCCAACTTCGAGTTCCTGCACGACTGGTGCTCCATGCATAAGATCCGGTACCGCGACAACCGGGAGTTGGTGCGCCATCCGGATGTCATTTCCCGTTACCAGAAAGAGATCAACAAGTACAACCAGGAGGTGGGCGAGACAGAGAAGATCAAAAGGTTCAGGCTGGTGTGCGAAGAGTGGAGCGCCGATACAGGCGAACTCTCCCCCACACAGAAGCTTAAACGGGAAGTGATCCATGACAAGTACGGGGATCTGATCGACGAAATATACCAAACCAGGCGGAAAAAAAATGGCAAACAGCTGCCAACAATTCAAAACCTGAATGTAAAATCACTCAGGCAGGGATTAAAACAGCGGCTGGAAAACCTGCTAAAAAACGGCCCCGGCAAATAGCCTCAAAGATATGCACCCTGAGCCATCTGCTGTCACAGGAAGGAGCCGGGCCTGGGCAGCTTCCAATTGCTCAAGGGGATCCTTTGTTGTATTCATCGTGCCACCTGCCTTGACCATAGGAAGGAGAAGGGATCCGTCCGTGTTGCTGCGGCACCTGGCTTCTCTGCAAACAACGATTCCATCTGTTTATTGGAATGGAGGTATCTCCTCTCTCCTGACAAACTCTATTGTCTGCTGGATGTAGTGATACATCACCTTGTCGTTGCTGATGAAGGGTACTTCCTCCCGGTACCGGGCCAGCCATTGCTCGAGGGGAGGGGATGTCCTTTCAGGTCGCCTGAACTCCATGGCCTGTGCGGCATTAAAAAGTTCAATGGCCAGTATCCTTTCCAGGTTCAACACCACTTCACGCAGCTTGGTGGCCGAGTTGGCCCCCATGCTCACATGATCTTCCTGTCCCTGTGAAGATTCTATCGAGTCGACAGATGCCGGGGATGACAGCTGCTTGTTGCGGCTGACGATGGAAGCCGATGTGTATTGTGGTATCATAAACCCAGAGTTGAGGCCGGGATTGGCTATCAGGAAGGAAGGCAGGCCCCGTTTGCCGGAGAGAAGCTGGTAGGTGCGCCGCTCAGAGATGTTGCCAAGCTCCGAGAGGGCGATGCTCAGGTAATCCATGGCCAGGGCCAGTGGCTGACCATGAAAATTGCCGGCCGAGATGATCCTGTCTTCGTCAGGCAGGATGGTGGGGTTGTCGGTTACGGCGTTGATCTCACGCAACACCACCTGTTCGGCGTAGTGGATGGTGTCGCGGGTGGCTCCGTGAACCTGCGGCACACAGCGGAAAGAATAGGGATCCTGCACATGGGTTTTGGCTCGGCCGATCAGCTGGCTGTCATTAAGCAGCTCACGGATATTGGCTGCTGTCCTGATCTGCCCTTCCTGGTTGCGGATGCGGTTGACCGAATCGTGGAAGGGCTCTATGCGGCCGTCAAAAGCATCCAGCGACAGAGCAGATACAGCGTCGGCCATGCGTGCCAGGCGGCGGGTGTGGATGACCGACCAGGTGGCAAAAGCACTCATGAACTGGGTACCGTTCAGAAGGGCCAGGCCCTCTTTTGACATGAGCCTCACCGCCTGCCAGTTTAACTGCTCCAAGACCTGCCCGGCAGGCTGCCTGTCACCCTTGTAGTATACCTCCCCCTCACCTATCAGGGGAAGTGACATATGCGCCAGGGGTGCCAGGTCGCCCGAAGCACCCAGCGACCCGTATTCATATACCACCGGCACCACGTCGGCATTGAAAAAGTCGATCAGCCGCTGGACCGTGGACAGCTGGACACCCGAATGGCCATAGGAAAGGGCCTGTATTTTCAGGAGCATCATCAAGCGAACAATGATTGATGGGATTTCTTTACCTGTACCACAGGCATGCGACTTGACAAGGTTCTCCTGCAGCTTGCCCAGATCCTCCGAAGATATTGAACGGTTGCATAAGCTTCCGAATCCTGTATTGATGCCATAAATCGGATGCTCGGATTGCTCCAGCTTATCATTCAAATAATTCCGGCAATAGACAATCCGGTCCTG
>CAJXLE010000115.1 GCA_913055895.1 uncultured Bacteroidota bacterium | reverse complement strand
GCGGTCCCCTTAGCGGTCCCCTTAGCGGTCCCCTTAGCGGTCCCCTTAGCGGTCCCCTTAGCGGTCCCCTTAGCGGTATGCTAAGCGCTGAAAAGGTTGGTAAAGATGTTGGTGGCGGAGAGGAGGAGGCCGATCAGCAGGATTATTCTGGCCAGGCGGGGACCGTAGCGTACGGCTACGCGGGTGGCTATAAAGGCTCCCAGCATATTGCCGATGCCGACGATAAAACCCAGGAAAAAATTGACCTGGTCGTGGAATATAAAAACTGCGAAGGCGAAAATGTTGTATATCAGCACGATGAAAAGCTTCAAGGCATTGGCCTTGATCAGGTCGGCCCCGGCCACGAAGATCAGCGAGGCGATCAGAAAGAAGCCTATGCCTGCCTGTATGAAGCCTCCATAGAGGCCTATAAAAAAGAAAGTGATGATTTGCAGGAATCCGAGCCGTGTCTTTCCGCTGCCTTCTTTTTTAAGCCATCTTTCCGGTTTGATCAGCACGAACAGGAACATGATGACCAGCAGCACCCCGATGATGTTTTCCAGCAGCTCCTTATCGATGCTGGAGGCCAGAAAGGCCCCGGGTATGGCGCCGGCAATGGCTGGAAGGGCAAGGTAGACACCTTCCCTGTAGCGGAAGACTTTCATTTGTTTGAAGCTGCCGGTGGCTGTTATGTTTTGCATCAGCAGGGCCACCCTGTTGGTGCCATTGGCGACGTTGGCGGGCAGTCCGAGAAAAATAAGAAAAGGCAGGGTCAACAGGGAGCCGCCCCCAGCAAAGACGTTGATGAAACCGGCCAGAAAACCGATTCCCATACCTGCTATCCATTGCCATTCAATCATAGGGAGGCGAATAACAGGTCAAAGGCTCCCAGCAGCTTCAGGGCCGAGCCCAGGATGACCAACAGCAGAATGTAGCGGACATATTTAGCCCCCCAGGAGACGGCGAAGCGGGATGCTACAAAGGCGCCCAGCATGTTACCCAGGGCCAGGATGAGGCCTACTTTCCAGTTGACCTGGTCGTTCAAAAAAAAGATGGCCAGGGCGAAGGGAGTATATATCAAGACAATAAGTAGTTTCATGGCATTGGCTCGCACCAGGTCGACACCGGCTCCCAGTACCAGTCCGGCCAGCAGGAACAGGCCCACCCCGGCTTGTATGAACCCACCATATATGCCAATAAAGAAGAAGATTATGAACTGCAGCAGGTTGGGTTTGGCCCTCACGTGACCTGCCTGGCCTTTGACCCACCTGGCGGGTTTGTAAAGGATAAGAAAGAACATGGCGATCAGCAGGCCGCCAATCACCTTTTCCATCAACTCTTCATTAAGCTCGATGGCGACCTGGGCCCCTATGAGTGATCCGATGACCGCAGGCAGGGCCAGCCAGAAACCCATCCTGGTGTTCAGTACCTTTTGTTGCCGGAAGCTGCCCACCCCGACTACGTTCTGCAGGAGTATGGCTATGCGGTTGGTGCCATTGGCTACATTGGCAGGTAGTCCGAGAAACATGAGCATGGGAAGGCTCAGTAGTGATCCGCTTCCTGCCAGGGTGTTGATGAATCCGGCCATAAAGCCTACCCCGATGACGGCTATGACAAGGTACCATTCCATTCACGGTCGAATTTAAAATGATATCTATTGATGTAATGGTGGCTCATCCTGTCTGGTAGGTGAAAGGGGTTGATATGCCAAAGGTCTATTTACAATGGGATTAAAAATGGTGTTATCAGGAAAGCAGACACGTGAGGGGCCTGACTTTCCTGTCGGGCGGCCCTCTCGTGTCTTTTTCTGTATCCTGGCAAACTTCATTGCCACCATCAATAATTGAAAAGGGGATACTGGCTCATGGTTTGATGAACCTTCTCCTTTACATCGGTGATTATATCTTCATTGTCTGTGTTTGTGATGATGGTGTCGATGTATCCAACGATTTTTTTGATCTCCTCTTCCCTGATGCCCCTGGTGGTGATGGCAGCCGTTCCCAGTCGCATTCCCGATGCTTGCATTGGCGGGCGTGAGTCGAAAGGCACCATGTTTTTGTTGATGGTGATATCGGCTTGAATCAGTGTGTCTTCCACATCTTTGCCGCTGACATCCGGCACCTTGGTGCGCAGGTCGATCAGCATGGAGTGGTTGTCGGTGCCTCCCGAGATGACTTTGTATCCTTTGGATGAAAATTCATCGGCCATCACACGGGCGTTCTTTTGCACCTGTTCCTGGTATTCCCTGAAGGAAGGGTCCAGGGCTTCAGCAAAAGAGACGGCCTTGGATGCGATCACGTGTTCGAGCGGGCCGCCCTGGGTTCCTGGGAAAACTGCTGAATTGAGAAGACCCGACATTTTTCTGACGGTTCCTTTTTTGGTTTTTATGCCCCAGGGGTTTTCGAAGTTTTTGCCCATCAGGATGATGCCGCCGCGCGGTCCCCTGAGGGTCTTGTGGGTGGTGGAGGTTACAATGTGGGCGTGTTCCAGTGGATTTTTCAAAAGGCCTGCAGCTATCAGTCCTGCGGGATGGGCCATGTCGATCATCAACAGGGCACCAATTTCGTCGGCAATGGCCCTCATACGCTCATAGTCCCAATCCCTCGAATAAGCTGAAGCTCCCCCTATGATGAGGCTGGGTTTTTCTTTCCGGGCTATCTCTTCCATCTGGTCGTAGTCGACCAGGCCGGTATCCTCTTTAACCCCGTACGATACGGCATGGTAGAGTTTGCCGGAGAGGTTGACCGGTGAACCGTGGGTCAGGTGTCCGCCATGGGAGAGATCAAGACCCATGATGGTATCGCCGGGTTTAAGTGTGGCCAGGAAAACAGCGGCATTGGCCTGTGCTCCGCTGTGAGGTTGTACGTTGGCGTATTCTGCATTGAACAATTCCTTGATCCTGTCGATGGCCAGCTGCTCCGACTGATCTACTATCTCACAGCCTCCGTAATACCGCCGGCCGGGATAACCTTCGGCGTACTTGTTGGTCATCACCGAGCCCATGGCTTCCAAGACCTGATCGCTTACGAAATTCTCAGAGGCGATCAGCTCTATGCCATTAAGCTGACGCTGTTTTTCCTGTTCAATCAAATCGAAAATCCTGGTATCTTTTTTCATACGTTGAAAAGTTTTGATTTTTTAACCCAAAAGAACCCACATGAGCAATCAGCAGAAGATTGTGATGGGATGTGGGTTGAAAATGTTATGGAATTTATGTCAAAAATAGGTATTTAATCTATGAATAAAAAAAATTGGTTGATTTTTGTGGGTGTTTTGGATGGTGTTTGTCGACATCCAAAAACGAAGAATTGGCAGAAGGATGAAGGTGGTTTTGTTCCGTGAGAAACAGGTTTTCCCCCGGCATAAGTCCGTAATTGCAATTCATTGACGATAATTGTCGGTTAACAGGACCAGAAAGGCGGGGAAGCTTCGGGGCAGGTAATGCTATTGAACCTATGGATTTTTTTGTTGTAGATACACCAAATAAAATATAAAATGAGCAACAACGTATTTTTCCCGAAATTCAACGAACCAACAGATTTTCAGCATGTGTCGCAGGATCAGATAAACCAGGCGACCCGTGAAGTGATGCAGAAAGCTGAATCGATCATCGAGGAGATAACCTCCCTGGAGAAGCAGGAACGCACGGCCGGCAATACCCTCTGGCGTTTTGATGATTTGCACAATGAGATAGAGAAAGTGCATGCTTCCATCTTTTTGATGGCCTATGTTCATCCCGACGGCGAGATAAGGGCTGAGAGCCTGAAAAGCATCAGGGAACTGAGCAAGTTTGAGAACAAGATCAACATGAATGTGGATCTTTACCGGGCCCTGAAAGATTACTCTGATAAGGCTGATTTTTCCACTTTAAGCCAGGCCGAGGCCAAGCTTTTGCGTGATGTAATCAGGGAATTTGAGCAGAACGGGCTGGGGTTGTCTGAAGACCAGCGCAACAAGATACAAAAGATACAGGATGAGATCTCCGACCTGGGCATCCAGTTTGAATCGAACATCAGTACATTCCAGGACCATATGATACTGGAAGAAAAGGACATGGAGGGTCTTCCTGATGATTATAAACAAGCCCGCCAGATGGAAGATGGCAGGTACCGTATAGACCTGACTTATCCTTCTTACTTTCCCTTCATGAAGTATGCCGAGTCGGATGATGCGCGTCGAGAGCTGTCCCGTCGCTTCAAAAACATTGCCGCCGACAGGAACCTTCCGGTTTTGAATAACTTGCTGAAAAAACGCCGGGAGCTGGCCAGCATGCTGGGCTATTCCACTTTTGCAGCCTATCAGCTTGAAAACAGGATGGCAGAAAAGCCCTCCGCCGTATGGAATTTTGAGGATTCGTTGCGTGAGAGGGTCACTGAGAAGGCCAGGAAAGATTACCGGCTGTTGCTGGAGAAGAAGAAGGCCCTTAGGACTTCGGCAGACAAAGTGCATTCATGGGAAAATGCTTTTTATCGCACCCGATTGCTCAGGGAGGATTATCATGTGGATGATGAGCAGGTCAAGCAATATTTTGAACTGGACAGGGTCCTGGATGGTTTGTTTGATGTGGCCGGCCAGCTTTTCGGTATTCGCTTTCGGGAGGTGGGGGATGCTTCTGTATGGCACCCGGATGTGCGTATGTTTGAAGTAGCTGACGATTCACAGCTTATTGGGCGCTTCTACCTCGATCTTTTCCCCCGTGAGGACAAGTTCAATCATGCAGCATGCTTTACCATGATTCCCGGTAAGCAGACTTCGCAGGGTTATCAGAAGCCACTGGCAAGCCTGGTCACCAATTTTCCAAGGCCAACAGAAGGTACACCTTCCCTGTTGCCCCACTCCGATGTGGTGACCCTTTTTCATGAGTTTGGTCACCTGATGCATGATCTGCTCACCGGTGCACCTTTTTCTGCTCAATCAGGAACCAGCACAAAGCGGGATTTTGTGGAGGTGCCCTCTCAGCTATTTGAGCACTGGGCCTGGGAGTATGATTCCCTTAAGAAGTTTGCCGTGCATCATCAAACCGGTGAGGTGCTGTCCCGGGCGTTGCATCAGAGGATGTTGAATGCCAGAAACGTGGGTTCCGGCATCTTCACGCTCCAGCAGATTTTTTATGGCATGCTGGACATGACCTATCACGACGGTTATGATCCGGAAAGCGATGAGCGCAGCACCACTGATGTTCTAAGGGATCTGCAAAATGAGATCACGTTTTTCGATTATATGGAAGGAACGCATTTTGAAGCTGGCTTTGGTCACCTTTATGGCTACGCTGCAGGCTATTATGGCTATCTCTGGTCGAAGGTATATGCCGAAGACATGTTTTCTCTCTTCAGGCAGAAAGGTATCCTTTCCGCTGAGGCTGGCGAGCATTACCGGCACCTCGTTCTGGAAAAAGGTGCATCTGTTGAAGAGAAAGATATTGTCAGGGAGTTCCTGGGCAGGGAGCCGCAGTATGATGCTTTTCTGGAATCCATCGGTGTTGGGCAGGACGAAAAGCGGCACTCATAAAGAAACATGGCAATTGTAATAAGAACTATTTACCTAACGTTGAATAAATAACCAATTAAGGAGGAAGATATGATCAAGGAAAAAATAAAGAGAAGATCTGCTTTACTTTATCTGATAGCAGGCTGGTTCCTGCTTTTGCCCGCTGCAGGCCTGATGGCTCAAGAGGACATAGAGGAGCAGCTTTACCGGCGCGATTCATTGATAGAGCGGATAGGTAAGGAAAATGTGGATACATCCTATACCTATGAGTGGAATCAAGATTCAAGCCGTTGGGACCTGTTTGGAAGGGATCTGGAGTTTTACCGGGCCAACCAGAATCTTGTGGCGGTGTTGGAGCAGAAGTGGTATCCTCAAAAATTTACATTCCAAAATCATAAAAGAACCATAAAAAGCTACGATGAAAGCGGCAATGTAGTGGAATCGCTCAGGCAATCATGGGATACAACGCGTCATGAATGGGTGAACCTGCGTTTGAAGACCATCACTTACGACCAGCAGGGCAACAAAAGCGAGGTTCTTCATCAGCAATGGCGACGTGCTGTTGGCCGATGGATAAGCACCACCCGTTACCTGATAGAATACAACCGGCAGGGCGAGAAAAGCAATATTGTCATCAGGAGTTATCAACCTGAAACCGACTCATGGAGTAACTATCAGCGTTATTTGTTCCGTTATGATGAGGGTTTTGGGCCGCCCGACGAAGCCCTGGTGCAACACTGGAACAAGAGGCAAAAGGAATGGCAGAAACAAGGCCTCTATAGCATGAGTTATAATATGAGGGGCAAAAAGACGGTTGAGAGCCGTGCCACCTGGAACGAAAGCCTTAGTGAGTGGATCAACGGCCTGAGGTATGAATTTTCCTACAAGAAGGATCTTAAAACAGACCAGATCCTTAAGCGGTGGGATTATGGCACAAAAAGATGGTACAATGCCACGCGCAAGCGCTTTAAATACAACGACAAGGATGAGCTCAAAGAGGAGCTCACTTACCGTTGGAACAGTGAGATGGATCAGTGGGAGCTTAAGAACAGGCTTCTCTATTCTCAAAAGAAGCCCGAGATACCGACAAGGAAAGATGAAAAAGGTGGACAAACCTCCGATAGTTCCTGATGATCTTTTGGCGACAGAATGAACAAGTCCATGCCAGCCTTCATCCATCGGTTGAAGGCTGGTTTTATGTGCCTGGGAACCATTCCTTCCGGACCTTTTTTTGGGCTGTATCATCTTTTTGATGGTCTGAACTGCTTTTCTCTGGTACTGTTGCCTTTGACTAGCGGCCAATCATTATGAATTGCTTTTTGTGTATTGCTTCTGCTTTTAATGGCAGAGCAATCATTTTGGGTTGCTGTCTTATGTACATCTGCTTTTGGTGGCAAAGTGATCTTTGAGAATTGGCTTTTGTTTAAGGCGGCTGTCTTTGTTTGCAGGGCAGTTCTTTTGAGCTGTCTTTTGTTTAATGAGATAATTGATTAATTAAACAAAAGCGGCACGTGCTTGTTTCTTCAATGGAAGCAATTGCTGCTTCTTAAGATACGGAGATGACCGGTCTTGATGAAACCACCATGCCGGGGGCTGGTTTCTGAGTATAAATAAGTGGTTTCGGTATGTTGTACTTTTTTTATTAAATGCTATAGAACCCTATGACTACGAGAAAAATTTTCCTTCTTGGGCTCTTCTCATTGATGAGTCTTTCGATATTAGCCCAACCCGGCAAAGGAGTTATTGAAGGCAGGGTATACAATGCCCAAAACAATGAACCGGTGCCCTTTGCCAACATTGTTATATGGCAAACCACTACGGGTTCGGTGTCCAATTACGATGGCGAGTTTAAATTTACCGGCATCGAACCGGGATATGTTAAGTTAAAAGTCTCGTCGGTTGGTTATGAGACTTATGTCACCGAGTCATTTATGGTTACCAATGCCAAGCCGGTATACATAGAGATTCCCTTAAATGAAAAGACCGAGCAGTTGAAAGAGGTGGTGGTGAGAGCATCTCCCTTCCGTCTGGATAAGGAGAGTCCGGTTTCCCTGCGACGCATAGGGGTGGAGCAGATTGAGAAAAGTCCCGGGGCCAACCGTGACATTTCAAGGGTCATACAGTCGTTTCCCGGGGTGGCCTCCAGCGTTTCCTTCCGCAATGATGTGATCGTCCGTGGTGGTGGTCCCAGTGAAAACTCATTTTACCTGGATGAGGTAGAGATACCCAACATCAATCATTTCGCCACACAAGGGGCTTCGGGGGGACCTGTGGGGATCATTAATGTTGATTTCATCCGTGCGGTGGATTTTTATTCGGGGGCTTTTCCGGCCAACAGGGGCGATGCATTAAGTTCGGTGTTGGAGTTGAAGCAGGTCAACGGCAATAAGGAGAACCTGGAAGTACAGGGAGCAATAGGTGCTTCTGAGGCTTCCCTCACTTTTGATGGTCCGCTGGGTGAAAACACCACTGCCATCTTTTCGGCGCGCCGTTCTTACCTGCAACTTTTGTTTGATGTTCTCGAGTTGCCGTTTCTTCCCACTTTCAATGATTTCCAGTTCAAGACCCGCACCCGCTTTGATGATAAGAATGAGCTTAAGTTCATTGGTCTGGGAGCGATAGATGATTTTGAACTCAACACCGATGCCAACGACACCGAGTCGCAGCGTTACATACTGGATTTCATTCCTGTCAACACCCAACGCAACTATACCATAGGAGCCGTGTATAAGCATTACCGTGAAAATGGCTACGACACGTATGTCTTGAGTCGTAATTTTCTTCGCAACAGGTCCTACAAGTACCAAAACAACAAGGAGGTGGATTCTCTGAAGCGTTTGGATTACACCTCCGACGAGGCAGAAAACAAGTTTCGCTACGAGCGGACTACACGGAAGGATGGTTACCGCGTCAATTTTGGAGCGGGACTGGAATATGCCCAGTATAGCAACAGTACATTCCGAAAATCTTTCGTTGCCGGAGAGCCCCGGACCATTGATTACAATACCGATTTCAACCTTTTCAGGTGGAATGTCTTTGGACAGGTAAGCAAGAGCTTTTTCGAAGACGATTTGTCCATGTCCTTGGGGGTCAGGGCAGACGCCAACAATTATTCACAAAGTATGAGCAACCTGCTTGACCAGGCTTCGCCGCGTTTCTCGCTCTCCTATGAGTTTGTACCCCGCTGGTCTTTTAACTTTAATACAGGGCGCTACTACCAGTTGCCACCTTATACTACACTGGGGTTCAGCAACCAGCAGGGTGAGCTGCTCAACAAGGAGAACGGACTTAAATACATTTCAGCCGACCATGTGGTGGCCGGCTTCCAGTATCTACCTGATGAACAGTCAAAAGTGAGCCTGGAGGGCTTCTATAAGAATTACAACGATTATCCTTTCTCCCTTGACGATTCCATTTCTATAGCCAACAAGGGAGCTGATTTTGGATCTTTCGGCGATGAAGAAGTTAAATCTGTGGCAGAGGGGAGGGCTTACGGCCTGGAGCTGCTATTCCGCCACCAGGATCTTTTCGGTCTCAATGTGGTGCTCTCCTATACTTATGTGAGAAGTGAGTTCCGCGAGATGAATGATCAACTGGAGGTGAGCGACAATTTTATCCCCACTTCATGGGACAACCAGCATTTGCTTAACCTTACCGCCACCCGTGAATTCAAGAACAACTGGGAGGTAGGTCTCAAATGGCGTTTTGTCGGGGGAGCCCCTTACACACCCCTTGACCGTCAAAAATCCTCCATTATTTCTGCCTGGGATGCCCGTGGCAGGGGATATCCCAATTATGATCGCCTTAATTCCCGGAGACTGGATCCTTTCCATCAGCTGGACATGAGAATCGACAAGAAATATTTCTTCGATACATGGTCTTTGATGCTCTATTTGGATGTACAGAACGTTTATAATTTTACAGCAGATGAGCCGCCGGTCCTGGTAAGGAGAACCAATGACAATGGCGAGCCTGTGGTCGATCCCAACAACCCGAACCGATATGAGCTGAAAACCCTCGAGGTGGAGGAATCCGGTAACATACTGCCATCGGTGGGAATCATCGTCGAATTTTAACAACACCCTGAGATATGAACCAACATGTTTTTCCCAGAAAACCGGCCCTGTTCTTCTTGTTAATGCTTTTAACCGGGCTGGGATACACCCAGGAGAAAACAGGCGATAAACAAGAACTTCTGACCAACCAGCAGTCTGAAGGCACGGTAGTGACAATAGAGTTCCGCAAGGGCCTTGAACATTACCATCCCCTCATGGCTGTTTGGGTCGAGGACATGGAGGGGCATTACATGCATACCCTTTATGTTGCCCAATCTATTGCCAAAGGTGTTTTCAAACACGCCAATTATGAGGATGGATCCTGGAAGCGGGGTGAGAAAAAGATTCCTGCAGCCCTGCCTTACTGGAGCCACAGCCGCAACGCGCCCGGTCCGGACAGCTCTTATATGCCCACCCCGGACCATCCTGTTCCCGATGCCTATACCGGTGCTACTCCAACCGGCAGCTTTACATTAACCACCGTAGTGGCTGATTCGGTGGAGCGCCCCTTCAGGGTTCTTTTCGAGATCAATCAGTCGTGGGACTGGAACGAGCACTGGTACAACAGCAAGTATCCGGGTAATAAGGAGTACCTCAAGTCGGCCCAGCCTGCCCTGGTTTATGAAGCCGTGGTGGACAGGGATTCGCCTTCAGGACGATTTAAGATGGAGGCCATCGGGCACAGCCATCCTTATGGCGCTAACGGGAAGCTTTTTGAAGACATCTCCACCCTCACCACGGCCAGGCAGATTGCCGATGAGATTGTGGTGAAGGTGGCCGGAAAAGGAGAATAAGCTGGAGAGTTTCCTATACCAGGGAGTCGGCCAGGTCGCCTTCCTCTATTTTTTTCAGGATATAGTCGTCTGTGTGTTTGCTGTTGGGCATGATGAAATCGGGGC
This sequence comes from uncultured Bacteroidota bacterium, assembly GCA_913055895.1. GTDB lineage: Bacteria > Bacteroidota > Bacteroidia > Bacteroidales > UBA12077 > JAGXLC01. Next base: position 932 of record CAJXLE010000115.1, on the reverse strand, counting down.
AAATGCCGGTTTTCCGGTAGATTCTGTGACGTACGCAATCCTTGTACCTGTTTGATTCGCAGTAAAGTATTCGGTAAACATTGCTGGTACCGGGACCTGGAAGGATCCTGTTTTGGTAGAGTTTGCAAACGGACGATTTGGGACAGACGAAAGATGTGGTTGTTTTCATGAAGAAAATCCCTATTGGTTTTCAAGATAAAGGTATTGGATCTTCATTGACGATTTACCCCGATTTATTAAACGCATAGATTTGATCAATAAGCGGGGGCTCGTGTTAATATACGCTATACCAGCCGTTATATGTCCTGTCTAAAAGGGTGTGTGGTCTGTCTGCTCCGCTAACTCAAAAGCATCAACTGTAATGTAAGATGGGCTGTTCTTTATTTGGAGGGGTCACTTTCTGTATGAGCGAAGGATCGCTTCCAGGTCGTCCGGGGTATCGACAGGATGATTGATGAATCTGGTGATGGCCGTTTTGATGCGGTAGCCATGTTCTAACCACCTGTTTTGTTCAAGCGATTCTGCTATTTCGAGTGATGATGGTGGCAGGCGGGTTATTTGACGGAGTATTTCGGTCCTGTAGCCGTACATACCAATGTGTTTCATGAAGGGATAATGGCTCAGCCATTCATCTTTTTCGCGGTTCCTGATGAAAGGGATGGGTGAGCGGCTGAAGTAAAGGGCGTTGCCTTGCCGGTCGGTCACTACTTTGGGCAGGTTTTCGTTGTAGATTTCACGGGTCTCTTCGATTGAACGTATGAGGGTTGCAATCTGGGCGTCGGGCTGCCGAAAGCATTCGATCAGTTCCCGCAGCTGATCGGGTTGGATAAAGGGTTCGTCGCCCTGGACATTGATGGCAACGTCAAATTTTTTATCTGATTGCTTTTCTATATGGTCCAGTGCTTCCCTTATACGGTCGGTGCCACTTTTGT
>CAJXLE010000114.1 GCA_913055895.1 uncultured Bacteroidota bacterium | reverse complement strand
TGAAATTTGCCTTTGAGACTGCCTATAATTTAGGCCGTTTTGATATCGGACAGACAGCTTTAGTTAAAGAGGGAGCGGTAATGGCTTTAGAAGCTATAGAAGGAACCGACCAGGCTATCAGGCGTGCTGCCAAATATGGTGGCCCGGGACTTGTAATGGCCAAATGCAGCAAAAGGGAACAGGATATCCGTTTTGATGAAATTAAAAAATATATGATCAAGGAGCAGTGGTATTTCGATCGCAAATATTCCGATATGAGGGTGCGCATTGTGGGTATAGCCCCCATCCGCGAGTACATAGATGATGATACCGGTGAGAAGCGGAAAAGCCAGCCTTTCTGGATTTACTTCCCCGAAGCCCGCGGGATCTTTTCCAATTTTGAAGTCTTCAACCGGCAAAACGACGCCCAGCGCATCAGCTATGACGACTGGTTCCAGCAGCGGCGATTCAACTCACATGTGGTTCAGGAATCCAATGTCTACGGCAACCGCCTGATCGATGAATACACCACCGGCATCAACACCCTGCTGGAAGCCCGCAAGATTCGCATGGACATTTTCGAGTTTGAACACGACCTTTGGGAATACTAATGCCGGCAGTGCCCTTAAACCATTTGTTCCACCTATGATAAAAAAATTGCCCCCGCTCACAGGCGGGGGCATTTTTTTTGGCAGGGGAATTCTGTCATTATATATAATCCTCTCCCTTGTTCTTTTTGATTTCCTCGACCACCTCCTTGATCTCCTGCTCGTCGTTTTTGTTGTAGATGATCAGCTTGTTGTCGGATTCCACCACGATATAATCTTTCAGTCCCTTGATGACCACCAGCTTGTCGCCCGGGAAGTTGATGATGGAGTCCTCCACATCATAGAGCATCACATGGTCGCCGTTTACTGAGTTGCCTTTCTCATCGGTGTCGAGAAATTCCTGGAGGGAGCCCCAGGTTCCCAGGTCGGCCCATCCAAAATCGGAGGTGTAAACAAACACGTTTTCCGACTTTTCCATGATGCCGTAGTCAATCGATATGCTGTTGGTCTCAAAATAGACCTTGGAGATGAACTCCTGCTCCTCGTCGGTGTGGTAAAGTTGTTTTCCCTGTTTGAAAAGGTCGTCTATCTCCGGCAGGTACTTGGAGAAAGCCGACATGATGGACTTCAGCGACCAGAGGAATATGCCTGAATTCCAGTAGTATTCGCCCGATTCGAAGAATTTCCTGGCCAGCTCGTAGTTGGGTTTTTCTGTAAAGGTTTTCACTTTAAAGACGTTGTCGTTATCCGGAACTTCGACATTGTTGTTTCTCTGGATATAGCCGTAACCCGTTTCCGGTCGGTGGGGCTTGATGCCCAGGGTCAGCAGGGCATCGTTCTTTTCGGTAAACTCGAGACCTTCATTGATGACCCTGATGAATTCATCTTCCTTCTGGATAAGGTGGTCGGAAGGGGAGACAACAATGTTGGCATTGGGGTTGAGCCGTTCAATCTTATAATTGGCATATGCGATGCAGGGAGCCGTATTTTTTTTATGGGGCTCCAGCAGTATCTGGTGATCATCCAGTTCGGGCAACTGTTCGGAGACAATGTCTTTGTAGATTTCATTGGTGACAATGAATACGTTTTCGGGGGGGCAGACCCGGACAAGCCGGTCGAAAGTTTGCTGAAGGAGTGTACGGCCTGTTCCCAGTATGTCAAGGAACTGTTTGGGTTTGGATTTGGTGCTCAGTGGCCAGAACCTGGTACCTGTACCACCGGCCATGATAACACAATATTTGTTTGAGTTCATAAGTTTTTATTTTATCGGTTTCAATAAAATTAAGAGCCGTTTGTCTTAAAATAAATTAAATTGGCTCTTCCTGTAAACTATGTGGTTAATAAGATGTTGTAACAGTAAGGAGCCAGCTTCAAATTTAGGCATTTAAAGCCTCCAACAATTCATTATGCAGTTGGTTTTTAAATATAAGTAAATTTTCTTAATTTGGTTGAAATTACACACCCTTTGTCATGCGAACAAACAAGGTTTTTTACATTTTGCTGACCCTCGTACTTCTGTTTCCGGGTGCTGATGATGTGATGGGCCAGTATTTCGGTCAGAATAAGGTGAATTACGAGCGCTTCGATTTTGAGATTTATGAGACACCGCATTTTCAGATATACAACTACCTGGACAACAACGAGGCGATACAACGGATAGGCCGGCAGAGCGAACACTGGTATCAACGGCATTTTTCCATCTTCCGCGATACAGTCACCCAAAACCCCTTGATCCTGTATAACAACCATGCCGATTTTCAGCAAACCACCGTCATCGGCGGGCAGATCGGTGTTGGCGTAGGTGGTGTCACAGAAGGCCTGCGCAAAAGGGTGGTGATACCCTTCATGGTCTCCAACCGTGAAACGGACCATGTGTTGGGCCACGAGATGGTCCACGTATTTCAGTACAACCTGGTGCAGATAAGCGACACCCTGGGCATGCAGTCGTTGCAGAACATCCCCTTGTGGATGATAGAGGGTATGGCTGAATACCTTTCCATCGGATCCGTCGACAACAAGACGGCCATGTGGATGCGGGATGCGGTGATCCATGACGACATCCCCACCATGGAAGACATGACCCGCAAGCCCAACGAATATTTTCCTTACCGTTATGGCCATGCTTTTTGGTCGTTTGTCACGGGTATATGGGGGGATGCCATGATCCGGCCCTACCTCTACACCACGGCCAAGTACGGACTGGAAAGGGCCACGGAAAACCTGTTTGGTTTGTCCACCGACAGCCTCTCCTCTCTTTGGCAGAAATCGGTCAGGAAGACCTACGAACCTTACATGCATCGCGACACCCTTCAACCGGTGGGAAGAAAGATGTTTTCCCCGAAAAACTCAGGGGAATTGAACCTGTCGCCTGTACTTAGTCCCAATGGCGAATACATCACTTTCATATCCAACAAGAACGTCATTTCCGTCGACATTTTGATGGCCCGCACCGACAACCGCAAGGTGATCAAAAAACTGACCAGCGCCCTGCGGCAGACCCACATCGACAATTTCAACTATATAGAATCGGCCGGCTCCTGGTCGCCCGATGGCAGCCAGTATGTGCTGAAGACCTTCGCAAAGGGCCGCAACATGCTTCTGATTGCTGATGTGGAGGGAGATGACGTAGATGTGAGCCGGGATTTTATGGTGAAGGGTGTTCAGTCGATCCACAACCCCGAATGGTCGCCCGACGGGGAGAAGATCCTTTTCACCGGACTGGTCGACGGCAAGAGCGACCTGTACCTGTATCATTTGAAAAATGATAAAGTGGAGCAGCTTACCGACGACAGATATTCCGACTTGCAGGCCAGCTGGTCGTCGGATGGAGAGAAGATTGTTTTCATCTCCGAGCGGGGTTCGGATACCAAGCTTGACAGGCAGATATATGGCAATTACCGCTTGTCGATGATGGATGTGGAAACCGGCAATATTCGCGTTTTACCTGTCTTCCCGGGAAGCGACGCGTTGAGCCCCAATTTTGGTCCCGATGATGAATCGATATACTTCCTCGCCCATGCCGATGGCTACCGCAACCTCTATGAATATGACCTGGGCAGCGGACAGGTCTACAAGCTGACCGATTTTGTCACCGGCATCTCGGGCATCACCGACCTGGCTCCTGCCTACAGCATATCAAAGGAAACCGGGCAGATAGCCTATACCATCTATACCAATGACAAGTACGAGATCTATATGGCCGACCAGGAGGATTTTAACCGGGAGCCTGTCGACCTGACCCTGGCCGACCATGGAGCAGCTCATCTGCCGCCCGGAGAAAACCGGGTGCTGAAGCTGGTGGACAACAACCTGAGGCGCTATCCCAGCACCGCCGATACCGCCTACAAAGAAGAACCCTACAAGCCCAAATTTCAGCTGGATTACATCGGAAGTACGGGTGTCGGTGTGGGCACCAGCCAGTTCGGGACCTATGCCTCGGGGGGTGTCACCGCCCTTTTCAGCGATGTCCTCAAACGCCATCAGCTGATCACCAACCTGCAGGTTCAGGGTGAGCTGCAGGATATCGGCGGATACGTCTCCTATCTCAACCAGGAGACCCGTTTCAACTGGGGTGGTGCGATGAGCCACATACCCATACGCTATGACATACCTTACCTCCGGCCCGGACAGGAGGTGATAGGAGGAGACACCGTCTCTACCACGGAGTTTGTCATTGAACGCAACCGCATCTTCCAGGACCAGTTTGCTTTCTTCAGCCAGTACCCACTGTCCAAGAAACTACGTCTTGAGCTGGGAGGCAGCATCACCCGTTATGGTTACAGCAGGGAGCAGATTGTCTATGAGTACCTGGGCGGATATTTGGTCAACAACCCAAGCCGAAAGAACCTGGATGCTCCTGAGCCCTTCTATGTTGGACAGGCCAATACGGCTTTTGTAGGGGACAACACCAACTTCGGCATCACGGGACCTTTGGACGGCTATCGCTATCGTTTTCAGTTGCAAAAGATGTTTGCCGACTACAACCTCTATACCACACTGGTGGATTACCGCAACTATGTCTACCGCAAACCCCTGAGCTATGGCATCCGGGCCCTGCACTATGCCCGTTACGGGCGTGATGCTGAAGAGCTTTATCCCCTCTTCGTCGGGGACAATTATTATGTAAGGGGGTATTCTTACAATTCCTACAACCAGGGACAACGTTATAATGCCGATTATCTGAACCTGAATTCGCTGGCCGGATCCAAGATGGCAGTGCTCAATGCCGAAGTCAGGCTGCCCCTGAGCGGTCCGGAAAGGCTCACCATGTTCAAGTCAAAATATTTGTTCACCACCCTGGTGGGATTTGTTGACGGGGGCTTTGCCACCAACAATTATTCAAACCTGGATTTTTCCTGGGAGCCCAACCCGGATAAAAATTCACCCATCTTCAGTACGGGACTGGCCCTTCGGGTGAACCTTTTCGGGTATGCCGTACTGGAGCCCTATGCCGCCATTCCTTTCCAAAGGGAAGACAAGGACATCACCTTCGGACTGTTCATAAGGGGCAGTGGATGGTAAGGAAGCTCAAGGTCCCCAACTCAAGAGATAACAAAAGAAGCACGAACAAATTAATTAGTATATTCGCAGGTAAATAAATGCCGGTCGCTGACAGGAGGTGCTATTAAGGTTTTATGTCTGTAAAAAGACCGAATTTATTTATTTCAGATAGACCAATGATGTTGATGACCAGGACACACCTTTTTATATTTTTCTGGCTGATACTATTCACTGTCCCATCCTTTGCGCAGATAAAGCATACGGGCATTCCTTTCATCCGTAATTACGACCGCGATGAATACCAGGCAGGCCGACAGACATGGGATTTTGCCCAGGATCAGTACAATGTGATTTATTTTGCCAACAACGACGGCATACTGGAGTTTGACGGTTCTGACTGGCAGGTTTTCCCTGTTGGCAACAGGTCGGTGGTGCGTTCAGTAGCTGTCGATGACAGTGGAACGGTCTATGCAGGTGCGTATAACGAATTCGGGTACCTGAAAACCCTGGACAACGGCAGCAAGACTTTTCATTCGCTGACAGACAAAATACCCGAGGGCAAACGTGATTTCGGAGAGATATGGAAGATACTGGTTACCGAGAATGGTGTCATCTTTCAGTCGTTTTCCGCTTTGTATTATTATAAGGATGGCGACATCAAAGTATTGGATTCCGGAAAGAATTATCACTTTTCTTTCTACAGGGACGGGAATCTCTATATTTCTGAATGGGAAAGGGGCTTGTTGCGTTACAACGGCCAGGAGTTTGAACCGGTGCCGGGAGGTGGTTTCTTTTCCGGGGAAAGGAAGATATGGACGATGATGCAGCTCTCCGGCGGCCGTTTCCTGTTGGGAACCCAAAACGAGGGCCTTTTCATCTACCAGGACGACACGGTCAGGGCATGGAACAACGAGGCCAACCGTTTCCTCAAACAAAACCAGCTTTTCAGTGCCTGCCGGATTTCTGAAAATTACTATGTCTTTGGCTCCATCCAGAATGGCATCATCCTGGTCAACGGCCGGGGCGACATTCTCCAGCATCTGAACAAGGAGAGGGGACTGCAAAACAACACCATTTTGTCGGTTTCCCGCGACCAGGGAGGCAACCTGTGGCTGGGACTGGACAATGGCATTGATTACCTGGAGATACAATCCCCCATCTCCTACCTGGGAGAAGCTTTTAATATCGATGGTACCGGCTATACATCGGCGCTCCACCAGGACGACCTCTACCTGGGCACCAACCAGGGGTTGTTCTATCATCCGGATGCTTTTAAGGACGGAAGGCTTGAGGTGGGCCCCGGCTTCCAAATTGTTGACGATACCAAAGGCCAGGTGTGGACCCTGGATACCCTGGATGGCCGCCTTTTTTGTGGCCACAACAAAGGTTCGTTTGTGATAGATAGGGGTCGTTCCCGTCAGATCACCAATATTCAGGGAGGTTGGAATTTTCTGCGGGTGCCCGGACACCCCGACTACATCATACAAGGGGTATACAATGGCTTGTTGTTGTTGGAAAAACAAAACGGGACCTGGCAGTTTGATAGGCGTATCAAAGGCTTCCAGGAATCATCGCGCATTGAAACCTGGGATGCCAACGGCAATCTGTGGATAACCCATGGATACAAGGGCATCTACCGTTTACAGCTGAACGAAAGCCTGGACAGTGTTGTCCATGTCTCCCTGTACACTGAAAAAGACGGTCTCGCTTCCAATACCGGCAATTCCGTTTTCAAACACGAAGACAACATATATGCCTCCACCGACCAGGGTATTTACCGTTATGTATTTTTGGCCGACCAGTTCGAGAAAGACACCCTGTTCCAGGGAACCATCGGCCACGACCAGGTAAGTCCCCTGCACCGCGATCGCTACGGCAACCTGTGGTACTTTAAGGATTACAGCCGGAAAATAGAGATGATCCCATCCGATTCCAGCCCGGGCGTCTTTCAGGATGTTGATGTGCTGGATAAGCTCGACAACCAGTTTGTGGCAGCTTTTGAGCACGTCAACGTGATCGACTCCAACAACACTATTATCGGTACGGTCAGTGGTTTTGCCCATTATGATCCTTTCATTTCCCCCGTCGATTCGGAGCGTTTTCGTACCATCCTGCGTGAGAGTTCTTTCTATGGCAACAAGGATACCGTGCAGTGGTTCAACCTGATGCGAAGACCCGGCGAGAGGAAGGACATTGGCATCAACCCCCTAAAATCCATCAAATTCCGTTTTTCCTCCACCTTTTATGAAGACCTCAAACACACCTCTTTTAGCTACCAGCTGAAGGGTTTCGACCAGAGATGGTCAGAGTGGTCGGCCCGGAACACCAAGGAATACACCAACCTGCCACCCGGCGATTATACCTTCCAGGTCAAAGCCAGGAATGTATACGGCCGAATCAGCGAAACAAGCCGTTTCCAGTTTACCATCCTCCCTCCCTGGTACCAGACCACCTGGGCCTACATTATCTACGGCCTGCTGACCATAGGTTTTATACTGGTCGCCTCACATTATTTGAACAGGAAACTGGAAAAGGAAAAGCTGAAAATCGAGCAGCAAAACAGGGAAGAGCTCCGCAGGCAGCGTGATGAATATGAGCGGGAGCAACTGGCCATGAAAAACAAGATTATGCAGTTGGAAAATGAAAAGCTGCAGTCGGACATTGCCCAGGAGGAAGCCGATGTGAAGCTTAAAAATAAGGAACTAAGCGCCCAGGCTCTTCATATCAACAAGAAAAACGAGATCCTGAATTACCTTAAAAAGGAACTCGACAAGGTCATCAACAGCGTCAACCCGGATGCCCAGTTTAAGTTGAAGATGCTCAATAAGAAGATCGACCAGGACCTGAACCTGGAGGAGGACTGGAAAAAATTTGAGCAATACTTTGATGAGGTACAGGGCGATTTTATCGCACGGTTGAAAGAGAAGTATCCCGAGCTGTCTCCCAAGGACCTGAAACTTTGTGCTTATCTGCGGATGAACCTTTCCTCAAAGGAGATTGCCTCTTTGCTTAACATCACCCCGCGGGGAGTTGAGATCCACCGTTACCGGCTACGCAAAAAGCTGGATCTCACCCGGGAAGTCAACCTGGTGGAGTTCCTGATGGATTTGTGATACCCTCCCGTATCGGCGAGACAGGGTGTTTTCCCCCATTATTCCTGATCTTACAGCCTCCTGCCAGCTCTCTCATGTTTTCTAACAACCAACCACTTTCATTTTCCAATCCGTCCGCCCTGCTCTCTATTTTGCAGCATTCCTACCTGCCCATTTTAATTCCATCTCGAAGTGAATGTACAGCTTCCGAATTGAACCAACCTACTCGAAGCAGTACCCAGGGTATGTAAAGGTGTTATTTACCATTATGTGGGCGCTGGAGGATGTCTTGTTATAATTGGGTTGGAACATCCCTGAATGGTTCCACTTGTAGAATGCTTTTTTTAAAAAACCTCCGCATGATCAAAATTTTTTTAAGTGCTTTTTGATGTGTGGCATTGAAATATAAGCTACAGAACAAGAGCCGATTATGGCATAAGGTGATGTGTGTAAATTGGGAGTGATGAGTTTTTGATGAGTAGGCTCGAAAGGGGTGGTGAGTTTTTGTTGCGGCGGATTTTTTGATTGTAAGTTAAATTAACATTAATATAGACTTCACAAATAATTAACAAAAATTCACGCGAACTCCCGCTGAATTGATTAAAACCATTGAAATGAAAAAAAGGATTGTCGTATTGCTGTTGGTGTTTGTTCTGCTTGGGGTGATCATCGGTCTGTTGGTGAGATGCTCCGAGCCCTCCCCGGAAAACCGGGATGCTTCATCTTCGGGTAAACGTATTGAAGCCCTTATTGATAAGATGACACTGGAGGAAAAAGTGGGACAAATGACACAAATAACCTTGTCCCATTTGCTCAGGCAGGACGAAGAGGGCGTGAAAGAGCCCTTTGAACTGGATACAGCCCGCCTGCGCAAAGCAGTGGTTGACCACCATGTAGGATCCATTTTGAACAATGGTGGACATGCCAACAGCCTGGCAAAGTGGCATACCATCATTTCTCAGATCCAGGAAATGGCCATGGATGAGACCCGCCTGGGAATACCTGTAATATATGGTATTGATGCGATTCACGGAGCCAACTATACCCAAGATGCCACCTTGTTTCCCCAGCAAATAGCACAGGCTGCTACGTGGAATCCGGAAATTGTGCGTGAGGCTGCATCCATAACAGCCTATGAAACCCGCGCCTCCGGTATTCCCTGGAATTTTTCTCCTGTTCTGGGCCTGGGACGTGAGCCGGCCTGGCCGCGTTTCTGGGAAACCTTCGGAGAAGACGTTCATCTGGCTAAAACGCTGGGAAGAGCCATGGTCAAAGGGTACCAGGGCGATCAACTGACCTCCGACAGCACCCGGGTGGCAGCCTGTATGAAACATTATATCGGTTATTCGGTGCCACGAACCGGCAAGGACCGCACCCCTGCCTGGATACCTGAACGACAGCTGCGTCAGTATTTCCTCCCACCTTTTGCCGAGGCCGTGGATGCAGGGGTCAAAACGGTGATGATTAATTCAGGCGATGTCAATGGCATTCCTGCACATTCCAGTTCCTTCCTGCTGAAGGATCTTCTCCGTGAGGAAATGAACTTTGAAGGGCTGGTGGTAAGCGACTGGATGGATATCCGCTACCTGCATACACGTCATAAGATTGCTGCCACTCAAAAAGAGGCGGTAAAAATGGCTGTCAATGCGGGTGTAGACATGAGCATGGTTCCTGACAATTACCGGTTTTTCGATCACCTGGTGGCGCTGGTCCGCGAAGGCAAAGTATCGGAACAGCGCATCAATGATGCCGTACGCAATATTCTTGAGGTAAAAATGGACCTGGGCTTGTATGAAAAGCCGGTCACCCATTACGAGAATTATCCAAAATTTGCATCGGAAGAATTTTCACGTGCCAACCTGGAAGCTGCCCGGGAAGCCATCACCCTACTGAAGAACAAGGGAAACAACCTTCCCCTTGACAAGAATACACGGGTGCTGGTAACCGGTCCGACGGCCAACAGCATGACCGCCCTGAACGGCGGCTGGTCGTATACCTGGCAGGGACTGGAGACCGACCGGTTTATCGAGGAACATCATACCGTGCTTGAGGCGATAGAAGCAAAAGCCGGAGCGGCGAATGTGATGTATGCTGCAGGCAGTGGTTTTGAAGAGGATAAAAACCTCAGAGCAGCCTATCAGAAAGCACAACAGGCTGATCACATCATTTTGTGCCTGGGCGAGAATGCTTACTGTGAGACACCCGGCAACATCAACGACCTTTACCTGCCCGAATCCCAGCAGAAGCTGGCCCGGCGCATGGCGGCCACGGGCAAACCCGTCACCCTGGTCCTGGTGGAAGGACGTCCCCGGCTGATCTCGAATTTTGAGCCGCAGATGGATGCCGTGGTGATGGGATATCTGCCCGGCAACCGGGGCGGCGATGCCATTGCCGATGTGCTTTTCGGCGATGTCAACCCTTCCGGTAAACTGCCCTTTACCTATCCCAGGCACCCCAATTCACTGGAGATTTACGACCACAAGTCCACAGAAACCAATGGACCCCAACATGGCCTTGGCTACAACCCTCAGTATTCCTTTGGCCATGGCCTGAGTTATACAACTTTTCAGTACAGCGACATCCGCCTGAGCGACAGCACCATGGCGGAAGATGGACGCATCGACGTGGAGGTGGAAGTTACCAACACGGGCAACAGGGCAGGCAAAGAAACGGTGATGATGTTCCTGCGCGACCATTATGCCAGCGTCACGCCTCCTGTCAGGAAACTTAAAGATTACCAAAAGGTCGCACTGGAAGCAGGAGAAAGCAGGAAGGTGCAATTCCAAATCCGGCCGCAAGACATCACCTTTGTAGGCCGCGACAACAGGTGGATCCGGGAAGAAGGAAAATTTTCCGTGATGATTGCCGGCCGACAGGCTACTTTCGTTTTCAATAAATCCCAATCATAATGCGCACTGTTAAAATTTAAACCCACTTCTATGAATCATAATGCAAACGTTTTCGAAACCCGGGTGTGCATCGGCTCACTCTTATCAAGGAGTATGATAGCCGAAGACCCATGAAGCCTTACCGGATAAGTTCCTTTGTCCAAGAACACTGATGTTCAAAGAGGGCAACGGGATTCACCGGGCAGGCAAGATGCATAACAAAAACCATGAAACCAATCGATTTATTTAATTACAATGAATGAATTATGAGAAAAGGAATTTTGACGATCATTTCGATGTTTCTCTGCGTCGTGGCTTTCGGTCAGGGACGAACAATCAATGGTACGGTTACCGATGCTGCTGAAGGTTCTCCCTTACCCGGAGTCAACATAGTAGTGGAAGGAACGACGATTGGTACCACCACCGATATG
>CAJXLE010000113.1 GCA_913055895.1 uncultured Bacteroidota bacterium | reverse complement strand
TTCATCTGGATCTTTTCCTCGAAATCGAAGGTGGTGTTCTTCCGCAATTTCTCTGACAGCTTGGGGTCCTCAACCTTGTTGATGTTCACCCCGAAGATCAGCTCGGCCGACCCCTGCGGAACGATATTGATGGTGTTGCTTCCAAAAATGCGGTTGAAAGTCTCCCCTCCCAGCTTGAGTTTGGGTATGAGCCCCTCATCCTGGCTCATCTCCATGCCACTGGCTTTTTGCTGCCAGAAGTCGCGCATCATCTGCTCAAACTTGAAATCCCAGTATTGATCCCTTCCCAGATGGGTGGGCATGCGGTAATCAAAATCCCCCACCTTGCGACGCAGTATGTATTCGTCGTTTTCGGCATCATACTCGTAAAAGGAGCGCACATTTTCCGGATCGTTCAGAAAAAGCGGCGATTTTTTTTGGTCTTTTTGGAAGATGTATTCCCCTTCGTCCTCAAATTCATAGGGAAGATCGACGGTGTCCTGCGGTGCCAAAGAGTCCGGGTTCTGGGGCAGTTGATGCGAAAAACGAATGTGAGCCTCTGAAGTAAAAGAAAAAGCCCACATAAACAAGAAAAGCAACAGCCTGATTATTTCCTGATGGTTGAAGCTCAAGGATTAGGATTGGAGTTATCAGAGTTTTTTTAATGCTTGTTTTACCAACGATTCGACGTTAAGGTCAGGTTCATGGCTGGTTAGAGTATCCAGTACTTTTTCCACCTGCTTTTTTGAAAAACCCAAAGTCACTAAAGCAGATAACGCTTCTTCCCGGCTTGTATTGTCTGAAGCGGGAACAATTTCTTTCTCTTCACCTTCCTTCACCAGTTTGTCTTTTAAATCGACAATGATACGCTGGGCCGATTTGGCGCCTATGCCTTTAATGGCTTTCAGGGTGTTGACCTGTTCCTGTACGATGGCGGTCCTGATCTCTTCCGGGGTGAGCGAGGAGAGCATCATGCATGCGGTGTTGGCACCTACACCCGAGACGGATATCAGGTTGCGGAATGTTTCCCGTTCTTTCCTGCCGGCAAACCCGTACAACATGTAGGCATCTTCCCTAACAATCTCGTGGATGTAGAGGGTGCCTTCCTTTTTTCCGGAGATGTCCGAATAAGTGTTGAGCGATATGTTGATGAAGTAACCCAGCCCGTTGGTGTGCATCACCACATATGCGGGATTGGTTTCCAGTATTTCTCCCTGTATGAATTCCAGCATATTTGATAATTTTCCGGCTAAATTAATAATAAAATTCCTATCGCAAAGGATATTGAAGGGGTCAAATGGTTTTTTCCCGATACCACCCCTTCTTACAATCGGCTTGCTCGTGATCGCCTGTTTTTTTATTCAATAAATGTTAAATTTGGGCTCAATTATAAATATTTGTTTATGAGGGAGGAAAAGGACCATATTGGATCGCGCAGCTTGCCTGATGATGCCCTTTACGGGATTCATTCGTTGCGGGCACTCGAAAATTTTCCCGGCCATCATGTTTTTCATCCCGAGTGGTTCAGGGCGATGGGGACGGTGAAGCTGGCATGCTATCAAACTTACAGCCGCTTTAAGCAGGCCCTTTCCGACAAGTATGGGGACGCCGAACTGCCCCTGCGGTTGCTTGATGAGCCGGTGGTGGAGGCACTCACCCGCAGTGCCGAAGAGGTCACAGAAGGGGAACATTTCAGCAGTTTTATCGTTCCTGCCATACAGGGTGGAGCGGGTACCAGCATCAATATGAACGTCAATGAGATCATCACCAACCTGGCTCTGCAAAAACTGGGCAGCCCAATTGGAGCTTATGACGTGATCGATCCCATCGAGGATGCCAATATTTACCAGTCCACCAACGATGTGGTTCCCACTGCACTGAAGGTGGCCTCGATGCGATTGCTGGAGGACCTTGAAGACCGGATTAACCGGATGCGCGAGGCCCTGGAGGGACTGGAGCAGAAACATCGCGACGACCTGAGGGTGGGGTATACCCAGATGCAGGAAGCGGTGCCCTCCTCCTTTGGCAAGCTGTTCAGTACTTACAATGAGGCTTTTTCCAGGGACTGGTGGAGGGTTTCCAAATGCATGGAGCGCATCAAGGTTGTCAACCTCGGAGGCAGCGCCATCGGGACAGGCATCACGGTACCCACCTTTTTTATCATGGAGGCCGTGCCTGTTTTACGGCGGCTGACCAACCTACCCCTGGCCCGCGCCGAGAACATGCCCGACGCCACCAGCAACCTGGACGATTTTGTGGAGGTTCATGCCACCCTCAAAGCCCATGCGGTGAACCTCGAAAAGATGGTAGCTGACCTGCGGCTGCTTGCCTCTGATGTGAGCGGCGCCAGGGAGCTTACACTGCCTGCCCGGCAGGTGGGCAGCTCCATCATGCCCGGCAAGGTCAACCCGGTGGTACCCGAATATGTCATAGGCAGCGTACACAAGGTCTATTCCAATGATGAGCTGATAGCCCGTTTGGCGGGGCAGGGCAACCTGGAGCTCAATGCCCATCTGCCCGTCATCGGCCATGCACTGTTAGAGAGCTTGAAGATGCTGATAGGCATCAACCAGACCCTCCTGGATAATATGATCCGGGATATGACCGTTCACTCCACAACAGCCCTGCACAGGCTCCACCACAGTCCGTCGGTTGTTACGGTCCTGAGTCCGCATATTGGCTATCACCGGGCAGCAGAGATGGCCAGGATCATCAGGGATGAACAGGCAAGTGTCTTTGAAGCCAACAGGAGGCTGGGATACATGGATCAGAAACGGCTGGAGGAACTGCTTAAACCTGCCAACCTGTTGAAGATGGGCTTTCGCATCGACGAGCTGAGGCATTGATTTGTTAATAAAACCGGCGCACGGCTTATTATAAAACTACAATTATGGCAAAAGGAAAAGAATCCAAACCCCATATAGGCATTTATGGCAGAAGGAACCACGGGAAGAGCTCACTTATCAACCAGCTGGCGGGCCAGGATATCGCCATTGTTTCCGATCATGCCGGTACCACCACCGATCCTGTAAAAAAGTCGTTTGAGATAACTGGTTTTGGTCCCGTGGTGCTGGTCGACACAGCAGGTATCGACGACAGTGGTGAGCTGGGCGACAAGCGGACAGACAAAACCCGTAAGTCCATCCCCACCATCGACCTGGGCATACTGGTGATTGCCCGGAACCTTTTTGGCGACTTCGAGGAAAAGGTGATAGAAGAGTTCAACAAGACAGCTACACCTTTTATTGTGGTTCACAACAAATCCGACGAGCAGCCACTCGACGGCAGCCTGAAGGAGATGCTTGAGTCGCGCTACAACCGGCCCGTCCTTGATTACAACACCGTGGGGTCCAACCACAAGGGCACGCTCATCGATGTCATCAAACGTACCATCCCTGAGTCGGCCTATAAGACTCCTTCCCTGGTAGGCGACCTGCTGAAGTATGGCGACATCGTACTGCTGATCACCCCCATCGATATCGAGGCGCCGGCCGGAAGGCTCATCCTTCCACAGGTGCAGGCCATACGCGATGTCCTTGACAACGACGCGGTGAGCATCGTCCTTAAGGAGCGGGAGGTGGATGCCTTCCTCAAAAAGACGGGCATCCAGCCCAGCCTGGCCATCACCGACAGCCAGGTCTTTACCAGGGCCGATTCATCGGTGCCACCCCACATACCCCTCACCAGCTTCAGTATTGTACTGGCCCGGTATAAAGGCGACTTTGAGAATTATGTCAAGGGTACCCCTGCCATCTCCCAATTGAAAGATTCCGACAGGGTGTTGCTGCTTGAATCCTGCACCCACCACGTATCCTGCGATGACATTGGCCGGGTGAAGATACCCCGCTGGATATCCAATTTCACCGGTAAGAACCTGGAATATGAAGTGGTGGCGGGACTAAACGATCTGCCGAGGCCCATCAGCGAGTATGCCCTGGTGATACAGTGCGGAGGCTGTATGATCACCCGCAAACAGCTGATCAACCGTATACGCCCGGCGGTGGAAGCAGGAATCCCGGTAACCAACTACGGGATGGCCATTGCCTATGTACAGGGCATCTTTCACCGGGCCATCGCCCCGTTTGTCAGACAGCAAACCGACGCCCTCGATTATCTCTGATCAACCGATGGCAAGGGGGTATAGGGCTGTTCGGGGCCCGGCCGGCCACACCCACCCTAACTGATATAGATGCTGCCCGGGTTGGTCTGTGAGCGGCCAGGACCACCAGCAAAAAAAAAGCTTATTTTTTGTTCTATATTTTTTGATTTCAGGGGAAAATGTGTTATTATTCTACCTGAAAAGGATTGCCATACCCACTCGGCCATTCATTAGCTAACCCAGGTGATATGCAGGAATTTTGGGATCAAAGGTACGATACGGAAGAGTTCGTCTATGGAAAGCACCCCAATGCTTTCTTTAAGGACTTTATTGACCGGAACCACCCCGGCTCCCTGTTGCTTCCTGCCGAGGGCGAAGGACGAAATGCTGTATATGCAGCTTTGAAAGGCTGGAAGGTGACGGCTTTTGACTTCAGCATCAATGCCAGGAAAAAGGCCCTTGAACTGTGCCGTGAATACGGGGTGGAAGTTGGTTACCACATCTCTTCCATAGAGGATTTTCATACCGATGACCGCTTTGATGCCATTGCCCTGATCTTTCTGCATCTACCACCAGAGCACCGCCATCGCATGCACCGCAAACTGATAGGCTTTCTTAAGCCCGGGGGATATTTTGTGATGGAAGCCTTCTCCAAGAAACAGGTGCATTATAACACCGGCGGCCCGAAAAACACCAGCCTGCTCTATCAGCGACAGGATCTGATGGACGACATCCAGGACCTGGAGCTGGAATATTTCAAAGATAAGCTGAGGGAAGTGGGAGAGGGCTACTACCACCGCGGTAAGGCCGAAGTGATACAGCTTATAGCCCGTAAGCTTAACTGATGCGGGGTGTTTGCTTTTAGACTGCCCGGTAAAACCGGGTTTCTCTTTCGGTAGCTTTCCCTCTGTCTTTCCATTTACCTTTCCTCTTGCCCCTTTCCGCCACAAACATAAACAAAGGCTGGGAGGCCGAATCTAATTATTGGCTGTTTTTTTCGGGTTCATAAAGGGTGGCCATGACCAGTGCACCTCCCATGAGTGCTGTGTCTTTTAGCAACTGCATGAGCGCCATCCTGGAGGCTTCTCCCTCCTCGAACAGGCCGGGTACGTGGATGGCAAGGATGAAGGAGAGAAGCAGCACAGCCAGCAGCAGACAGGCCGGCCTGGTGAACTTTTTGAAGATGATGCTCAGGCTGGCGGCAATCAACAGGATGCCTGTCAGAAGGACGGTAAACCCTGTACCCGGGATGAAGGAGGTGAGCATGCCGGTGAAAAAATCCACCATGAAGAAATGGTTCAGACCGAGTATGCCGAAAGGCAGCGCGAAGAGCACCCTTCCAATGATTGATACATTTTTCATATCGCTGGATTTTGGG
This sequence comes from uncultured Bacteroidota bacterium, assembly GCA_913055895.1. GTDB lineage: Bacteria > Bacteroidota > Bacteroidia > Bacteroidales > UBA12077 > JAGXLC01. The sequence goes on along the minus strand of CAJXLE010000113.1, from coordinate 6,091 downwards.
GTTAGCGGGTTTTGATCAGAATATGTAGATGAGTTGATCCTGTTTTTTTGTTTAACACATTCAGCGGCTTTTGGTTTGATCCATCCAGCGTATTTATTTATAGAATTTTACAGAGCAACAGCCTGTCTTTCCATTGGGGTCGGACTCAGAGTCTTTATTGTTTGGCTTCCCCCAAGATTATTCCACCAGTTCGACCTGGTACATGTTGCTCCACCTCTTGCCGGTTAGAAAGAACATCTGGCTTTCCGGGTCGTAGGCAATGCCATTGAGCACGTTTTCCCGGCTGTTTTTGTATTTCTCCGGGACCAGCTTTGAGCAGTCGATTTTTTCCAGCACTTTGCCGGATTCCGGACTGAAGCTGATGATGTAGTCTTGCTGGTAGACGTTGGCGTAAACTTTGCCGTTTACGTATTCCAGTTCATTGAGCATCCTGACGGGACCCTGGTCGTCGTAGACCTTGATGCGTCCTGTTTCGTTGAAGTTGGGATTTAAAAAATAGATGGTGGCCGAACCGTCGCTCATAATAAGCTTTTTGCCGTCGGTTGTCAGTCCCCAACCCTCGGTGGGGTAACGCACTTTGTTGATCAGGCTGAAACTTTCCTTGTCATATATGAAGCCGGTCCTCGATGTCCAGGTCAGCTGTATGATCTTGTCCCCGTACCCTGTGATGCCTTCCCCGAAGTATTCGGCCGGGAGGGCCAGGCTGCTGACCAGCTCGCCGGTTTCCAGGTCGACCTTCCGGAGCGAGGAGGCTCCCCTTTTGCCGGTACCTTCGTAAATATATCCGTCTTCATAATAGAGCCCCTGTGTGAAAGCTGTGGGGTCGTGGTCGAGTGTCCTGACTACACGGCAGTCCAGCTTTTCAGGGGTGATATCTGATTTAAGGCGCAGCGTCTGGTAATGGTTTTCCCGGTGGCCGTTGTCCAGCCATACCTCCACCTTAAAGGTGTTGGTTCCCACCGGCAGGTCGCCGGTAGTAATGGCCAGCTCCTGCACAGGTTCGTAGAACGACTCTTTTAGCCTGGTGTTGGCGTATGTCTTCATGGAATCGATGCCCACAGTGTCGGGCCATTCCAGCTGGAAGCCTATGTCCTGGCCCGTGGTGTAGAGATCTTTTGTCTGTTTGGCCCTGAAGGCAACCACTTTGTCATAGGTGGTTTTTTCTTTTTCTTCCGCGGCCTGACCCTGGCCTTTCTCTTCCTTTTGGTTGGCTGTGCAGGAAGCCAGAAAGGCCACTATCAACAGGAGGAGGGTTCGTGAAAACAATCTTTTCAACCACCCCATCCCTTTTTTGTTGATCTTACCCAGGTTGATGTCGTCCTGGTATACCTCGGGGTTCAGCATTTTCCACACTTCGCTCCATCCGGGGAAACCGCCCAGGTTTCTGTCGTCGATGTATATATCTGCAGCAATCTTGCGGCTGACCCTTTCATCTTCCGCTTCTTCCGGGAAGTTTTTGTTGACAGCGTAGAATTCGATGCCATGCTCCTGGCAGAAGGCGACGGCCTCATCCAGTTTGCTTCCGGAGCGGTAGGTCCACAGGATCAGATCGTGACCCTTCTTCTGGAGGGCTTCCAGCGTTTCAAAGGCAAAAAGCTTGGGCTTTCCGATGCCTGGAAATCTGTTTTCTACAATGGTTCCATCAAAGTCAACAGCAATCTTCATAATATGGTGTTTTTCTCTTTATGTGATTCAGTCCCCACTCAAACTTCCCGGCGCAGATGAAAGGAGCCGGCAAGAACCTGGCAAAGAACAGTTACCTGGGTTGCCCGTACAAAGATATAATTTATTTGATGCCGGGGAATGGTTGCATCACTTTTCCTGTTTGTTGCCTGAAGCATCAAAAGCATAGCGCAGTGTAAAAATGTTTGAATACAGGGCTGCCGATTGATCGCCAATATCGGTAAGGGCATAGTCAATGGTAAAGCCTGCATAATGGATGCCCACCCCAAGGTTGGGCTGGAAGGAGATCCTTTTGTTGTTTTCGATGTCCTTGATCCTCTGAAAATTACCAACACCCATCCTGAGGTATACCAGGTGGTTGTAATGAATCTCGGTGCCGACGCTGGGGGATATGCTGGCTACATCGGAGCTTATAAGGGTGTGGCGTTTCCCGTCGCCATAGATGTTGAGGTCCACCTCCGCCAGGGCATGGAAGTTGTTCGCCAGGGTGGTCTGCCAGGCGGCGCCTATGATGAGCTGTGGCGGTGTGATCTCCAGGTTGTTTTCGGGAGCAAAGTTGAAGGTGCTGTCGCCCGCATGGGTCAGCAGGGCTTCCTCGTTAAAACTCCAGGCGTTGAAGGTGGTGGTGACATCGCGTATGGTGGCACCCAGGTGCCACCGGCCCGTTTGATACTGCACCCCCAGGTCGAAACCAAAACCCCAGGCACTGGCAAACCGGCCAATGCTGCGGTGAATGATCTTGACGTTGCCCCCGTAATGCAGATGGGGAACAGGCGATTTCCGTGAGTAAGAAAGCAGGAGGGCATAATCGGCCGCCGAGAAATAGGATATCCTGTCATAGTCAATGTTGCCCTGCCTGTCGATCAGCTCGGTGGTATTGGGAATGTTGTCCACCCCGAAGCGGACCAGGGAAAGACCCAGGTGCTGGGTAGAGTCCACCTCCATGGCCCCGGCCAGGTAGTCGTATTTGGCGATACCGGCAAAATACTCTGCATGCATGGCTGCCAGCTCATACTGGGTGTTCATGTCCGACAATCCGGCCGGGTTCCAGTAACCTGCCGTCACATCGTCGATATGGGCCACCGTGGAGTTGGCCATGCCAAATGATTTGGCTCCAATGCCCAGCGACAGGAATTCATTGCTGTATTTGGCTGTTTGCGCCGTTAGCCGCAAGGGCAGGAGCAGCAAGGTTACGATGAGGATCTTCTTTACCATGGACACCCGGTTCCTGTTTTGATGCGACAGACTGAAAAGTATCTTAAAACCGGCCTGCAAAAGGGCGGGTGGTTCCTTTTCAGGTTCAAATATACATGAAAAAGAAAAGACCACCTTTAACGCAGTCTTTGAAAAATCAAAAAATAATCATACGAATCAACTATTTAACTTATTTTTGCATTACATTATTGCTAAAAAAATTGGTTTTTGAAGCCTTTCACTTCCCACATACCCAATGCCGTCACCCTTTTGAACCTGTTGTCGGGGGCAGTTGCCATGATGCTGGCCTCCGGCGGCCATACCGGCACGGCCCCTTATTTTATCCTGCTTGCAGCTGTATTTGATTTTCTGGATGGCCTGGTGGCCAGGTGGCTTGGGGTACACTCTTCTATTGGTGAACAGCTCGATTCCCTGGCCGATATGGTGAGTTTTGGTCTTGCCCCGGCTTTCCTGCTTTTCCAGCATCTGCGTTATATACAGCCTGTTCATGGTGAGATGCTGTCTTTGAACAACCTGCCCGTGTCTACATGGCTGGGACTGGGTGTTCCTTTTTTGATCACCCTTTGCGCTGCCCTCCGGCTTGCCCGGTTCAATACGGACGTGCGCCAGAAGGAATCGTTTATTGGCGTGCCCACACCTGCCGCAGCCCTGTTCTTTGCCACCATTTTGCTGATATACTACCAGCAAGAGGATGGGCAGCCTGTAGAGCTTTTTAACTCTTCCTGGTTCTGGTGGGCATTGGCAGCTGTTTTTTCAGGCCTGATGCTGGCACCTGTTAAGATGTTTTCCCTTAAATTTCAGCATCTGCGTTGGCAAAACAATCAAATTCGTTATGTGTTTGTTGTAATTTCTGTATTTTTGTTGGTATCATTGCAGGCAGTGGCTCTGCCACTTATTATATTGTGGTACATTATTTTATCAATTGTTTATCATATATTTGACAAAAAATTTCGCCGTCTATGAAGAAATATATAGCTGAGATCAACGTGATGCCTTTAAAGACCCTTCTTGACCCTCAAGGCAAGGCCGTACACCACAGCATGAAGAACATTGGTTTCTCAGAAGTCTCCAGCGTCCGCATCGGCAAACACATCACACTTGAGCTGGAGGCCGAAAGCAAAGAAAAAGCGATGGAAAGGGTGAATGAAGCCTGCAACAAGATTCTGGCCAACCCGGTGATGGAAGGCTATGAATATGATGTGAAGGAGATGGAGGATTAATCTCCTTTTTTTTCCTGGTGGCCCTGATCCCCCGTGTCGGTTTGTTGCCGCATCGACTCATGATGAATGAGTTCCATCAGCCTTTGAATGAACCTGCCGCCAAGACCCATCTTTTTGCCCAGGGCCATCCTGCTTTTTAATACCTCTTTCCATCTGTCCGTTTGCAGAACGGCATCCTGGTTCTTCTTTTTTATTTCCCCGATATCTCTTGCCATTTGCATTCTTTGTGTGAGGATGCGGAGCATCCTCCTGTCGAGGTGGTCGATTTGTTCACGGAGGTTGGCCATGTTTTTTCCGTGGATGATGCGATCCGTGCCCGTATCTTTTTCCATCATTTGCCGGAGCATTCGATTCATTTCAGCGGGGGTGAGTTGCTGGCGGGCATCGCTCCATGCTTTGGAGGGGTTGGTATGTGCTTCTATCATCAGGCCATCGGCATCCAGGTCGATGGCTTTTTGGGTGAGTTCTTCAATATACTGGCTGTCTCCGGCTATATGGCTGGGATCGACAAGCACGGGCAGCTGTTCGAAGCGTTGTTTTAACTCACCCAGGATCTCCCAGTGTGGCAGGTTGCGGTAGGTGCTGGTTTCTGCCGTATAGAAACCACGGTGCACGGCAGCCAATTTGCGTATACCCGACTGGTAGAGCCTTTCCAGGGCACCTATCCACAGTTCCAGGTCGGGGTGCACGGGATTCTTCACCAAAACAGGTATGTCGGTTCCTTTTAAGGCTTCAGCGATCTGACGAACGGAAAAGGGGTTGGAGGTGGTGCGTGCTCCAAGCCACACCATGTCAATATTGTAGTCAAGTGCTTTCTGCAGGTGGTCGGGACTCGCTATTTCAACCACCACCCGCAAGCCGGTTTCCCTTTTCACTTCACGCAGCCAGGGCAGCCCTTCCTCGCCGACTCCTTCAAAGCTGCCTGGCCGTGTGCGGGGTTTCCAGATACCTGCCCTAAAGGCTGCCACATATCTTACCGAGGAGAGGGCTTGGGCTGTCTCCATTACCTGGGTCCTCGACTCCGCTGCACAGGGGCCGGCTATCACCCTGGGCTTTTCCGAAGACCAGTCAAACCATTTGCCAAAATCGACCAGATCTCTGAGGGACTCCATATATCCTATGCTGTATTTGTTTTCGTTACAAGTATCCCGGGCTCTTATCCCTTTTATGTCATCGCTGTTCCTGGCAGGCCCCCGTGAATTTCAGGGTGAACCCCACCGTGGATCTCTTCCTGAATCCCACCGCGTGCTAGACTGCAGATCCCATCCGGATTCCCCATAATGAATTATATTGCGACTTCACCCTGTCTTTCATCCTGCCCTTCGCCCTGCCCGGGGGAAACCATTTCTTGTATCCTGTTGCCTACACTTCGGTTTATGCCTTTCGAAGACGGCCATTCCCCCCTGAAAGTTAGGGGTCAGTTACGGCAACTGGCATCTCCGTTCTTTTCTCTGCAGCATAATATACAACGGCTTTGTTGGATTGTATTATATTGAGACATCTCATTTGATGATATTCTAATTGACTTATTGGTCAAATGGAACTTATCCAGCCAGATCGCGAATGTTTCATACGGTTATTATTTATTCATATATTGGCCGTATGGAACCTGCATGGAATAATCATTTCCTTTTGTGATATTAATGATGATTTTGTCATGGACGTTTCATGCAACCTATTTTTTACAGGATCCGTTGTAGACTTCAAATTCAGCGTATTTCCAGGCTTTCAGCTTTGAATGGATTAAAAATAAGGGATTTGATTTGAATTTGTGGGGTTAAAATTATGATTTTACTGAAAAAGGTTATATTTTTGCGGCACTTTCTGTAAAAGTGTAGCGATAAGATGGTTATGCGGGGTTGGATTCATTTTCCGGAAATGTCGTGCGATCAGTAAAAATGTTCAAACGGCCATTCAGCCGATAAGGGATTCATTCGCATAAAGATACCCGTTTTGTTACAGAAAATGGATTG
>CAJXLE010000112.1 GCA_913055895.1 uncultured Bacteroidota bacterium | reverse complement strand
GAAAGGAACTTGCCCAGCAGCGTGCCGAACTGGAAGCCAGGCGGTCCAAAAATGTCCGCACAGCCCGTAACACGGTCCTTATCATTGTCATTCTCGGGGTGGCAGTCCTGGGATTGCTTTATTATCTCGGCAGCAGGAGAAGGAAAAAGGCAAGGCAAAGTCAATGATTTGAAATGGAACCTCCCTGGAATGACTAAGCAGGTTCCTTTGCCCGGAGATGATTACTTAACAATTGAGTGAATATTAACCATTAAAACAATTGCATCATGGCAACCAAGAAAACATCCAATAGCACCGGAAAAGAAGAAGAAAACAAAACTTCCGGAGAAAATCAGGAGAAGACCAACGCCAGGCAGGAAGAGCAAAAGTCTGAACCGACTTCCTCGACGGTGAATGAACCGCAGGAAGAGTCGAAAAGCAAGGAAACCGGTAAGAAGACCCAGACAACAGGAAAATCAGCAACCGGAAGCAGCAAGAGCACCTCTTCCGGGTCGACTGCCAAGACCAAAAGCCGGACCTCAGAAGAAAGCGAAAAGGAGGAGGAAAGCAAAGAGCAACAAACAAAAGAGGCAGAAGGCAAAGAGGGAGAAAGCAAAGAGAAAGCCGAAGGCCACGATTTCTGGAAAGAAGCAGGTGAAAACATTTCCGAGGGCTCCAGGATGATCAATGAAGAAGCCAAAGTGATTGGCGAAAAACTGTCCTCTTATTCCGAAAAAATCTTTGGCAGCATCAGGAAAACCTCTGAGGAAGCTTACAAGACCGGGGCTGAATTGACCAAGCATGCCGTCAACAGGGCCCAGGGGCTGGCAGAAAAGTACCGTGAGATGTACGAGATGAGAAACCTCAACAATGAAAAGAAAAAGCTGGGCTCGCAGCTGGGCATGAAGTTGTATCTGGCCATGAAAAACAACGACAATGCCATACCCGACGATTTCACCAAAGAGGAGGAAGTGCAATCCCTGTTGGAACAGATGGAGGAAGTCGATAAAAAGATCATCGAACTGTCCGGAAAAATAGAAGGTCAGCAGGAATAACCTTCCCGAAAGTTACTTGACGGCAAGGAATAGATTAATGCAGGTGCCTGGCGGCTGCCTCGTTGCGAAAGCCGCCAGGTGCCTGAATATTGGCACTTTTATGTAAATGCCTTGACATAAGCGTCTTGGTATAAATACCTTGTTGTAAGCATCTTGGCATAAAGGCCGTGATATGGCACTTTTATAAAGCACCTTCATACATTAAACCAGAACCATTATGAAAAAAATAGATTACGATTTCGAAAAATTTATCAAGTTAAGCAATGAAGAAAAACTGAACCTGGTTGCTCAGAACCAAAAGAACCCGGAGGTTTTCAAACAAGAGATGAAAGCCTACCGCTTTTCTGATGCTTCTCTCCAGGAGAAGCTGGAACAACTCAGCGTCAACACCCTATCCAATTTTCATTTGCCCTATGGTGTTGCCCCCAACTTTCTTGTGGACGGCAATACCTATCACATCCCCATGGTAACAGAGGAGAGGGGAGTGCTGGAGGCCGCTTCCAGGGCCGCTGCCTTCTGGTATGATCACGGAGGCTTTCAAACCGAAGATATGGCCACCGCCAAAAGGGGCTACATTCACCTGATCTGGTCAGGCGACACCGGCACTTTGGAGTCTTTGTACAATCAATTCGTAGAAGAGTTGAAGGCCAAAAATTTCAACATATCCAAAGACCAGTCTGACCAGGGTATGAAAATAGCGGAAACCTGGTTGTCGGATATGACCAACGAGATGGATCATTACCACCTTTTTGGCTTTTCTTTTGAAACGGGAAATGACATGGGGGCGGATTTTATCAACTCGTTCCTGGATAAGACAGCCAGGGAATTCAAAAATTATACGGAAAAACAGGAGCCTGGTAAGCTGGAGATCCTCATGGCCGTTCTCTCCAATTACACCCCGGGTTCTTATGTGACCATGAAAGTGGAGTGTCCTGTTGATGTCCTGGGTGAGATCCACCCATCCATGGATGGAAAGCGGTTTGCAGAGAAATTTCAAAAGGCCGTACAGGTGGGTAAATATAGTGTCTCCAGGGCTGTGACCAACAACAAAGGGATCATGAATGGCATTGATGCCGTATTGATGGCCACAGGCAATGATTTCCGTGCAGTGGAGGCAGGCTCGCATGCCTATTCCATCGTCAAGGGAAAGCCCGAGTCCCTTTCCGATTGCCAGGTGAGCGATGGCACCTTTACCTTTCGCATCACCATTCCCATTGCCCTGGGTACTGAAAGCCAGGTAACCCGTTTGCATCCCCTTGCCTCCCGGTCACTCGACATATTGGGGCACCCTTCGGTGAAGGACTTGATGAAAATTGCTGCTGCAGTGGGCCTGGCAAGTAACTTTGGCGGCATCACATCGCTTATCACCGCCAATGTATAACTGAGAAGGAGATGACTGTGGTTTTGGGCTTTCAACGCCATTCATCCGGGTTTATCAAAAGCCTTATAGCAGGAGGAGGGAAAATTTATGGAATATACGTTTCATTACCATTCCAATGGAAGCTTTTTATTAACAGGAGAATATCTGGTAGAAAAGGGATCCCAGGCCATAGTTCTGCCTTCCAATAAAGGGCAAACGCTCATAGTGAAACCCATTAAGGAGGACTTATTGATATGGGAGAGCATTTATGAAGAAGAAACCTTGTTCACAGCAGTTTTCTCCACTGACCGCATAGACATCATCGAGAGCACCGATGGAGAAGAAGCCCTCTTTGTCAGGAATGTCATCAGGGAAGCAATGGATCATCTGGCCTCACTTTCATCTTTGCCGGGTCACCATATAAAGGCCAAATACAACTATTCAACAAACCTGGATCCCGGCACACGATCAGCTTTGATTGCCGGTGTTGCGGAATGGTTCAACATCAATCCTTTTCGGTTGAACCGTGAAATTATGAAGGATGCAGGATACGGCATCGCCGGGGCGAGAACCTCTAAACCGGTTCTATATCAACTGGTTGGTTCTAGTCCCGATTATGATCCGGTCAATATGAAGCCACCATTAAGCGAAAACATCTACCTGGTTTATGCCGGAGATAAGAAAGATTTATCCCAACAACGGGATAAATTGGAAGACTCCGGGAACCTTCCCCAAATTTTATCTAAAATCAGGGAAATCAATGGGTACCTAATAAAGAGTGTTTCGCTTGATGATTTTGAACAGGCTTTACTTGAGTATGAACAGCTCTTCTGTGAGCTGTTGAATGAAAAAAGATTTCAGGACAGGAATTTCAGCGATTTTCCTGGCTATATCAAACCCGTGACCAACAGGGACAGTCAGTTCCTGTTGGTCACCTGGAAAGGAAGCCGGGAAGAATTGCGGCAATATTTTGCCCGGCACCATTTACAAAGCTTATTCTCGTGGAATGAATTGATAAGGAATGAGTAATACGGCAGTTTATGTAGCCCCCGTTGGTTATGCTTTATTCACATCAGCCATGACTTCAAATTTTAAAACTTCCATTTTTTTGTTATTTTTAAAGACGGGAAGATCATTTTAAAGATCCTTTTTACAGATCCTTTTGGTTTACATATCACAAGCAAACAACCTTTTTAATTAAGGATTGCCAAAATTCAACAAGAAACGAAATACCAAATCATTATAAAAGTCCCTTATGTATTTGTATGTAAGAGAGATATGTAATTCTTTGTTCTGTCACGATCCCCACAGGTATGTTTTCCATGCCCGGGGAAAATTTATTGTTCTATGAGAAACCGCTCGCAAAAAGTACGGTTGGGCATTTTTTTATTTGTCAGCCTGGCTATTCTCCTTTCCGTAATCGGCTATTTCACCGCAAGGGAATTTTTTGAGAAGGAGGATGTCTATTACGTCTCCTACGAGGGTGTATCCGTCAGCGGCCTGGAGGTCGGCAGCCCTGTCAAATATATGGGCATCAAGGTGGGTAGCATCCAGGACATTACGATCGATCCCCAAAACGTGAACAAGGTGATCGTGGAACTTGCCTTGCGGCCCGAGACGCCCATCAAGGAGGATGCGCACGCCGACATCACCTCCATGGGCATCACAGGATTAAAAGCCATTGAGATCAGCGGGGGCACCAATGAAGCCAAATCCCTGGAGCCCGGCTCCTTTATACAGCCGGGTTCATCCATCACCCAGGAGATTACCGGTAAGGCAGAGATCATAGCCCAGAAAGCCGAAAAGGTTCTCAACAACCTCCAGTCCTTTACCCAGCCCGAAAAGATGAACAAGATCACCGAGCTGGTGGATAAGATCACCCTGCTGGCCGAACAATCGAACCAGACGGTTGTCAAGATTGATACGATTGTAACTGAGAACAGGCAGGACATCCGTGAGGCCATTGCCCCCATGAAGGAGATCAGTGAACGCCTGGATGCCTCCAGCCGGTTGCTGGAAGCCACCATGAAAACGGTCCACCTGAAGGTGCACAGCGACACCATCGACCAGATCCTGACCAATGTCAGGGATGTATCATTGGAATTGAAGAAGGCCGACATCAGGTCGCTGATAGCCAATGTTACAAAAGCTACCGACCAAACACGGCAGTTGCTGCTGAAAATAGACAGCGACCTGAACAGGAGCAGCCGGGATTTTTCCGAGAGCCTGCATCTGCTCAAACTGACCCTTGAGAACCTGAATGATGCTTCCATGAAGATCAACAACAATCCTTCGGTTTTGATTCGGGGCATGGAAACCAAAAACCCACCCGATGAAAATTTAAATCAATAGAAATGCGTATACTGAAAGCCATTTTGCTGTTCACCGGCATCCTTTTTTTTGCAGGTTCCCTGTTGACGGGCTGCATGAGTCGGAAACAGCCCACCAATAAGTATTATGTCCTCGAGCGACCTGAAGGCGCCGGCGATTCAATTACTCCCCGGTCTGCTGCCATTGATGGTTATTGCGAGGTTGCGCCGGTGGATGTTTACCCGGCATATGCCAGTCAATCCATTGCCAGGAGAAAGGAAAGCCACGAGCTTGTTTACTACAGTTACCATCACTGGGCCGTGCGACCGGGTGAGACGATGACCTTGCTGGTGGAAGATTATATGGATCAGGCTGCTGTTTTTGACGGGGTCTCGACAAGATTCTGGAAGACCAGTCCCGACTTCAGGCTGGAAACCACCGTCTTTCATCTGGAAGCCCTCCCGGAGAACAAGGATATGGTGGCCCATCTCTCCCTCAGGTTTACATTGATCGACAACCGGGATGATGAATCGCTTGTGGTCCATCATGCCGACCGCAAGGAGAGACTTCCCCGGAAGGATCTCAACCTGTATGCAAAAGCGATGGGTGAGATATTTCATGAAGAGCTCGATCGGTTCTCACGGAAAATAACGGAGCAGCTGGGGGAATAGACCCCGCTTTATCAGACCCCGCTATCAGACCCCGCTAAGCGGGGTTAATACTCCGCTAAGCGGGGTCTGATAGGTCTGATACCCCGCTTAGCGGGGTCTGATAATAGCGGAGTTAAACCGGAGTTAGAATCGGGGATATCGTTAAACTTCAAATTATAGCAAGCCATTTGAAAGGGAATAAAAAAATACAGCCACCTGATTTGGAATTAACAGGAGATACACTTTTCATCAAGGGTGCCCTCTCGTTGTCCGGTGCAGAGTCTTTTATTGAGGAAGCCATGGTGCTTTTGGAGAATTTTGAATACGGCAGGCTGGACATTGACCTGGATGGGCTTGGCTATATCGACAGCATTGGCGTGGCCTCGCTTGAGTTTTTAAAGGAGAAGATGGAGAATAAAGGCCTTGCGGTGGACATCTCCGGGGGCAACGCGGATATTCGTAAGAATTGGGAGATCTTTTCCTCACATAGTCAAGTTGTGCCCGAAGAGGCGGGGAGGCTCTCCTTCTTCGAAAAGATTGGCGATGGTTTTGAAAGAGCAGCTGAGTTTGTCTATTCCTTCCTTGTGCTGACGGCGAATGTCATCTTTTGGTCCGTTTCAGACATTTTCAAGTCGAAGAGGCAGCGCAGGGGTGAGTTCTACAACCAGGCGGTGCTGATCGGGGTCAATGCCATATGGATCGTCGGGGGGCTTGCTTTCATCATCGGACTGGTCATGGCCCTGCAGTCGTCGGCCCAGCTGCGCAACTTCGGGGCCAATATCTACATTGTCGACCTTACGGTGATTGCCATGATGAGCGAGATGGGGCCTTTGATCACCGCCATCGTGGTGGCCGGCAGGAGCGGTTCGTCTATAGCAGCGGAGATTGCAACGATGAAGGTCACCTCCGAGTTGGATGCCCTCAAAACGATGGCCCTGCAACCGGTAAGGTTTGTCGTTGTCCCCAAGATGCACGGCAGCCTGGTCACCATGCCTTTTTTGACCATCATTGCCAATATCATGGGCATACTCGGTGGGATGTTCATTGCCTTTGCAAGCCTGGACATCGCCCCCCAGGTGTTCGTCAGCCGTATGTCTGAGACGCTCTACAACCGCGACATATTCATCGGCATAGTCAAAAGTCTTGTCTTTGCCGTGATCATTGTCCTTACAGGAAGCTTTTACGGACTCCGGGTGAAAGAAGGGGCTGAGGGAGTGGGTAAAGTGACCACCACAGCCGTTGTTATGTCCATCACCCTGGTCATGGTGGCCGACAGCATCATGGGACTGATTTTCTATTAACATCTATCTATGGCAGCAAACAGCATCATACAGGTAAGAAATCTCTCTGCGTCTTTTGACGGCAGGGAGGTCCTCTCAGATGTCTCTTTCGATGTGTTCGACAGGGAAATAACAGTCATCCTGGGAAGCAGCGGTGCCGGTAAGTCTGTTCTTCTCAAACACATACTCGGCCTGTATGAAGCGCGGGAGGGCTCCATCCATATCCTGGGCCGCGACATGTCAGGACTGGAAGAAAAGGATCAGAAGCAGATGTACCTGCAGATGGGTGTTTTTTATCAGAACGGGGGTTTGCTGAACTCATTGACCGTTGGGGAGAACATAGCCCTGCCGCTGGAGCAGCATACCAATTTGAATGAGCAGCTGATAGCCCGTATTGTTCTGACCAAGCTTCAGCTGGTGAACCTGCCTAACGCCTACCACCTTTACCCTTCCCAGTTAAGTGGCGGCATGTTGAAGAGGGCTGCCCTGGCCAGGGCCATTGTGATGGACCCCCCGCTGCTTTTCTGCGACGAGCCGGGGGCAGGCCTCGACCCCATATCCCTGGCTTCCCTGGACAAGCTGATATTGAACCTCCGCGAGCAAATGGGCGTGTCGATCGTGATCATCACCCACGAGGTTTCCAGCATATTGAGGATTGCCGACCGCCTTGTCTTTCTCGACCAGGGTCAGATGGTCTTTGAGGGAACACTCAATGAAGCCCTGAAAAAGAATGTCGAAAAGGTGTACCAGTTTTTTGATATGGGCAGGCTGTTCCCTATAGACGACCTGGAGTGACCCTTTTGATGCAAATTACTCCTTTTGGCTTTCCCGACCCTGTGCTGCTTGACGGTGTCGGCATTCACCCGGGTTGAATGACCATGCTCCAGTGGGTTCCCCTATTGTCATCTGCTTGGTCATTGGAACCCGGTGGGGTTTTATTGTTGTGAGCAGGTCTCGCAATAGAGCATCCTCAGGGGCTGGTAGTCGAGAATCTGGAAGTTGATGCGTTCATCGGCGGTGAACAGTTCACACCACTCTTTTCTTGGCAGCTTTTTGCGGGCTTCAAAGATTTCTTTGTAGTAGTCGAAGCCGGCGTCTCTTTTGTACTGACTGTAGCGGATGATCAGCGAGAGCTTATAGGCCCGTTTGTCGAACATGGGCTCATGGGTGTAAGGTTCCAGCAGGGACAGGGCATGGTTCCATTTTTCAAACAGGACGAAATACCTGGCAAACCGGATTCTTTCATTTCTTGACAGGTCGTTGACCGGGTAATGGTTGAAGATGTACTGGAGCGACTGGTTGGCTGTGGCGGTATAGGGGTTTTGCGAATAGGCTTTGTTGGCTTTCAGGAAATGGTAGTAAAGTTTCATGCTGTTGTAATCCTTCCGGGGCACTTTGTCCTTGATGCTTTTCACAAAGCGCTTTAGTCTGCGGATGTCTTTGTGGTTGTAGAAATCGGGCAGAAAAGTGTTGATCTGGTTGATCTGGTGGGTCTTGTAATTGAACCGGACTGTGGGGTGGGTGTTTTCCTGTTTCCTCAGGTATTTGAGTCTGTCAAGGTACTGGCTTGTGTTGAGGCTGTCGCTGCGGAACTGCAGCTGGTGGCGGTATTTGAGTTTTTTTAGGTGAGCCAGGGGGTCCTTTTCCGTTTTGCGTTTCTCTTTGTCGGGGATCAGCACCACCGGCAGGGTGTCGATCATGCTGAAGGGTGTTTTTCCCTGGCGGTTTTCCCGCAGCAGGAAACGGTAGATGTGTTCAATCTGGGTCATCAGCTCAGGCGGGAAGCGGTAAAAATTGGGGCGCTGATGCTGGCCCCTGAGCACATGGTAGATCTCCATGTATTCGTTGCGGGCAATGCCGTGGATGTTTTGCTTTGTGACACGGGTGAAGTGCCTCAGGATGACCTGCACGAAGCGCTGGGCATCCAGCAGCTTTTCCATCTGCCTTTTGTTGGCGGGACGGTTGATGAATTCGCGGATGCGTGACTGGTCGAGACCTTTAAGAAAGGAGAAATGGTGCTGGTCGAGCTGTTCCTTGAGTTTTTCCCAGTTCTCCGACTGCTGGCGGTTGATGCGGATGGAGTCCTGCTCGTTGAGACCCAGCATACGGATGACGTTGTCGGCCCTCTCACGGAACAGCCCCTTGTTCTCCTTTTTATAGCCCTCGATGCTGGCGTAGGCCTGTACCGTGAGCAGGTCGGCCTTTTCTGTGGTGTCGTGCAGGATCCGCAGGATCGTTGCGAGGCTGTCGCGGGGGATCTTTGTTTCGTTGGGCTCGAAATGGATTTTGGCTTTGGTGTATTTGGGCGTCAGGTTGGGCACATAGGAGATAGAGTCCCACGGAAACCGGAAAGGCAGGGGATCGATGGAGTCGCTATAATGCATCATCCGGCCCCTGCGGTGCATGAAAGGTGTCACCCGGCATATCTTGTTGTCCTGGAGTTCCAGCACGTTGACCTCCACCGGCTGGTCGGTGAAGCCCTTGAGCGATCCCAGGTAGGGCATGAAATAATGCGGGTCGCGGCCGTGCTCGTCTTTCTTGAAAAAGAGCTTGTCGAAAAGGACCCTTTTGTACCTTGGCTTGCGGATCTTGCCGTTGAAGGCACATCCACCGTTGGTTCTCCGGGGCAAAACGTTGTACAGACTGGTGTCGCAACTGTAGTAGGAGAAAGGTACGATCTCCATCACCAGCCCGTCTTTGCGGTCGTCGAAAGCCCTCTCGGCCCGCCGATAGTCACCCCAAAAAAGGTGTACCGAGTTGTTTTCCGTTTTCAGCCTAAAGCCACCGACTGCGTATTTCTTCTTAAATTGTTGGCAGGTCTTACATTCGGGTTCATATGTGATGCCAAAATCATGGTGCTTGTGGGGATAGTAGAGCCGGGGGTCTGTCACCTCCCAGCCGTTTTTAAGCATGTGTTTGCGCAGGCGGATGCCTTTTTTGAGCCGGGCAAAAAAGCCGTCGGACCTTTCGAAGGAAAGGTTTGAGGTGTTGTTGGAGTGCCCGGGGGCGTGATCGGATGGGTCGTTAACGGCCGGACTCTCAGGGTTTGTCTCTCTGATGGGGCGTTTGCCTGTACCTGTGTCCTTTTTAGGAAGATGGCGCTTTTGGTAGGGAAAATATTTTTCGCTGGTGTGATGGGGCGTATAGCTATCCCTTACCATGCCGAAGGTTTGCACTGCTGTTACCGCATCGTTGTCGGGGTTGTAGCTTACGGCCAGGCCGGTGATGTCAAAATCGGGATTGATCATGTTGCGGTAGTGGGGCGGGCTGTTGATCCACGTGTGCGTGAGCTGGTGGGCTGCCTCCCGGTAGCTGCGCACCCGCCCCGTCTTGCCCGAGACCAGCCTTGCCCTTCGTTGCACATAGATGCGCGCCACATTTTCCCCGCTCCCCATAAAATTGCCGCCGTAGTATTCAATCCGCAGTTGCGGTGTGGCCATGCGGTCGTCCTCCTGGACATGTCCTATTCGGGGCTTTTTTCTGAGATACCTGGCATGATCCTTCGCCGCCAGGTACAGGGTGCTGTCGTTGTAAAGGGTCTGCAGTCCCTGCTCTTCCCGCACGCTGTCGATCATCTTTTTGGTGTAATGCTCCAGGAGCCTGGCATTGAAATTCTCCGGGTCGATGTATCCCCCTTTCTGTCCTTGTGCCAGTGAGGGGGAAAGGAGGATCAGGGCTGTGACAATAAAAAGACCGTATCTATGCATTTTTGATTGGATCATTCAGTTGCATTTTGCGTTGAAAATATAATCAAAAAGATGATTTTTTATATGTTTGCGCCAATCTAATCAAAAATGATGCACAACATGGTCGTACATCAAAATGAAAACATCAGGATCACTTTTGATGAGGAGAAAAAGCGGTTGGTTCAGGAATGGAATGGCTTTGCTCCTTCCGGGGTGTTCCGGGAAGCCATTGATCAGACAGTGGACTTTATAAAGAAGAACAATGTAACCACCGTGCTTTCCGATGCACTGAACCAGAGCGTTGTGAATTCTGAAGATGCCGAATATGCTGCATCCGTTCTGCCCACGATGGCCCGTAATGGCATGAAGGCAATGGCTTTTGTCGTACCCGAAAACGTCTTTGCCCAGTTTGCCCTCGATAAATTTTCCAAAAACGTGGAAGGGGCACCCACCCAATATTTCAAGTCCATAAAAAAGGCGGAGCAATGGCTGGATGAATATTCTGGCAGCAACTAAGTTCCATCATGCTCCATTTATACTAACTTGAAGGAGAAGGCAAGTATTCATTGCCTCCCGGCCAGTTAGGCGAAGTCTGTTTTCTCAGGATAAGCTTCCAACAACATTGTGGCCTGGACATAGCACGCGCTCCCGTGGGAATGATTGGTTCCATTCTCCACCGGTCCTTCGCAGAGCCCTGTCGAGTGCGAAAATTGAACAAAGATTTAGGAAGCTGATAGAATCTTAGTATTTTTACCGGGTGAACTTTATAATTTCCAAATCATCCGGTCTATGAGAATATATGCTTTGTACCTTGCCTTTTCCCTCTTTTTTGTGGCTTTCATTCCTTCCACCCGGGCAGACAACCCACCCTCTGACAGTTTAAAGCAGGTGTTGAAATCTGCCAAAGCAGATACAACCCGTTTTGAAGCCCTGCTGGAGCTTTATAGGCTTCATGCCCGTGAAGATACAGCTCTGGGGGCAAAGTACCGGAAACAGGCCGGTGACCTGGCCCGGGAGATGGGAGATGAGCTGCGCCAGGCACGCCTGGCCCGGCAGGTGAGCCTAACCCATTACTTTTCCAGGGAATATCAGCAGCATGATTCCATCGCCACCTCCATCATGGACATCTTTAAAGAAAAGGGCGAAATGGAGCTGTACGCCCACTGTCTGAACAACTTAGGCAGCAGCCTTTTTTACCAGGGCGACCTGTTGGAAGCTGAAAAATATTTCAGGGAATCGTTGAAGTATTATGCCCC
>CAJXLE010000111.1 GCA_913055895.1 uncultured Bacteroidota bacterium | reverse complement strand
TTTTTCTTGGTCGGGGGGCAGGGTGAAAGGTGGGGCCCCCAGGATGACCATTCCCAACATGCGGTCTTTGAGTCTTTCGTAGGCTTCCATCAGGATGTGGCCGCCCAGTGAGTGGCCCACAAATACAGCCTTGTCCAGTTGCATCTGCTCCACAAAGCCAAGGAAGTGGTTGGTAAAGGCTGGTATGGAATAGTCTTTCAGGGGATCATCTGAATGGCTTGACTGTCCGTGGCCCGGCAGGTCCAGGGCAATCAGCCGGTAATGATCGGCCAAGAGGGGATCGGCAAACTGTTCGGTGAAGATTTCTGAAGAAAGGGAGTTGCCATGGAGAAAGACGATGGGCATTCCCTTGGCTCGTCCTTCGTACCATGTGAGCTCAAGATCGTTCACTTTCAGGGTTTGTGGATGCATAGGCTGTTTTTTTATTCAATATAGGCATTTTACGGGTAATTGTCAAATGTAGCTGTGGAATCTTCTTGGAGTTTGCCATATTTTAGGAGTTACAGCTGAATATCTGCAAAAATTCCGATAAATCGATATCTATAAGGCATTGATACCCTATACCTTTAATTTACGAATCTGTCAGAAGGAATAGTCTTTATAAGAAATACATATCTGATCCAGCTTTAATTGGTGAAGAGCTGTACATGAAAAAGTTTATCATCAAATGATGATGGGCTGAAGGAAGAAAGAAAAAGCTCCTTGAGCCCTTTCTAATTTGGTATTTAAAATATTGTAATCATTATGCATAAGTAGAATGATTATAAAACAACATGGCATGTATTTAATCTGAAAAGGGGAATACTAATTGTTATTATCTTTCAATAATCAGTCTGACAAAACTCCATACCATGAGCCCTAAAGCCTTATTGCTTATAACCTTCCTTTTGCTAACCTTTGTGTATACAGGTTGTGAAGAGGAAGAAAATGAAGTCCCCGTTGAAGCCATTGAGTATTCATCAACTGCTTGTACTGAGAAAACCAACCAGGATGGCAAGCTGGATGTCAAGACCCACATTACCAGCGAGGGTCAGGAATACGACCTGGACTATGAATTTGAAATTGTAGATGACAATGGCAATCCCATTGAAGGGATCAATCTGACATATGGACAACACAACGGCAAATCCATCATTTATATTTATGATGAAAAAAATCGCTATGCTTCCACTTTTTTCATTGGATCACCCCGGGAACTAAAGGATTATTTTGAGAGTGGAACGAAAAAATCCGGTCCCTACAGGGGTGCCGGCAACGGCCAAACGGAATTGAAATCATCGGAGGCCATTGTCACCATGACCATAGTGGCTTTGGTAGCCCTTACCTCTATTGCCGTGGCTGAAGTCGGCATCATCCTGAATGCCTATAAGATTGATAAATTTATGTTGACGGACTATGTAACCGAGACAGAAGACTACATTCTTTATTGCAAAACCTTTGAGGAGATTGGTCAGTTGATTGAATCCCGAACGCAGATTGTCTTGAACCTTACCTCGATATTTGTCTCTTATGCTACGTTGGGAACCGGCAGCGGATCAAGCGCGGCACTGGAACTTGTGAAAGGGGCCGGCAATTTTACCGCTTCCAACATACGCGATGAATTGCTGCACCATGCCATTGATGAATGGGAGGTGTCTATGGACGATCTTGTGGGGCGAAAAGTTGCCGTGAAGGTCTTTCCCTATGAAGAAGATGAACAATTTTCAGGTGCCAAAAATTTGTTTGCCACCTATGTAATTGATCTGTACAACCCCGTTTGTAATGGTACTGAAGAATGTATCAAGGGTACCATTCGGGATGCCACCACAAATGAACCCATAGAAGGCGCCTTGGTTAAGCTGGAAAGCGGGGAAGGTTTTGCTTCTGATTTTACCGACGAAGAGGGTGAATACAGCTTTTTTAACATCGATCAGGGCGATTATACAGTCAAAGTATCCAAAGATTCCTATATCAGCGAGGAAAAGGAGATATTTCATGATGGCACCGTCAGCCAGGTGAACTTTGTATTGTCAGATGTGATTGCTTCCGGTCAGTACCGTTTTGTGCTGACATGGGGAGAGAAACCCCTGGACCTGGACATACACCTGTATACAGTAAACGACGACCACATTTACTATTTCGATATGGGCTTACAGGGGGCCTATCCCTTTATTTACCTGGACCGCGACGATATCAATTCATACGGACCTGAAACCATAACGATGGAAGAATTTCAAGCTTCCAGCATTTATGTGCACAACTATTCAGGTGAGATCGACGGAGATGTGGATATAAAAGAATCAGAGGCTGAAGTCAGGGTTTACAGGGGCGACGCCAATATCGGGACCTACCAGGTACCAGACAACGGCTCGGGCTATTGGTGGTATGTGCTGGATATCAACCAGGCAGGTGTGATCGAAGCAACCAATTATCTTCTGGATGACAAGAAAAAATTGAAACTTCCGGAGAAGGAATCAGCCGCCGTAAACTGACCAAAATACATTTCTTTTCTCCATTATATCAACAGTGGCGGGTTGCTCTCAGCATCCCGCCATCTTTTTAAAGGTTGGCCATGGTCCGGTGTTTTTATTTATTTTTTTAACCACCTTATGCCGCTGGTTTTAGAAATGGTGGTTAAGGTTTTTGCCCTGATGTATAATATAATCCATTTGCCTTTCGTAATTTTGGGGTATGTAAAATAAAAAAAAATGAATCTGTATGAAGATTAAGGTATTAGGTAGTTTCCTCATAGGTTTGATGCTGCTGGCAGGATGCCAGGGGGGCAGCAAGAATGCTGAAAACGGCGGAGAGCAGTCCGACAAACAGGGACAGAATCCCTCTGCCCAGCAAGAGATGCCCGGAAATATGCAGCAACAAAACGTCGAGGTGAGTGACCAGGAAATTAAGACATTTGTTCAGGCAGCCCAGGAAATACAAACCCTGAACAGGCAGATGCAGCAGCAAGTGAGCAAAGCTGTTAAAGATGAAGGCATGGAAGCCAAGCGCTTTAACGAGATCCACCGGGCCCAGCAATCGCAGCAACAAGGGCAGGCCAATGCTTCAGAACAAGAAATGAAGCAATACCGCAGCATCATGGAAAAGCTCCAAAACATGCAGTCCGGTGCCCAGGAGGACATGAGGAAGGCTGTAGAGAATGCAGGGATGTCGATGCAGCGTTATCAGCAAATTGCCAATGCTGCACAAAACGACACCACCCTGATGAAAAAGATTCAGCAGGAGATGAGAAAAAGCATGATGAATCAAATGCAACAGGGACAGGGACGGTAAAATTCCGGGAATTCCAAAATTCAACGCCTGGCTGATGATATCGGCCAGGCGTTTTTATTTTACTTTGATGAAGCAGATGTGATGCCATTCCAGGCAGCTGTGACACAGTCTGAAGCAGCTGTAATTTCATCCCACAGCATGGGATAAATACCTAAACATTTAAACCAGACAGTCAACACCCAATACATCAAATGTGAATATGGATGTAAAGCTGATCAGACCAAAATGCTCGCTTAATAGGAAAAGTAACCTTTGTTTTTCATCTTCAGTTTGTAAACAGCGTCGGGTGAGGTCATAAAAAGGGTTTTCGATTCGTCGCCTCCCCATGCCAGGTTGGTGAGCCGATGTGTTTCCAGGTGACGGATCAGCTTGCCTTCGGGAGAGAAAATGTACAACCCGCCGGGACCGGTGGAGTATACGTTGCCTGCAGCATCCACTTTCATCCCGTCGGCCCCGCCTTCGCCTTCTGATGTCATTCTGGCGAATATGCGGCCATCATCGAGGCTGCCATCCTCCCGGACATCAAAAACCCGGATGTGGTTGTGCCTGCTGTCGTTGACATAAAGCTTTGTTTCATCCGGGGAAAAGGCTATGCCATTGGGCAAGGCAAAGTCATCCACCAACAGTTCCAGCCCTTCTTTTTCATGGTACCGGTAAACTCCGTTGAAATCAAGCTCCTGGTCCTCCTGTGATACGCCAAACGTTGGATCGGTAAAATAGATCGCTCCGTCGGATTTCACCACCAGGTCGTTGGGACTGTTCAACCGTTTGCCCTGGTAACTGTCAACCAGCACTTCTTTGTCGTTGCCATCCGAAAGCCGGGCGATGGCACCATCGTGCCGGGCCATGATCAGGCGGCCCTGGCGGTCGAAGGTAAGGCCGTTGGAATGACCGCTTGGTTTCATGAACTCTTTTGCTTCTTTTCCCGGAGCCCACTTGTAGATGGCGTTGGCAGGTATGTCGCTGAAAAGAAGGTAGCCTGAAGGATGCCATACGGGTCCCTCGGTAAATTGATAGCCCGAGGTGATCTTTTCAGGCTTGCTGTTGTCTTGTACCATCTGCTGGGCCGATGCCATCCCGGCATAAAGGATTACCCATGCCAGGATCAAAGTCATTGTGATAATTTGCCGTTTCATACGATTATTTTTTTGTTAATTATTTTGGCCGTATGGAACCTGCATGAATAATCATGTCCTTGTTGTGTAAGTTACTGGATGCAGGTTTCATGAGAATCTTTTTTTTAATTAACTGGCCATATGTTCGGAGGTTATACATCTGGGCAGCCATTTTGTTTGATGCCTCATCCCGGTTGGGTGATTTTTGCCCCTGATTTGCCCAGAAGGTTTCACTGGATGTCTGCATATATGATTGGCTGATAGATTGTTGATGCTGGTCTGCTTGTGCTGTGCTGAGATGACACAATTTCTTTTTCAGGCTGGATAATTTTTCTACCTTCGCCAGCTGTTTTAAAAGGAAGTCTGCATCCTATCCAATGCGATTTTTGGTGGAAACAGGGCATTCTGGACTTAAATTGTAAACTCAAAAAAGGCAACCATTTGAATCAACAGGTACATACCTTTCTCAAATACAACTTCAGCTTGCTGGGTTTTGGGCTCTTGCTGACCTTTTTTTCCAGCTTTGGCCAGACCTTCCTGCTCTCGCTTTATGTGCCTTCGTTAGAGGAGCTTCTGAACCTGAGCAACACGGAGTTCGGCACCATCTATGCCGTGGCCACCATAGGCAGTGCCATGACCCTCCCCTGGATCGGTGGATACTTCGACAATGTCGATACCCGCCGGTATGCCCTGATGGTCATCTCGGGTTTGATGGCTGCCCTCCTGCTGCTTTCCTTTTCCTACCATGTGGTACTTGTGGTGCTTGGTTTCTATGGCCTGCGCCTTTTTGGCCAGGGTTTGATGACCCACACCTCGGTCTCCAGCATGGCGCGTTATTTTGGTGCCGACCGCGGGAAAGCCATTGGAGCGGCCAGCATTGGCCACCCTGCCGGCGAAGCCATATTGCCCATTCTCATCACCCTGCTCATTGGAGCCATCGGATGGCGGGGCTCCCTGCAGATTTCTGCCCTTACCTGCGCCGTGGTGGTCGCCCCGGCGGCCCTTCTTCTTTTAAACAGCTCCAAAACCAGGCTGAGGGCATACAGGATCAGGAAGAACAACTCGAAGGAGCACCATCGGAAAGTCAGCATCCTCAGCATACTCAAAGAAAAGAGGTTTTGGGTCATCACCCCCGTGGTTTTTACCATTGGCTTTACCAACACAGCCATATTCTTTTTTCAGCTCAAACTGGGTGATGCCAGGGGCTGGAGCCCCGAGTGGGTGGCCGGTTCGCTGTCGGCTTTTGCCCTGGCCGGCGCCCTGGGTATGACCGGCATAGGTACGTTTGTCGACCGGCTGACGGCCAAAAAACTCTTCCCCTTCTATATGATGCCCTATCTTTTAGGGCTCCTGGCCCTCACCCTTTTTGAACACCGACTGGTGTACCCCACGGCACTTATTCTTATCGGGCTGGGACATGGTACCGGCCGAACCATCAAGGATGCCATGCTGGCCGAGATCTATGGCCCGGACATCATCGGGCAGATCCGCAGCATCTTTACCACGGTGATGGTGGTCAGCACAGCCCTGGGACCGGTGGTGTTTGGCGTCCTGCTGGACCTGGATGTTTCCTATACCCACATTTTCACCGGGGTTTTTGTTCTTGCCCTGCTGGCCACCGTGAATGGCTTCAGGCGCAAGGTCATATAGCAGACAAGGGAATGCTTTTTCAGCAACATAAGTAAGGCCAAAATTCTAAGCTGCAAATATCTTAAGGTATGGCATGGCTTCCTCAGGAATGAGAAGATGTCCTTCTAAAAATCAGTCGAATGAGGGTGGTTTTCTCCATGAATTATGTTACTTTCATGTTAGAATTCAAACCCCATGCACCTCAAGTTTGCTATCCGTAACATCAGGAAAAGGCCCTTCCTGAATGCCATCAAAATCTTGGGACTGGGCCTGTCGCTCAGTGGTATTTTGCTGATGGCATTGTACCTGAAAAACGAACTTACCTATGATCGCTTTCATGATCATCCGGAGCGCATCTACCGTTTTACCGTAGCCAATAAAACATCCGGTCAGCACTTCGCCCGGGTGTACAGGCCTGCTTATATTCCCGAATTTGTCGATAATACGGCGGGTATTGAAAATTATTTGAGGCTGGTGCCCGTCAGGGGTGGTGTGTTGAAGTATGAAAAGAAGCATATCCGCTTCGAGCAGGCCTTTCAGTGCGACAGCACTTTTTTTGATCTGTTTGGTGCTGAATTGCTTGTGGGCAACCCCGAAAACATATTGGATGAGCCCGGGTCCATGGTGGTATCCGAAAGTTTTGCCAGGAAGAGCTTTGGAGAAGAAGATCCCATAGGCAAAACAATGACCCTACCCAGTGGGCAGTACTATTCGAAAAAGACCTCTTTCACGGTGCAAGGCATCATGGAAGATTTTCCCCAGAACAGCCACCTGCATCCCGACTTTGTTGCTTCTCCTGCCAACAAGCAAGCTTTCCATGGCTGGGCCTGGACCTATTTGTTGCTTTCCCCAAATACCAACCCAACAGATATAGAAGCGCACTACGAGGATTACCTGGTTTCTGTGGCAGGCAAAAAAGCAGCCGAAAGCCAAACGGCCCACCTGCAAAAGATCTCCGACATACATCTTCACTCTCATAAACTCAGAGAGATAGAAGCCAACAGCAATGTGTCGGTCATCTATTCCTTCTTTACGGCGGCCCTGGTGCTGCTGGCCATTTCCCTGATCAACTATGCCAACCTGAACATTGGGATGGCAGGCTTCAGCGACCGCTACCTGTTTGTAAGCAAGACTTTTGGAGCTTCCCCGGGGAAGACCCTCCGGTACTTTTTCACCGAGAGCCTGGTGGTGTTGTTTTTTTCTGTGGTGTTGAGCCTGGTCACCACTTCCTTTGCCAACACGTTTATCCAACAATACTTTGGCCTGGACCTCTTTGTGGGCAACTGGCCCTGGGTGGCGGGGATCATCTTGTTGTTCAGCCTGCTGGTGGTGCTTTCGGGCATGCTCCCGGTGCTCAGGTATGTGTTTCGATACATGAAAACTTATTCCGGCAGCAGGATGCAGGACAAACCCCAAAACAGGGGATTGAGCAAACCCTTGCTGGTGGTTCAGTATACCATCACCATTGCCCTGATCATCGCCGTGGTGGTCATACACAAACAAACCCGCTATGCGCTTGAGAACAGCATGGGACCCAGCTCACAGAATCTCATCTGCATGGAAAAGGTGCACAGCCAGGTGCAACAAAAATTCAAGGTCTTTAAATCAGAGCTTCTCAAGTACCGCTCCGTTGAATCGGTCACGGCCATGATGGAAAACCCGGGCGGGGAAATCAACGATAAGATGCAGTTTGACATGGAAGGCTTTGAAGCGGATGAATCGCAAAACCTGGCCGACTGGATTGCCGTGTTGCCATGCGACTATTCCTTTGCCAGCGTTTTTGACCTTCATTTCCTGGCCGGGGAGAATTTTTCCCCCAACAACGACGACCGTGATGGTTTGGGCGAGTACATCATCAATGAATCGGCCATGCAGAAGTTGAATTACAGCAAACCATCAAGTATTGTAGGAAAGGAGTTCAAGCTGAATTTTGCCCATGGCCCCATCAACATACCCAAAGGCAAAATCATTGGGGTGGTAGAGGATTTCCACTTTTCCAGCATGAAAAGACAAATACAACCCCTGGTGCTCTTTAAAAGGGAAGCCCTGTGGCTTATGAACTTTATCATTGCCCATCCACCGGGTATGAGAAAACAGGCTGTGGCCGACATCGAGAAAGTATGGAACCAGGTGTATCCGCAGTATCCTTTCCATTACCAGGATGTGTCGTCTATGTACAGGAGTGTCTATAAAACTGAAATTGCCCAGGCCCGGTTGCTGTCGTTATTTACCCTGGTCTCCCTTTTCATCTGTTCCATGGGCCTTCTGGGGATGTCCCTGCTGTTGGCACAACGCCGTTCAAAAGAGATCGGCATCCGAAAGGTGAACGGGGCCAGAAGCAGGCAGATACTGGGGATGCTGAACTGGCATTTGCTCAGGTGGCTTCTCCTATCCTTCGCCCTGGCCATACCCCTGGCCCTGTTTGCCATGAACCGGTGGCTTGAAAATTTTGCTTACAAAACAGCACTGAGTTGGTGGATATTTTCCGTGGCGGGTTTGACAGCTGTTTTGATATCTTTTGTGGCCATATCTTTAAACTCATGGAAAGCCGCCTCCACCAATCCCGTAGATGTTTTAAGGGATGAATAGGTTAAATAATGCATCAGTGTATCCCTGTTGTTAAGCTTTTTTGCATTCCATGAAGATCATTCCTTTTCGGAAAATCAACAGATGGATGATTTTCTGAACAATATGTTGTACAATATTTTAAAATCCCTTAAATTATATTTAATTTGTGAAGTAATACTTATTTTCTCTTTCGCTCAATACAGGCTCTCATGATAAAAATGGGTGACAGAATAAGGAAAAGGCGTGAATACCTGAACATTCACACCAACGACCTGGCCAACACCATCGGGGTTTCAGCCAGCTTTATTTCCCAGATAGAAAGGGACAAAGCATCGCCTTCCATTCTCACCCTGAAAAAAATTGCCAATTACTTGAACACTACCGTAGGGGCTTTGATTGGCGAAAATGAAACATTGTTTGCCCACCCGCTTTTAAAAGCTCATGAGCGGAAATTTGTGAAGAAAAATGACAATGGGACCAGCCTCTATTTATTGTCCCACCACGATCCCAAGAAAGGAATGGAAACCTTTATGGTCCACTTTAACGAGGGATCCGATTCAAGCCAGATCCTGACCAGCAACCACCCCCGCCAGGAATTTTGTTATGTGTTGAAGGGACATCTGAAAGTTGTACTCAATACATCTGAATACACGTTAGAAGAGGGGGATGGTTTTTATTTTCACTCTGGTTATCATCACCTTTTCACCAACATCGGGGAGGGAAGTGCCCGGCTCCTTTGGGTGGTCAACCACAACAGCTCGTAAAAAAATTTACTTCATATATGCATGATTTCTAATCCGGAGCATTAAATTTAACCCTATGGAACACAACACCAACAACCAGCAACCAACCACCATTTATTTTATTGACCTCAAAAATTTACCCCTATGAGCGAACATACCCATACAATGAAAAAGAATACATACGAGGATTTTCAAAAGTCAGTGAATGAAACACTGAAGCGCCTCAAATATTCCGACAGCACCCTTTCCATTATTGAAAATGAAAACCTGCTTCCCACCGGACTGCTCTACAGACTGCATCAGAATTACCCGCGTTATTCAGGCATTACCAGGAACAAAGCATTGATCTTTGAATCTCAGAAACAGTACTCCGGTTTAAAGGGATTCAGGAAGATTGTCTCCACCTTAAAGGACCATGGCATTGATATTGGATACATCGAGGAAAGGGAACTCTTTATCAAGATCTATCGATTCATGGCCACCAGCCACGTATTGAATTCCATCAACTGGGACGATTATGAGCATGACTCCCTTTTCCAGTTGGTTTTTCCACAACCCGGCATGATCAGGGAAGAGACGGTGGCTGCCTATAAGTCGGCCGAAACCGAAGAGGAGCGAAAAGAGCTGGTGAACGACTACATCCGGGCCAACACCAATCCCCACGACGGCAAGCAACAACTCAACAAGCCCTGGTATGAGGACGAAAACGGCGACCTGGTCATTCTCGAAGGAAGCCAGCATAAATACCCCCAGTGCCAGCTCTTGTTTGATAAAACCACCCAGAGCTGCTTTGCCTTTTGCACCTACTGCTTCCGGCATGCCCAGGTGAGGGGCGATGAGGACATGTTCTCCCAGTCGGAGATCACCCCCGTTCTCGAATACCTGAAAAAACACAAGGAAGTTACCGACATCCTGATAACAGGTGGAGATGGGGGTCTCATGCCCTACAACAGGTTGCACGATTACCTGATGCCCATTGTAGAGGATCAGGAGCTGGCCCACATCAAAACCATCCGGATTGGATCAAGGGCGCTGACCTATTACCCGCACATGATCCTGAAGGAGGATTACAACAAGCACCTTGACTTGTTTAAGCACTTAATTGACAATGGCATACAGGTTGCCTGGATGGCCCATTTCTCCACACCCCGGGAAATCTTAAACCTGCCGGCAATAGCTGCCGTAAGGAGGTTAAGGGCTTACGGGGTGACCCTCAAAAGCCAGAGTCCCATCATGAACCACATCAGCCTGTTTGAAGACGACCAGGGCAACGTGGATGTCGACCGCTCGGCCCAAAACTGGATCGACCTGGCCAACATTTTTGCCATGCTGGGTATTGGCTTCCACTCTATGTACCTGGCCCGTCCTACCGGTGAACACCACTACTTCACGGTTCCCGTGGCCGAGATAGACAAGGTCTTCAGCAAGATCTACCGCTCCCTCCCCTCCATCAACCGGCCATCGCGTTACATCACCCAGACTTCCTCGGCAGGAAAAATTTCCATCATTGGAACCACCGAGGTCAAAGGGGAGAAGGTCTTTGTCCTCAAATTCAATGAGGCCAGGAATATGAAGTGGATGGATGAGGTTATCCTTGCCAAATACGATGAAAAGGAAAATAAGATTGAAAACCTGGAGCCATTTGAAGGAGAAAAGCACTTCTATGAAGATGAACTGAAACAGATAGAAAGAGAGAAGGAAGAAGCCCTTTCCCAAAAGATGAAAGACAACAACCTAAATCAATAGCAATGATCAACAAATTTGTTCCATCTCTCTCTGAGGCGGTTCATGATGTAAAGGACGGATCGGTGGTCATGCTCAGCGGATTTGGCCAGGCTGGCAGTCCGATTGAGCTGATCCATGCACTGATCGACCAGGGCGCCAAAGACCTGACCGTGGTCAGCAACAACACCGGCAGCGGTCACGTGGGTTTGGCCTCCCTGATCGAGCACAGGCGGGTGAGAAAGATGATCTGTTCTTTTCCCCGAACCACCCATTCTACAGTTTTTCCGGAGCTTTATTCCAGTGGCGAAATAGAGCTGGAGCTGGTCCCACAGGGCACCCTCGCCGAGCGGATAAGGGCAGGCGGAGCAGGCATCCCCGCCTTTTACACCCCAGCCTCGGTGGATACGCCACTGGAGGAAGGCAAAGAAAAAAGAACGTTCGACGGGAGGGACTATGTGCTCGAATACGGCATCAAAGCCGATTTTTCTTTCGTCAAATGTGAGGCTGCTGATCGGTACGGCAACCTGGTCTACAACAAG
>CAJXLE010000110.1 GCA_913055895.1 uncultured Bacteroidota bacterium | reverse complement strand
AAGCAGGCATTCACCAACAAAGAAAAAACAAACAGGAAAGAAGAATTACCCGCCACAAAAAAACCAGGCGCTGAGGAGAGACAAATCCTTTCAAGGTCCCAAACCTCAACAGATGGTGATAAGCACCACTTTAGCCTGCTGTGGTCGCATGGTTTGAAAGACCACAACCGGTTTCATCCGGCGGTCTACTATGTTTCGTCGCTAAATTTCAGCTATGAACGCCAGTATGCCCCGGTGGCCAAATTTGGTTTGGGACTGGATGCTTTTTACAACCCCTCCCTAAAGCACCATCAGGATAACAAAAGGCAAGGCAGTGACCTGACCAACCCGACGCTTTACCGCATGGGCGTGCATCTTTCGCACGACATCCAGGTGGGTGATTTTGCCCTGACCCTGCAGCTGGGTCATTATCTATACAACAAGGTGTTCTACATCACCGATTTTTACAACAGGGTAGGACTTAAATATTACAGCAGCCCACACCTGATGTGGAACCTGTCGCTCAAATCGCACAACGCCAATGCAGAATTTATTGAATTGGGATTTGGCTACCACTGGTAGTGGTGGCAAGGGCATCTTAAAAATGCTGGTTTATTCCGGCATCCTGGCAATTCTTGCCATTGCAGGATGTGAACAGGCATCCATGCTTGGGAGCAACGATAAACAGGCATCAAGGGAGATTGTCCTTGATGATTATCGCTCGGTGTGGACTTACGGCCTGTTCGATATTTCACTGGTGCAGGATACCGTCGATAAAGCCGTGATAAAGGGCAGGCGCTCCATGGTGGAAAACATTCATTTCAAACAGGAAGACGGCCGGATAACGGTCACCGAGGAGAAAAGCAACTACTGGCAGCCAGAGGCGGACAAGCCCCGTGTGACTTTCCACTTCACCAACCTCAACTACTTCAGAATTGAAGAACCATCATCTCTTACATGCCTTGACACTATACACACCAGCCGTTTGGAGGTGATCGTGGCCAATGAGCTTTCGCGGGTCGATTTGAAGCTGGACGTCAGCTATTTTTACCTGGAAAACTGGACCACCAGCACAGGCCGGTTCCGCCTCGAAGGCCATTGCCACAAGCTGGAGGTGAAATTGTGCGGATCGGGCATCCTCAAAGCCGACAAATTGTTGGCGGACAAAGCTTTCATCCGTCAAAAATCGATTGGCGATGGATATGTCCGTGTCAGCGATACCCTCAAGGTACACTCCACCGCCAGTGGCGACGTTTATTACTATGGCAGCCCTGGACAGGTGCTGTTCCAAAAGGAAAGTTCCGGACAACTCATTGGTTTGTAGAGCCCGACGCGGGGGTTGGGATATCCATGGCAGCACTGGTCTGATCCTGACGCCGGTGTTCTCTTCACGAACCTCCAAGCTTTTGATAGATATCACGGGCTATGCGTGCCGAAGCCCCGCTCCCTCCCAGGATCCTCCTCAATTGCTCATAATCGCTGAGCATTCGGGCAACATATTCCTTATCGTGAAGCAGGTGGTTCAGCTCCCTGTTTAGGGCTTTGGGTGTCATGTCGCCCTGTATCAGCTCGCGCACCACCTGTTTGTCCATATTCAGGTTGACCAGCGATATGTAGGAGAGATGGACAAAATGGCGGGCAATAAGGTATGAAACGGGGTTGGCCCTGTAGCACACCACCTGCGGGACATTAAACAGGGCTGCCTCCAGTGTGGCCGTGCCCGAGGTGATGATGGCCGCACTGGCGTGGCTCAGCAGGTCATGGGTCATGTCGTGCACATAGCTCAGGTTCTCATACTTCAGGTAGTGATCGTAATACGCCCGCTCTATGGAAGGGGCCCCGGCAATGACAAACTGGTAGTCGGGATAATCGCCGATAATCCGTATCATGACGCCCAGGTTGCGGTCGATCTCCTGCTTCCGGCTACCCGGCAGGATGGCAACGACGGGCTTGTCCTGCAAACCCTGCTCCCGGGTGAAATCGTGGAAAGAGCTGCGGTGGTGCATCTTGTCATCTACCGCATCGATTAAGGGGTTGCCATGATAGATGGCCTCATAACCATGACTGCGGTAAAAATCCTTCTCGAAGGGAAAGATGATGAACATCTGATCGACAAAGGCCCTGATCTTCTTGATGCGCGACTCTTTCCAGGCCCATATCTTTGGCGAGATGTAGTAAAACACCCGAATGTTGTGATGGTGGGCAAATTCGGCCATGCGGAGGTTGAAGCCGGGGTAGTCAATCAAAATCAGCACGTCGGGCTGGTAACCGAGCAGATCATTTTTACAGGTTCGGAAGTTGCGTCGTATTTTACCCAGGTTGACCAGCACCTCCAAAAATCCCATGATGCTGTGATCGCGGTAATGTGCCACCATTTCTCCACCCTGCTCCTGCATGCGGTCGCCGCCCCAGAAGCGGAAATGGGGATCAGGGTCCACAGCCTTTAAACCCTTCATAAGGTTCGACCCGTGCAGATCGCCCGATGCTTCACCTGCTATGAGATAATACTTCAAATTGTCCTGCGGTTGTTTTGTTTGTAGCTATCAATGATTGAATAAGTCAATGATTGAATGAGAAAATGATTGACGCATTCACACATTTACGCATTTACTTTTTTACTCATTTACGCATTCAACCATTTACGCATTTCCCCTCTACCCTCCCCAGGCAAACTTGACGATAAAAACCGCTATGGCCAGCAGTATCGTGGCTCCCAACACACCACGGGCAGAAAGGAGCCTGTTTCTCCAGATAAAAATAAAAAAAAGCAAGAGGTTGGGATAAACGCAGATGCTTATAAACTTGGAGAAAAGCTTCATGCTCATGAGTTGTTCCCTGAAGTATTCAATGGGATAGCCGGAAAACTTCACCAGGTAAAAAACGACCATCACCACCAGGGGGAACAGCAACCCCAAAAGCAATCCCAGTTTGAGTGAACCGCTTTTCTTCTTAGTCATTCTGAATGCGCTTGAGGCTTTCTATGGCATCATAATCGGTGAAATCCACCTGGATGGGAACGACCGAGACAAAATTGTTTTCCAGCGCCCATTCATCTGTGTCGGTGGCACCGTTCTCATGGTTCTCGAAATATCCGGTAAGCCAATAGTATTCACCTTTCCGGGGATCCAGCCGCTTTTCAAACTCCTCTCGCCACACTCCCCTGGCCTGGCGGCACACCCGTATGCCCCTGACTTGTTCCTGCGCCACGGGGGGAACATTCACGTTCAGACAGGTACGGGCCGGCAAGCCATCTTCCATCACATGTTCAATGATATTCTGACCGTAATGGATGGCAGCGCTAAAATCGGCGTCGGGATCAAAATCGAGCAGGGAAAAACCCACCGAGGGGATGTCGTTGATGCAACCTTCGATCACCGCTCCCATGGTTCCTGAATAGACCACACTAACCGATGCGTTGGATCCGTGGTTGATGCCGGAAACAATCAGGTCGGGACGACGGGGCAAAATGGCACTAAAAGCCAGCTTCACGGAATCGACGGGAGTGCCCGTGCAACCATACACTTTAACGTTCTCATATTGCTTCAACAAATTGTAGCGTATGGGTATCTCCACGGTGATGGCATGCGACTTGCCCGAATGTACGCGGTAGGGAGCCACCACGACCACGTCGCCGTAGGGCTTCACCATCTCGACCAGGGAGCGTATACCCTTCGCTTCTATTCCGTCATCGTTGGTTACCAGTATCAATGGTCTTTTGCTGTCCACTTTTTTGTCCCTCTTTTTACCAGGGAACCTCCCCGTGACAAGAGGTTTGGTTCCCTTTGCTCAATAATTTATTTATAATATCCCATTGGTATGTTCCCGTTTCAGCAGGATAAGTTGTACAAGGCCATTATATCTAATAAAAACTGAACTTGTGAAACCTGATCCCGTACCCTTCACAACAAGAACACAATTAATCCATGCAGGTTTCATGTGCCCAATTAATTATATAAAAATTAGACACGTGACATGCAAATATATAGAAATGTATACAATTTTCAATACCCAGGTCTACTTTCTTAAACCCGCAATGTGGGCGTATGCATATACGACTGCGACATCCGGGCAGACAATCCAGTGAAGCGGCAGAACGGTTGAACCAACTCATAAATCAACCTCCATTCATATAACCAGCTGGTTCCATCCAATTGGATCGGTCCAGCTGGTTCCATCCGGCCTGACCCGTCCAACTGGATCAAATCGTTTGTATCAGCCTGTTGGGTTAAATTCCAAATGGCCAACAGGCTGATCAAAAAATAATCACACAAAACCGGTCATTGTTCAAATATTTTTTAATTTTGTTGGCTTAAACCGGCATCAACAGCACAAAAATAGATTACGAGTAGCCCCAACCGGCCTTCATCTGAAACAGGGTGATGGTTCACCGGACCGGGTAAGCAAATAAAAAACGCATAGTATGAAAGTATCCTACAACTGGTTGAAAGATTATGTAGACACCCGCCTGTCGGCCAAGGAAGTCGCCCGGATATTAACCAACACGGGACTGGAAGTAGAAGGCATGGAAGAATTTTCCCCGGTGGAAGGCGGACTGGAGGGCCTGTTAGTGGGAAGGGTGACCTCCTGCCTACAGCATCCCAACGCCGATAAGCTGAGTCTTACAACAGTAGACATAGGAGAAGACCGTGAGTTGCCTATTATTTGCGGAGCACCCAATGTGGCCGAGGGTCAGAAAGTGGTGGTTGCCCCCGTAGGTACGGTGCTCAACATGAACGGCAAGCCTACTGAGCTGAAAAAGACCAAAATCAGGGGCGAGGTGTCGGAAGGTATGATATGTGCTGAAGATGAAGTGGGACTGGGTGATTCGCACGAGGGCATCATCGTTCTCGACGACGATGCACCGGTGGGCCAACCCCTGAAAGACTATTACAACATAGAAAAAGACACGGTACTGGAATTCGACCTGACGCCCAACCGGATAGACGGGGCCAGTCACATTGGAGCTGCCAGGGACCTGGCGGCTTATTTGAACATGCACGAGCCTACTCCCCTACATCTGCCTGATGTGGAGACCCTCGGGAAGGAAACCGAGGGGCCGGCCGTTGAAGTTGAAGTGGCCGACACCCATGGATGTCCACGTTACAGCGGTGTGACCATCAAAGGCGTCAAGACGGGTCCTTCACCCGAATGGCTTCAAAACCGGCTCAAAGCTGTGGGCCTCAACCCCATCAACAACCTGGTGGACATCTCCAATTATGTGTTGATGGAAACCGGCCATCCCCTCCACTTCTTCGATGCCGATAAGATAGCAGGCAACAAAGTGATCGTTCAAAGGTTAAGTGAAGGAACCCCTTTCAAGACACTGGATGGGGAAGAGAGAAAGCTCTCGGGCGACGACCTGATGATCTGTGATGCAGAAAAACCAATAGGCATAGCTGGTGTGCTGGGAGGCAGCGAATCGGGTGTCACCGGGCAAACCACCAACCTGTTCATCGAAAGCGCCTATTTCAATCCCAAGTACATCCGCAACACCGCCAAGAGACATATGATCAGCACCGACGCTTCATACCGTTTTGAACGGGGTGCCGATCCCAACAACATATTGTACGCCCTGAAAAGAGCCGCATCGATGGTCAGGGACATTGCCGGAGGCAGCCTGGTCTCCGACATCGTCGACCACTATCCTGACCCCGTCGAGCCAGCACGGGTGCACCTGGACTTTGGCCGCCTCAGGCAAATCACGGGCCAGGCAATTGATGAAAACCACATCAGGAAAATCCTTGAATCGCTCGACATCCGGATCCTCCAGTCATCAGAGAAAGGCCTGGACCTGAGCATTCCCACCTACCGGGTGGATGTGACACGTGAGGTGGATGTGATCGAGGAAATCCTGAGGATATATGGTTTCAACCAGATCCACACCACCGAAAAACTCAACACCAGCCTCACCTATTCGGAAGGCATCGACAAGGAGAAATACACGGAGGCTGTCTCCACCCTCCTTACCGGCAAAGGTTTCTACGAGATCATGTCCAACTCCCTCACCAAGTCGGACTATTATAAGAACCTGGACACCTATCCCGACAGCCACCTGGTGTATTTGCACAACCCCCTCAGCCAGGACCTCAACAGCATGAGACAAACCCTGCTGTTCGGGGGGCTGGAGACCATTGCCCACAACATCAACCGCCAGCGTCCCAACCTGAAGCTTTTTGAGCTGGGCAACTGCTATGTCCGCCATCCCCAACAGGCCGATTCAGATGATGCGCTGCAACCCTACGAGGAAAGTGCCCACCTGGGTCTTTTCATGACAGGCTCCTACACCAGGGAAAGCTGGATGACAGGACAGGATCAGACCAGTTTCTTCCACCTGAAGGGTACTGTGGAAGCCCTCCTGGCTAAGCTGGGTTTTGAGCCCCGACGTTTCAAAAAGGAAGAGGTGGAGAACGATGTCTATGCCCAGGCCCTTCGGTATAAAATCAAAAAAAACACCATCGCCGAGGTGGGTATGGTCAACGAAGGACTCCTGCAACGTTTTGACATCGAAACACCGGTCTTTTTCGGTGATCTTCACTGGGACCAGCTCCTGCAGCATGCCGAAAACAACGTGGTGGAATACCAGGAGATCCCCAAATATCCAGAGGTGCGCCGCGATCTTGCTTTGCTGGTGGACCAGGACGTACAATTCGACCAGATAGAAGAGCTGGCCTACCAAAGCGAACGCAAAGTGCTCCGCCAGGTGAACCTCTTCGATGTCTACCAGGGCGAAAAGCTGGGGGCCAATAAAAAGTCGTATGCGGTGAGTTTCATACTGCGGGATGAAAAACAAACCCTAAAAGACAAGCAGATTGAGAAAGTGATGAACAAACTCATCAAAACATTCCGGGAAAAGCTGGGAGCAGAGATCCGGTAAGAGAAGCAGAAACCCCAAAATCACTATATTATGGAAAAGGTAGAACTGCTTCAGGGCGACATCACCAAGATGGAGGTGGACGCCGTTGTCAATGCCGCCAACAAATCGTTGCTCGGCGGCGGTGGAGTAGACGGGGCCATACACAGGGCCGCCGGACCGGAGCTGCTGGAGGAGACCAAAACACTGAACGGCTGCCGGACCGGCGAAGCCAAGATAACCGGCGGATACAAACTACCGGCCAAATATGTGATCCATACGGTGGGACCTGTATGGAAAGGTGGCAACAAGAATGAGGCGCAGCTGCTCAGCAATGCCTATTACAACAGCCTGGAAGTGGCTAAAAAGCACGGGCTGCAGACCGTTGCCTTTCCGAACATCAGCACCGGTGTGTACGGGTTCCCCAAGGAAAAGGCTGCCGAGATAGCCATCAGCAGCGTGCTTGATTACATGAGAAACCATCCCGGCATTCAAAAGGTTTACTTTGTCTGCTTTGACCAGGAAAACTACCGGATCTACCAGGAAAAACTCAAAGAGCACCTGGGCTCCTAAGTGCAGTATGAACTGGGGGAAGACACCCCGTTTGTGATTGACTGTGATCAAATAGCCGGGCTTTCAACACTACTTTCCCGGTGAAAAAAGATATTGCGGCTCATAAAAAGTTCAGAATATCTGCGCAATACCGCCTGGCACCCCCCAGAAACGAAAGCGATGAATCAATCTTCAGAGAAAGAGCGCAGCAGGCGGCGGTAAGCTGAAAACACATTGGCCCTGGAGACAAAACCCCTGTATTTACCATCCTCTATCACTGGCAGGTTATAGTGCTTGGTGGTCTGAAACTTCTGGGCAACATCCTCCATCGACTCGTCGGGCCTGACGACGGGACTCGGCATGTACATCAGCTCGTTGACCGTAACCTTATCATACTGGTCGCGGTCGAACATGATGTGACGGATGTCGTTGATGAAAACAATGCCTTTCAGGTTGTTGTCTTCGTCTACCACTGGCACAATGTTGCGTTGCGACTTAGCGATTACCTTCACCAGGTCGCCAAGGGTGGAATTTTCCTTTATGGTCCTGAAATTGGTCTCAATCAAATCGCTTACCCTCATGATGGACAATACCACTTTATCCTTATCATGGGTGAAAAGCTCTCCCCTTCTTCCCAGCTGGTAGGTATAAACAGAATACCTCTCAAACAGGCGAATGATCGCATAGGATATGGTGGCGGTTATCATCAGCGGGAATATCAGGGCATACCCGCCGGTGATCTCGGCAATCAGGAACATACCGGTGAGGGGTGCATGCAGCACCCCGGCAATCAATCCGCCCATCCCGGCCAGCGCAAAATGGTTTTCGGTCAGGGCATGGATCTTGAAATAATTGAACACCTTGGCAAAGAACAACCCACTGTTGACCCCCATGAACAGGGTAGGCGCAAATATCCCCCCGATACCACCACTGCCGAAAGTGATGGAGGTAGCAATCACCTTAAGCAAAATAATCAAAATGAAGAAAATGAAAACAACGATGATGTTGTCGCTCAACCCATAAAACAGACTCTTGTCGAAGAGATAGCTGAAATTGCCATGAAGGCTGGCATTGATGGAGTCATATCCCTCACCGTAGAGTGCAGGAAAGAAAAATATGATCACACCCAGTGCCACACTGCCAATGATCCATTTGGTATAGCGGTTCTTGAAGCGGTCGAAAGTTTGTTCCACCTTCTTGTACATGCGGGTGAAATACAGGGAGACAAAACCGGTGAAAACCCCGAGCATGATGTAAAAGGGAACCTCGCTGATGATGAATTCATGCTGTATCTCGGCAGGATACAGCACGTCCATTCCCAGGAAAAGATAGGAAACCAGCGCCCCGGTAAGGGAAGCCAGTAAAAGCGGGATAAGCGACGACATGGTCAGGTCGATCATCAAACCCTCCAGCACAAAGACAATACCTGCAATGGGGGCCTTGAAGATGGCAGACATGGCACCGGCACTGGCACAAGCCAGCAGCAGGAGCACCTGCCTGTAGTTCAGCTTAAAAAAACGGCCTATGTTCGAGCCCCACGCGGCACCGGTAGCAACAGTGGGGCCCTCCAATCCAACCGATCCGCCAAAACCTACGGTCAGGGCACTGGTGATAACGGATGAATACATGTTGTGCCGTTTGATCCTTCCTTCGCTCTTGGAGATGGCCGCCAGGGTGATGGGGATGCCATGGCCTACATTCCTGCGAAGGATAAAGTGCATGAAAAGTACCGAGGCAAGGATACCGATGGCAGGGAGGACAACGTACAGGTAGTTTTGATACTGCTGAACAAAACCACTGGTAAGAAGGCTCTTGATGACATGCACAAGGTTCTTGATCACTACCGCCGCAAAGCCGGAAGTGATCCCTACAACAACACTCAGTATCATGATAAGTTGCTTATCACTGATGTGCCGCCTTCTCCACACCAATATTTTACCGAGTCGCGTAGGTCTTTTCATAACGGCGACAAAATTAATATTTCCTTTCAATCTGTGTTAAAAGAATCAGCATTTTTTTATGAGAAAACAGTCTTTTTTACAGGGCATAAGTAGAAGACAGACTACAGATGGCAGCATACTGCCTGGCCCGGAGCTTTCGTGGCTTTATGGCAAACAGGGATTATATCGCAAAGGCTGTTGATACAGCTACCATCCCAATAACAGAGTGTGAAGCACCATTGGCCGGTGCGCCACAAGACAGCAGCCCACATCCGGCAAAGCTTATAGGAACAAATAAAAACAGACGGCAGCTGTTTTTTAAAGTGGGATCATTTGTGTAAGTTTGTATTTCTAAAAAAAGATTATGGTAGATTTCAAGAGATATAACCTGGAGAATGGTCTGAGGCTGATCGTCCATCCCGACCCCTCCACACCTATTGCCACCGTAAATTTGTTGTACAACGTAGGCTCCAAACACGAAAACCCCGAGCGCACAGGCTTCGCCCATCTGTTCGAACACCTGATGTTTGAAGGTTCGGTGAACATACCCTCCTACGACACCCCGCTCCAAAAAGCGGGTGGAGAAAACAATGCATTCACATCCAACGACATCACCAACTATTACCTGACCCTGCCGACGGAAAACCTGGAGATGGCCTTCTGGCTGGAATCCGACCGCATGCTGGGACTGAAGCTCACCGAAGAAAAGATAAGGGTACAGAAAAATGTGGTGATCGAAGAGTTCAACCAGCGTTACCGCAACCAACCATATGGAGATGCCATGATGCTGCTCAGGGAGATGGCCTATAAGGTACACCCCTACCAGTGGTCAACCATCGGAAAAGACATCAGCCATATAGAAGGCGCCACATCACAGGAGGTGAGCGACTTTTTCTACCACCACTATGCCCCCAACAATGCCGTACTAACGGTAGTGGGAAATGTTGAACCCGAAGAGGTGAAGCAGCTGGCAGATAAATGGTTTGGTCCCATCCCACGGCGCGATCTCGACCTTAAGGAGATTCCCCGCGAACCCACACAGGAGGAACCCCGAAACCATGAGGTGACCAGGGATGTGCCACATGACGTTATTTACAAGGCTTACCATATGAGCCACCGCAACCACCCCGATTATGTGCCCACTGACCTGATATCCGACCTGCTGGCCAACGGCAATTCGGCCAGGCTTTACCAACAACTGGTAAAGAGAAAAAAACTCTTTGGTTCCATCGATGCCTACATCACAGGCGAGGTGGACGAGGGCCTGCTGATGGTGAGCGGTACCCTGGCCCCGGGGGTAAAAATGAAAGACGCCGAGGATGAACTGCTCCGCGAGCTCGACAAATTGAAAGAGCAGCAGGTTGAAGAGGATGAACTGCAGAAGGTGAAAAACAAACTGTTGGCCGTCAGGACATTTACAAAAACCAGCGCCCTTCACAAAGCCATGAACATTGCCTTTTTTGAACTGCTGGGAGATGCCAACCGCATCAACACCGAAGAGCAGGAATACCTGAAGGTGACCCCCTCCGATATCCAACGGGTCAGCCAACAGGTACTCGACAGAAAAAACTGCTCCACATTGTACTACTACTCAAAAAAACAGTAATTATGCCATCCATAGACAGGACACAACATCCCCACATCAAAACCATCGAGTCGATAGATACAGCCAGGGCCGAAAAGTTCAGCCTTTCCAATGGCGTTCCTGTATATTCCATTCAATCGGGCACGGAAGACATCATCAAAATAGATGTGCTTTTCAGGGCCGGAACATGGTATCAACCCAAACCCCTGGTGGCTCTGGCCACCAGCGAGATGCTGACCGAAGGCACCCAGAAATACTCATCGGAACAAATTGCCGGCCAGATCGATTTCTACGGGGCGTTTCTGAAAGCCACGGCC
This sequence comes from uncultured Bacteroidota bacterium, assembly GCA_913055895.1. Taxonomy (GTDB): domain Bacteria; phylum Bacteroidota; class Bacteroidia; order Bacteroidales; family UBA12077; genus JAGXLC01. The sequence continues at coordinate 392 of CAJXLE010000110.1, read as the reverse complement.
AACAAGGATGTGGTCTCCGTCTCCCTGCTCACCCTGAAAAAACACCTGCGCCCCACGCTGGAAGTGCTCTCCGATGTCATCAAGAACCCCACCTTCCCCGACAGGGAACTGAAAATATACATGGCCAACAAAAAGCAGCAATACCAGCTTGAGCACTCCAGGGTAAGCACCCTGTCAAGAATCAAGCTTAACGAAGCCCTTTTCGGTAGCCACCACCCCTACGGTAAAATTGTACAACTCGAAGACCACGACCAGGTTAGCCGCTCCAACCTGGAGGCTTTCCATAGCCAGTATTATACCACCGGACAATGTGAGATCCTTCTTACCGGCAATGTCGACCCATCGGTGCACAAAACGCTGGACGAGTTTTTGGGTGGCGATGACTGGAAAGA
>CAJXLE010000109.1 GCA_913055895.1 uncultured Bacteroidota bacterium | reverse complement strand
GCCTGCTGATGGGTGGCCGGATCTTTCAGGTGGATGTAAGTGGTATAGTTGAACATACCCCAGCCGGAGCTTTGGGCCAGAAATTCAAAAGGCAGTATGAAACGGTATTTGATGGATGAATGGGCAGGGGGGTCGGCCACCACAGCTGTGATGGTATAGGACTCTTTCTGTTTGCCACGGGAAGCAGAACGAGCCCATGACTCTTGCTGCCTGTCCAAACGTATCTCCCTGCCAATGGGATCCCTGTTGCCAAAATATTTGCCGGCAACGCTTTCACTGATGACCATCGAATGGCTGTCGCCCAGGGGATTTTTCTTATCACCCCTGAGCAAAGGAAAAGAAAACATCTCAAAAAAGGTGCTGTCGGCATAAAGCAGGCCGGACTCAAAAAATTGCTTCTTGTTGACCTGGATGAGCACGTCGTCGTAGGGCTCAATTCTTGTATACTGCTCCATCTCGGGTATCCTCTCTTCCAGGTAGGGTCCCAGTTGGGCAGGTGTGCCCACCCACCGGTCGCCTGGCTCATCGGATATGACCCGGTAGATGCTTTCATAATGCTTATGAAAGGTGTCGTAGTTCCGCTCATGGTAAACAAAAAGCATCACCAGGATAAACGCCGACAAACCAACTGCCAGCCCCATAAGATTAATGAGGGTATGAAACAGATCCTTTTTAAAGGTCCTTTGAAAGGTGAGTTTGAAAAAATGGCGGAGCATGGTATGGGGTTTTGGGTTTCTTGGTTTTTTTGTACCAAAGGCCATACCACATTGCATAAAACTTTGTTAACCTGCAGGTTAAATCACATAAACTGACAGAAAAGTGTTGAATTTTCCAACACCCCTGTTCGTTAATGTATACATCGAAGCCGGTTATAGGAAACACATAAATTCCTGAAATGCAATATCAAGTGAAAAAGCAAAGGATCTGCAGTGCAAGGGTCACAGGTAGGGAATGTCTTTTCCTAACGGAATGGCAGGCATGAGAAGCATTTCTGAGCCCCGGAGGATGAACAACAAAACCGGGGAGACCGCCATTCATTAAAAGATGGCAATCTCCCCGGCAAAGTATGGATTATCAGTCTTTTACTGTTCGTTCATGATGGCCTGGATCTCCTGTTGGGTGAGGAATTTGTTGAAAAACCGAAGCTCATCATACAAGCTGTTGATATCCGAGAGGTGGTTCCAGACCGTGAAGTTGGGGGCACCCGAACCTATGGAGAGGATCTCACAGTCTGCCCATCCTACCGGGCCCTCAAAGGCTCCTCCTGCCGCATGCTCCCCATCAAGATATATCGCCACCGAATCGGTGGAGATGGTGAAGGCCACATGCACCCAGCCTGCTTCCGCAGGGTTAAGCCGGTAATCTCCACCGGCAGTATACCAGCTGTCGCCGTCACCCCTGCCAATATTCAGCCGGATGGTTTGTTGGGTTTCATTGCCGACCCTGAACAATCTAAAACCCTGGGTACGATCGCCATCGTTGTCACTGGGTCTGCCTACTGTCAACATACCTGCCCGGGAGGCAGTAACTGATGGGTCGACATGGTACCAGAAGGCAGCACTGATCGAATCATTGGTCAGTGTATCGACGGGATAGGTCAGGTAGGACTCTGCAGCTCCCTTAAAAGCCTGTTCGAACATTCCACTTTCATATCCCGGATTTCCAACTTCTTCGGCATTTGAAATGGTGATCAGCTCCATGGCGTTCCCATTGAAGGGCATATAGAAGGTCTCTTTCTCGTACTGCGTCTCGTAAGGGGCTATCTTCTCAAAAGTCACGCTTGTGGAGGCATCCTTCCCCTCTGTATCAACAGCATTGACGGTTAAAGTATGTGAACCGTTGGTGATCGGGCCATAGTTGTATTCTTTAATAAACCAGCGGTAATCCTTGAATTCGCTGAATTCAGCTATTTGATCCCCGTCCAGCTCCAATGTTACGCTTTGAATCTCAATGTCGTCCTTCACCTCGAATTCTATATCGATGGAGGTTGTATCTTCCCTGACGCGGATGGCTGTACCCTCTGCCGGATAGTCGATCTGAACGGCAGGGGCAGTGGTGTCCTGACCGGGTTCCACCTTATCGATGGAGTCGGTGAAATCTTTCACTTCGCATGCAACGATAAAAGCCGATGCAAGGGAAATAACTAATATGTTCCTGATGATTTTCATATCGTTGTATTTTTTGCGTTATCAATCATTTTCCAGTTGGGGCAGCAGATCCACCTGCTTCAGCGGATAGGGCAGGTAAAGCTTATCCTCGGTGAAAGCCGGTTCATCGTTGTGATAATTCAGCTCCTGGTAATTGCCCAGCCTTACCATGTCATAGAAACGTATACCCCATTCCATGGCAAGTTCAGCATATTTCTCTTCCATGACCTGTTCATGGGTCACACCCGAGAGCGAGGACAGCCCTGCCCTGTCCCTGACCAGGTTAACGGCCTGGTCGGCAGAGATGGCCGAACTGCTGGCACCCTGAACCAGTGCTTCGGCATGTATGAGCAGTATTTCGGCGTAGCGAATGATCTGCATATTCTTGTTGGTGCCGTAATTGGTCCGTCCGGGGGTGAGCTGCGTGGATGGCAGGTAATGCTTGCCACTGAAGAAATTGCCCCGTGGTCCGTCTTCAATGATATCGCCCGAAGGGGTTTCATTGGATACCCAGTTGGGCAGTTCGCCGTATTTATCCTGAAGTTCGCTGATGCCGTCGGGGGTAAAAAGCACGCTGGTCTGCAAGCGGGTTTTTTCACCCCTGTCGAGCATAAACTGGATGTATTCCAGGGTAGGTTCCCAGAAGCCCCAGCCGCTGTTGGCTCCATCTACGGCAGGTGTCCAGTTCTGCGGGCCAAAAAAGGCAAACAGGTAGCTTCTGTTCTCGCCTGATCCCTGTCCAAAATCAGAGTATTGCAACTCAAAGATGTTCTCCTCATTCAGCTTGCCATCGAGTTTGAAAAGCTGGTAGAAATCTTCTTCAAGAGAAAAGACGCCTGAGTTGATGATCTGAGATGTGGCGTCGGCAACATCCTGATGGTTCTCCAGCTCAAGATCGGCCTTGGCTTTTATGGCCAGGGCAGTGTACCTGGTGACTCCGCCCTGAAGGTCGGTGCGGTCTTTGGGATGTATATCGGCCATCTTGGGAGCTGCCTCCCCCATTTGCCCGGAGATGTACTGAAGCACTTCCTGTTCGGTCGACAGCTCTGCTTCAAACAAAGTGGTGGGATCAGTGGCATCGGTAATGAATATCTCACCCCAGGTACGGGCCAGATGCAAGTAGTACCAGGCCCGGATGGTCTGGGCCTCGGCAATGTACTGGTCGGCAAGGGCCTTGTTGTCAGCGTGTTTTTTGTACTTCTCGATCTCCTCTATGGTGGTGTTGGCTTCGAAGATGCCTTGATACATCTGTTGCCAGACGGTATTGAGCATCCAGAAGTTTTCGTCGTAGTCAAACTTTTCCAGCTGTCCCAGCACCTGGTTGAAACCTTCTCCACCTTTGTTCACATCATCTCCCCTGATGGAGACGATGGGATAAACGTCCCAGCCGAGGCCGTAGAGTTCACCATACAGTCCGACCAGGGGGGCACTCATTCTGTCGGTGTTCGTGTAATCCGTCTTTTCAGTTATTTCCTGGTTCTCCAAAGGCTCATGCAAGTCATCTTCGCACGAACCCAAAGCCAGCAGCAATCCTGTAAAAACGATGATGGGTATGATATATCTAATTGATTTCATAATAAGGTATTTTTAGCATTAAAATTTAAGGCTCACTCCGACGTTATAGACGGCTGGTGTAGGATACATATAGTCGTCGATACCGTTGGCCACTTCATTGGAAAAGCCGTTGTAATCGGAGATGGTCAACAGGCGCTCGCCCGTGACATAAATCTTTGTCTCGGGCATTTCCACACCAAACAGGGTTTGATCTTTGATGGTATAGGACAGGCGCACATTCCTGAGACGGAAGTAAGAACCATCCTCGACGAAATAGTCGCTCATCTTTTGGTTCCATGCCCTGCGCAGTCCGGATGCAGAGGGATACCTGTCGGAAGTACCTTCTCCGTCCCACAGGTTGGTGGCCAGTTCGGCATCCTTGTTCAGGTCGGCGGTCCAGATGACCTCCCCGCGGTTGCGGTTGAGAATTTTATTGCCCACCTTGCCCATCATATCGACGGAAAGGTTGAAGCCTTTGTATCCCACGGAAAAGTTGAATCCGTAGGTCAGTGAGGGAAAATAACTGCCCAGTACCACCCGGTCTTCATCATCTATCTGGTCGTCGTTGTTTTGGTCGACATATTTAAAGTCGCCTGGCACCAGTCCATTGTCCTGGGCTATGGGATCGTTATCGATCTCCTGCTGGTTTTGATATACTCCGGCCACTTCCCATCCGTAGAAAGCCAGCAGGGGTTCACCTATGATGGAACGCTGGCGGAAAGTAGCTGTTCCACCATTCAGGTAAGGCTGACCGTAGAGATCCAGCACTTCGTTTTCCAGGGTGGACAGGTTGCCTCCGAGCGAATACCTCCAGTTTTTGCCAATCTTGTCTTTCCAGTTCAGGGAAAGCTCGATTCCGGAATTACGGATCTTGCCCTGGTTTTTAAGTGTGGTACCTCCTTTTAAGGGGATCTGCACGCTGATGGCAGCATTCCTGGTATCGCGGATGTAATAGTCCGCATCGATGTTCAGTCGGGAATCCAACAATGTGGCTGTCAGGCCGACATCTGTCTCTTCCACAACCTCCCATTCGAGTACGGAGTAGGTGCCCGACCTGGAGGTTCCAGGGATGAGCTCTCCACCCATGGCCGTTTGGATAACCTGGGTTGTTTGTGCGCCTGCTGCCGGGCGTATCTTGTCGTTACCCAGCTGACCCCAGGTGGCACGCAGCTTCAGGAAATCGAGAAAACCAACTCCCTGCATGAAATTCTCTTTCGAGAGCACCCAGCCTGCACCGAAACTTGGGAAATAGCCCCATTTTTGCTGGTACTTCGAGGTACCGTCGGCGCGGAAGGTACCGTAGAGGTAGTATTTGTTATCGAAATTGTATTGTATCCTTCCGAAATAGGAGAGTCCATACAATTTGGATCCTCCATCCCATACACCATCTTCATTGATGGTCTCTGCAAAATTCAGGTACCAGGCCTGTCTTTGCTCCTCCGGGAAATTTTGCCCAGAGGCGTGCAGCCGCTGTCCTTCCCTGATGCGGTAGGAATTGCCCACCATGGCCCTCAGGTTGTGGTTGGCAAAGCTTTTATCATATGTCAGCAGGTTGTCCCAGGTTCGGTCGGAAGTGTTGGCTGCATACTTTGTCAACTGGGAATTTTCACGTTGTGTTCCCTCGGTGATGAAAAAGGAAAGGCCTACATTCCTTCTATCAACGGTATTGTAACTGTGGTTGTAGGTGGTTTTGAATTTCAGTGCATCGGGAAGAATTTCGACCTCTGCATAGAAATTGGTCATCAGCCTTCTGTTCTTCTGGAAATTCTCGTTAAACTCAGTGGCCACCAGGGGATTTTGTCCGTGGCGGTAGCCCAGGAGCTCGGCGCTGGCCAGGCTGACAGGCTCGGCGTCTTCATTTTGATAGTCGTAGGGTGGAAAGATGGGCACTGCCTGGTAAGCCCTTCTCCAGGCACCGTTGGCAGGCTGATACCGCTGCCCGTCGCTGAACACCACGTTGCCCCCGATCGTCAGCCAGTCCTTGGCCTTGTAGTCGACCTTGGAACGCAGGTTGAACCGGTTGTAGTTGTTCTTCATGTCCAGGATGCCCTTTTGACTGAAGTAGCTGGTACCCAACGAATAGGACGATTTATTGGTGCCGCCCGAGATGGTCAGGGCATGGTTTTGCATGGGTCCCGGACGAAGGATCTCCTCATACCAGTCGGTATCCACGGCCGGTATATTGGGGTCCGTCCTGCTCCGGCCGTAGCGTTGCATGGCATTGAAGATATAGGAAGAATCGGCTGGTGAACCTGTGGCCAGGGCCATGTTCGTATATTGTTGTGCGTTGGCCATTTTCAGGACATCCTGCGGCATTTGGACTCCGTAATAGCCGTCGTATGTGATTTCTGTTTCCTTCTCAAACTCTCCCGACTTGGTTTCAATGACGATGACACCATTGGCGGCCCTCACGCCGTAAATGGCAGCTGCTGAAGCACTTTTCAGGACAGACATGGATTCGATCTCGGAGGTGTTGAGAAAATCGATGTTGTCGTAAAAAGCGCCATCCACAACGTACAGCGGACTTTCATTCCCTCTGCCGGGATAGGAGCCTATACCGCGAATACGGACGGTGGGCGAAGCACCGGGTGCGCCCCGGCTGACGATTTCCACGCCCGACACCTTTCCCTGAAGCGACTGTATGGCCACGGCCGTGGGGGTCTCATCAATCTCATCCGAACTGATGGTCGATATGGAAGAAGTAAGATCCTTCCGCTTTGCGGTGCCATATCCGATGGCCACCACCTCTTCCAGCTCCTGTACAGATTGCTTCAATGCCACGTCGATGACCTCCCGGCCTTTTACAGCCACCGTGCGCTTTTGATAGCCCACAAATGAGAATACCAGCTTGCCATCTGCGGGTACGGCTATGGAATAGGTGCCTTCCATGTTGGTGGTGGTTCCGCGGGTAGTCCCCTTGATCACAATATTCACACCGGGAAGGGGATTGCCTGTCTGCGCATCGGTCACCGTTCCGGTAACCCTGGCTTGCTGCAAATCTTCCAACACAGGCTTGGCATCCAAGGCCTTGGGATACAACATGATGTGCCGGTCATTGACCACGAATTTGATCTCTGTCCCGCCAAAAATCAACTGCAAGGTTTCCCGGATGGTTTTGTCCTTTACATCCAGGTTTACCCTTCGGCTCAGATCAATATATTCGGTGCTGTATGCAAATCGAAATTCCGACTGCTGTTCGATGGCTTCGAGAACTTCAGCCACTTCTTTGTTTTGCATCTTCAGGGTCAGCTTCTTGGTTGAAGTGTATTGACTGGCTGAAACCTGAATCAATCCAACAAAAAAGAGCACAAGGGTCAGCTTCACGACCCGGAAAAATCTGTCTTCAATGGAAGGCTCCCGCCCTCCTTTAATTCGATTATTTTTCATAATTTTGCCTCTCTTTACTTAGGTTAGTAGTCTGTTTATCATTTACATGGTGAATGGATGAAATGCCGGTAGTGTCGCCACACTACCGGTTTTTTTATTCATACACAGCAATGGTTATTTGTTTGCAGCATCTTTTTTCTTTCTGTCCTTTTCAAACCGGATGATTTCATCGCTTTGGGTGGCTTTCACAGGTGTGATCCTTTCCATCAGATGAATCACCTGATCCAGCGACTCATTCTTAATGGTGAAGGTATAGCGCAGCTCCCTGACTTCATCATCCACTTCAAATTCCTGGTTATATCGCTTTTCCAGGCGCTCCACCACTTTCTCCAGGGGCTGGTCGTAGATGCTGATGATCCCTTTTCTCCAGGCGGTAAGTTTCTTTGGCTTGACGCTGGAAATGGATAATTCCCGGCTTTCTTTCCTGAAACTGCCCATCTCACCGGGCTTCAGGCGGTGATCAAGAGATCCCTTACCCCGGGTATTCAAAGCTACAGATCCTTCCTCCAACACCACATCGATGCTGTTGGCATCGGGATAAGCAGCCACATTGAATTTTGTTCCCAGTGCCTTGACTTTCAACCCCTGACAATCGACAACCAAGGGCAACGCCTCATCTTGAGCAACATCAAAATAAGCTTCACCGGTCAGGGAGATTTTCCGGTTGTTATGGGAAAAACCGTTGTTGTATGACAGGGTGGTTCCTGCATTCAACCATACCCTGGAGCCATCGGGAAGGTTCAACCTGGATACCTGACCCTTCTGGGCTATCACATTGGTATGGCTTTCCTTTGATTTGGCCATATCGCCGGTAAATATCCATATGGTGGTGCCAATGCTGATGGCAAAAAAGAATACGGCAGCATATTTGAAAACCATTTGAAATTTCCGGCTTCTCTGCCACCTGTAATAATTTCGCTTCAAAAGTCCTTCCTGAACACGATTCCAGCTGTTTGCCCCGCCGCCGGGGAAATGATCTTCATCCAAACCCCTCTTCCACTGTGAAACCAGGTTCCTGAACTCTATGCGGTTGTCTTTGTCGCGAAGCCACTCCAGGAGCCTACGCTGCTCTACCTCGGTGGCCCGACCTTCCAGATACTTTATAATTACATGCTTCATTTTCTTCATTTTCTTCAATCATGTTTCTGTTAGGAGTACAATCAAAGCCTGCAAAACCCTACCTTTTTAATCAGGAAAAATTCAGAACTCAGGGTATGACTGAATTCCACAGCTCCAAACAGGCCGGGGAAATGGAAAATGCCATTCAGGATCCTGTTCAGACAAGACAAATGCCGTAAATACTTACTTAACAGAATGATGTTTGGGGATCAAAGTCGTCATAACTGGATGGTGAGATGGGATCAAAGTCGTCATAACTGGATGGTGAGACAGGTTCACACTTATTGCATCGTGATGGCGAAAGGGTCAACACCCGGCATCTGGGTAATGAAACAGGTCCGGATGAGGCCAATAAAACAAACGATCCATCAGAGGCTCATCATGACCATGAAAATATCGAAGGGGATGGTAAATTTGCTAAAACGGATACAAACAACTATATCAACGAGACAATCAAGAAAATAAACCTGTTGTATTCTTTGAGCAGTTTTTTGCGGAGGTGTTTCTTGGCGGCAGCGATGTGTTTCTCGACCATCTTCAGGCTGATGCCCATTTCCTCTGCAACAACCTTCTGCTGCCTGCCCTTGATCTTGCACTCCACCAATACTTTCCGCATCTTCAAGGGTAGGCCGTCAATGGCAAATTTTAAAGAATCGATCAACTTCTCTTCCAGGCTCTTTTCTTCTTTGTTCATGAAGTCCAACTGATACAGATATTGCAAATCTTTTATTTTCAAATTGTTGACTTCAAAGTCCTCTTGCTCCAGTCTGTTTTTTTTCAGATGATTGAGGCACCGATTTCTCAGCATAACAAAGATCCAGGCCTCCACCGACTTTTCCGTCTTGATGGATCTGCGTTTCTCCCACAGGGTGATAAAAACTTCCTGGATGATGTCTTCCACCTCACTTTCATTCCCGATAAAAAGATTGCAATAAGCTTTTAACCTGGGATAAAGGAACCTGAAAACTTCCCTGTAAGCCTTGGGGTTTCCCTTTTTCAGTTCCAACTTCGTTCGATAATCGAGCATGCCGGTTGGATTCTAAAATAAATCGCTGCTAATCAGCCACTAGAATAATGAGTTACCAAACAGCAACACCTACCTTCATATTACCTGGCTACCGGATGGCAAGAGGGATTATAATTTCCTTATTCACACAGAATTGTGGTAAAATTACTAAATAATACTGAGAAAAACACAAGTCCGTTATAAAACATTTCCTTAATACATTATTAACGGGAAAACGCAAATGAAACGCATAATTGATTTCAAATATAAAAGCCCGCTTAGAATGCAGAAATTCAGTTTAAGTGCCTTCCTTGTTGAATAAAACAACACAATTGTTGCTTTTCTCAACAAATCGTCATATCATTATATCAAAGATCACCACGGATGAACAAAAAAGCAGGAAGCATACTGATCATCGACGACAACAGAGAGCTGCTTGCCGCACTCAGCATGTTTCTCAAACAGCATTTCCACAAGGTTGACACCGAAAAGAATCCCAACCTCATCCCTTCGCTTCTGCGTGACCAAACCTACGACATCATACTGCTGGACATGAATTTTACAGCTGGTACCATCTCCGGCAATGAAGGCATATACTGGATGCGGGAAATACTCAGGACGGATCCCGATGCCACCATCGTGTTTATCACAGCCTATGGTGATGTCGACCTGGCTGTCAAATCGATGAAAGAGGGTGCCACCGATTTCATACAAAAATCCTGGGATGAGGAGAAGATCCTTTCCACCATTCTTTCGGCCTATAAACTGCATCAATCCAAAAAAGAGATACAAAAGCTCAGGAACCGGCAGGAGCACCTTTCCAGTGAAATCGAACAGGAGCATGCCAACCACAGGTGCCGTTCCAGGGCCATGCAGCAGGTATATGATGTGGTCGACAAGGTGGCGCCAACCGATGCCGATGTCTTGATCACCGGGGAGAATGGCACCGGCAAAGAAGTCATCGCACGGGAGATACACCGGAAATCCACCCGCAAAAACGAGGTCTTCCTGAATGTGGATCTTGGAGCCATCCCGGAATCCCTTTTTGAGAGCGAACTTTTCGGGCATGTCAGGGGGGCTTTCACCGACGCCAGGGAGAGCCGGGCGGGAAAGATTGAATCGGCCAGCGGGGGAACCCTTTTCCTCGATGAGATAGGCAACCTGCCCCTGTCGTTGCAATCCAAACTTCTCTCTGTGCTTCAAAACCGTTCGGTGGTGCGGGTTGGCAGCCACCAGGTGGTGCCCGTCGACATCCGCCTGATATCGGCCACCAATCAGCCGTTGTTCGACATGGTGGAGCAGGACCGCTTTCGTGAAGACCTGCTGTACCGGATCAACACCATACAGATCGATGTGCCGCCCCTGCGCGAAAGGACGGAGGACATCCCCGGACTGGCCGGGTTTTTTCTTGCAAGGTACCGCGAGAAGTACCGCAAGCCCCGGTTGTACCTTAGCAGCAAGGGGCTAGACAGGATGAAACAGTACCGGTGGCCCGGCAACATCCGCGAACTGGAACATGCCATTGAAAAAGCCGTTATCCTAAGTGAAAACGACGAGCTGGAGCCCGCCCTGCTGGTTCCCGAAAGGGCAACGAGCCATAACGGCCCCGTCCCTTCTTTCAACCTGGAGGAAAATGAAAAGCAGGTCATTGCCAGGGCACTTCAGCAATTTCGCGGCAACATCAGCCTGACCGCTGAAAAGCTCGGCATCAACCGCTCAACCCTGTACACCAAAATCCGCAAATATGGCCTTCAGTAATTTCAACCTCCGGATTGTTGTTTACGTAGTGCTCATCATCCTCACCAGCCTGGCTTTTACCTGGAGCCTCTACCAGCCCTATATGGTTGTTACCTCCTCGGGGCTGGCGGTGCTGCTGGTATTAGAAACGGTGGCACTGATCCGTTACAACCAGAAAATCAAAAAGGACCTGCTGCGGTTTGTCGATGCCATCAAAAACCAGGATACCTCGATGGCTTTTCCCCGCCAAAATCAGGATCATTTTATGGGGGAACTCCACCAGGGGTTCAATGAGATCATCACCGGTTTCAAACTGATAAGAAAGGAAAAGGAACTGGAGCACCATTTTTTTCGCAACATCTTCCAGCATATAGGCATCGGGGTGCTTGCCTTTACCAGGGACGGAAAGGTCAAACTGATCAACAGGGCCCTCAAAAATTTGTTTCAGTCCGATGATTTCAGCAACATCCATCACCTGGGGACCAGGCAGAAAGACCTTCCCGATTTGCTGCAGTCGATGGACAGCGGCCAGGAATCGTCTTTCAAACTGCCGGTTGACAACAAAATGAAAATCATTGCCTTGCGGGTGAGCGACATCATGCTGGAAAAGGAAAAGGTGCGCATAGCCTCCTTCCAGGACATCAGCAGGGAGATGAACCACCAGGAGGTGGAAGCCTGGCAGCGACTGATAAGGGTTCTGCGACACGAGATCATGAACTCGATCAGTCCCA
>CAJXLE010000108.1 GCA_913055895.1 uncultured Bacteroidota bacterium | reverse complement strand
GCTTTGATGACTGGGATGACTGCGTGTCGACGATGACCGAGGAGCGAGACTACGACACGGAGAGTGCGGAGAATATTCATGGGATCTTCATTTTTGGTTGTTGCCATATAGACCTTACTCCGCCGGGGCGGAGGGCTGTTCCTTGTTGATCATATTTAAAATGCATGCCTGAAATACTGCCGGGCACTCTCGATGGGTATGATGGGTGATCCGCCAAGCGGGCAGAGAGATGTTTTTTGCATGTAGTCGGCTTCCCCGGCCATCTTGTCGAGCATATGTGAACGGTTGCCGTTTTTGGGCACTTTCACTTCATCCCACATATCCACCAGCATCTTGGTACCCACGCGGCAAGGAACACATTTGCCACAGGATTCATGGGCAAAAAATTCGAGGATGGAGGCCATCATCTCGTAAAGCGAACGGGAGGTGTTCATCACCATCACCGCGCCTGAGCCGAGGATGGCGTTTTTCTCCTTCAGGGTGTCAAAACCCATGGGGGTATCCAGCACCGACTCGTTGACGAAGGTGCCGGCAGCGCCCCCAAGGATGGCGGCATAAAAACCATCACCACCCTTCATGCCCCCGGCCAGCTCGATCAGCTGGCGCAGGGTGGTTCCCATTTCCACCTCGTAGTATCCCGGCTTGTTCACATCACCGCTGATGGTGAAGATCTTGGTACCCGGCGATTTCTCCGTGCCCATAGCTTTATAGGCCTGGGCACCCTCCATCACGATCCAGGGCATGTGGGCAAAGGTCTCCACATTATTGATCAGGGTGGGTTTGCGGAACACTCCTTCGTTGGCAGGAAAGGGCGGCTTGATCCGCGGATATCCCCTGTTGCCCTCCAGCGATTCGAGGAGGGTCAGCTCCTCCCCACACAGGTAAGAGCCTGCACCGAGGCGAAGCTCCATATCCAGAGAAAATTCGGTGTTCAGAAGATGCTTCCCGAGATAACCCTTGTCATAACATTGTTTCAGTGCATGTTCAATCCTGCGGACCGACTCCACGTATTCACCGCGTATGTATATGTAAGCCTGTTCAGCTTGTATGGCCCAGGCGGCAATGATCATCCCTTCGATCATGATGAAGGGGTCCTGTTCCATAATCACCCGGTCCTTGTAAGTGCCGGGTTCACCTTCGTCGGCATTGCACACCACATACTTCATATAGTCGGAAGGCCAGGCGGCCTGGTCGGTAAACTTCACCTTCATGCCGGTGGGAAAGCCACCGCCACCTCGACCCCGCAACCCCGAGTTTTCCATTTCCGCAATAAGGTCTTTCGGTTCGCGGGCAAAAGCCTTTTCCATTGCCTGGAATCCTCCCCGCGCAATATATTCATCAATGCTGCCCGGATCTATGTGTCCGGCGTTTTTGAGCGCTATCCTTTTTTCCTGTATCACGGCTGTTGCTTTTTGAGTTCCTGTTCACGTATCTGGCTGAGTATGTCCCTGATCCGGGCATCGTCGAGATGGAAATACATCTTCTCGTTGACCATCATAACGGGAGCCTTGTCACAATGCCCCAGGCATTCGGAGGGTTCAAGGGTGAAGAGCATGTCGCTGGTGGTTTCGCCTGTCTTGATGGACAATTCCTTCTCCAGGGATTTAAGGAGACTGAAAGCACCTACCATTCGGCACAAGGGGGACTTGCAAAAACGAATGATGTATTTGCCCCTTGGATTCATGCTGAACATGGAATAGTACCGGACCACCCCGTAAACCGACGCGGTGGTTGTGTTCAGATAATCGGCCACCTGCCTGATGTCGGAAGCCGTGATGTTGTTGCCGGGATTGTTGTTTTGAACAGCGTGCAACATGAGAAGCATCTGTTCTCTCTGTGGTGGAAAATCCCGGAGTATTTCCTGCGTTGTCATAACCTGGTATTTTAATAAATTTAAAGATAGCGGATTACAGGAAGTAAATCAAGGGAGGGTTTTTATCTAAACTGATTATACATAAACGATGGGGAAAGATGCTAAGAAGAAATGAAGAAGGGGACAAAGGGGACAAAGGGGACAAAGGAGACAAAGGAGACAAAGGGGACAAAGGGGACAAAGGGGACAAAGGAGACAAAGGAGACAAAGGAGACAAAGGAGACAAAGGAGACAAAGGAGACAAAGGAGACAAAGGAGACAAAGGAGATAAAGGAGACAAAGGAGATAAAGGAGACAAAGGAGACAAAGGAGATAAAGGAGACAAAGGAGACAAAGGAGATAAAGGAGATAAAGGAGATAAAAAGGGACGAATAAAAATAGGCTCACAAAAGGGGCAGGACAATAAAAGTATATGAACGAGAGGAGACGGGTGAACCATAGAGACCGCTGAGCAGAAAGAAAGGGAGAAAAACAGGGGCTCTATAAAAAGAAAGGGCCATAAGCCAAAGCTTCATGAAAAAGAAGCAGGAAAAATGATCCTTCCAGGAGCAACAGAATGGTTAACACACCGGGCAAAGGATAGCCGCAAAGGTTGAATTTACTGGTAGTGTGATTCCAGCCTTTTGCGGAACAGCTCCTTATTAACCTGGTTGATGTTGTCGACGATGGCCCTGATCTTTCGTCGCCGCTCAATCTTGGTCTGGCGGGATATTTTCTTGGCATCGCTGAAGACGATCCGGTCGACACGATAGCCGGTCTCGTCCAGGCTCATGGCCACGGCCGCGTGGAAATTATCGAAGATGATCACCGAGGGCAGGCGGTTCTTGGAGTAATCATTCACCGCTTTGAGCACCATGGTCTTGATGTATTTGATCTGGGGCCTGCCCAGGTAGTAAGAACCAATCAACAGCCTGACCAGGTCGATGCGGGCGACCTTGCGCTTCTTTTCCTGCTTGACCAGGCGTTTGTATTTCCAGTTACCGGCATCCAGGAAAAGCTCTATGAAATCGCGGGGCACATCTTTGATTTCTCCAAGCTTCCCGTCGGCTTTACGGCGTTTGTATTCGCGGTGGGCATAACGTTGATTGACAGGCACGTAATAGTCCCATTTACGGGTCCGCTTGTAAGTCTCTGTCACAGGACTGGGTTTCCAGCGGGTATCGGGGCGTTTCATCAGGGGGGCTTTCAGGTCAAGGTAGCCTTTCTCGAGGGCATAAAGCAATGTATTGATAAAGTGGGGCCATCCTCCGCCGATAGAGTTGTGCAGGGCACTCCAAAGTGTGGTGTTGCTCGAGCCAAAGTTTTCCCCTATCCCGGCCGAATCTGTCTCCTGGATGGGTTTCTTTTTCAGTTTATTGATGAAGTCCTCCGACAAACGGGCGGGGTAATAGGTGTACCTGTCGGAAGGCTGTCCGTATTGCCGGCTGGAATGGGGCAGCTGGTTGACATCCAGCAGGTAGCTGCTGTCGTTGGAGAGTTCCAGGCTGATCTTCAGGTTGGACCCCCACTCCATAGAGCGGATGGAAGGCTGCTGTGCCATGCTGCTAATGGTTTGTCCCACTAGTATTGCGGCGGAGATAACTAAGAAAAGAATGTGTTTTCGGACCGACATAGTTGTTCTCATCTTTAAAACCTGAACCGTGAAGATGTTATCCGGGAGGCTTGTATTCTCTGTTATGCCTGTAAAAGTAACCAATCTGCAGAAAAATCAGAAAACACCCTGCTGTTTATTTTCCTGTTCAGATGAAAAAAAGATAAAAAACCGGCTCTAAGTCCTGTCTCAGAGATAAAAAACAAAGCAAAAAAAGCGCGCCATAGAGAAGAAGAGACATGCAATCTTCTCTGGCGCGCTGTAAAAATCATATGAAGCGGGAGATATTGTCAGGATGCCTCTTCTTCATCCTCCACCACCACTTTAAGGATGCGTATGGCGGCCTCGGGGATGGGTGTGCCGGGACCAAAGACGCCAACCACGCCGGCGTCGTAGAGGAATTTGTAATCCTGTGAAGGGATCACTCCCCCGACAATCACCATGATGTCGTCGCGGCCCAGCTTTCTGAGCTCTTCCATCACCTGTGGCACCAGTGTTTTGTGCCCGGCAGCGAGGCTGGAGATGCCCAGGATATGCACATCATTCTCAACCGCCTGGCGTGCTGCTTCAGCCGGGGTCTGAAAGAGGGGGCCGATGTCAACATCAAAGCCCAGGTCGGCATAACCCGTAGAAACCACTTTGGCGCCCCTGTCGTGGCCGTCCTGGCCCATCTTGGCGATCATGATACGTGGCTGCCGTCCTTCCTGCCCGGCAAACTTCCTGACCAGGTCTTT
Source organism: uncultured Bacteroidota bacterium (assembly GCA_913055895.1). GTDB lineage: Bacteria > Bacteroidota > Bacteroidia > Bacteroidales > UBA12077 > JAGXLC01. Next base: position 7,497 of record CAJXLE010000108.1, on the reverse strand, counting down.
GGCTTTCTGGAACTGATCGTCGTCTTTCGACTCCGACGAATAAACACCAGTGATGGAGCGGGTGACGGCCGTATAGCGTCCCACCACTTTCTCGCAGGCGTAGGATATCTCGCCCAGGGTGGCTCTTTTACGCGCGGCTTCAACCGACAGCTCCAGCAGGTTGCCTTCGCCGGTGCGTGCACATTCAGTCAGGGCGTCCAGGGCTTTCTGCACCTCCTCTTCGTTGCGCTCATCCTTGAGTTTCTTGAGTCTCTTGAGCTGGGCTTCGCGCACTGCTGTGTTGTCGACGTCCAGTATCTCCATGGGCTCTTCCTTGTCGAGGCGGTACTTGTTCACGCCCACACGCACTTCTTTGCCTGTGTCGAGACGTGCCTGCTTCTTGGCGGCCGCCTCTTCAATACGCATCTTGGGTATGCCGGTCTCGATGGCTTTGGCCATACCGCCGAGGTCTTCTATCTCCTTGATGTGTTCCCAGGCGCGGCGTGCTATCTGGTCGGTCAGCTTCTCCACATAATAGGAACCGGCCCATGGATCGAGCGACTTGATGATCTTGGTCTCCTCCTGCAGGTGTATCTGGGTGTTCCTGGCAATACGTGCCGAAAAGTCGGTCGGCAGTGCGATGGCTTCATCCAGTGCATTGGTGTGGAGCGACTGGGTGTGGCCCAGGGCAGCGCCCATGGCTTCCAGGCTGGTACGTGCCACGTTGTTGTAAGGATCCTGTTCGGTCAGGCTCCAGCCGGAGGTTTGCGAATGGGTACGCAGAGCCATCGACTTGGGATTCTTTGGGTCGAACTGCTTGACGATCTTGGCCCACAGCATACGGGCAGCCCGCATCTTGGCTATCTCCATGAAATGGTTCATGCCGATACCCCAGAAGAAGGAGAAGCGGGGAGCAAAAGAGTCGATGTCCAGTCCGGCATCCATGCCTGCCCTGAGGTACTCCAGTCCGTCGGCCAGGGTGTAGGCCAGTTCGATGTCGGCGGTGGCTCCGGCCTCCTGCATGTGGTAGCCCGATACCGAGATGGAGTTGAACTTGGGCATGTTCTTCGAGGTGTACTCGAAAATATCGGCGATGATGCGCATGGAGAAGTCGGGCGGGTAGATGTAGGTGTTGCGCACCATGAACTCCTTGAGGATGTCGTTCTGTATGGTCCCGCTGAGTTTTTCCAGGGGTACGCCCTGCTCCAGTCCCGCCTGGATGTAGAAAGCCATCACGGGCAAGACTGCCCCGTTCATGGTCATCGAAACGGTCATCTGGTCCAGGGGTATCTGGTCGAACAGCACCTTCATGTCGAGGATGGAGTCGACGGCCACACCGGCTTTTCCTACATCGCCCATCACCCTGGGATGGTCGGAGTCATATCCCCGGTGGGTGGCCAGGTCGAAAGCCACCGACAGCCCTTTTTGTCCGGCTGCCAGGTTGCGGCGGTAAAATGCATTCGACTCCTCGGCCGTGGAGTAGCCGGCATACTGGCGGATGGTCCATGGCCGCATGGCGTACATGGTCGAATAAGGCCCCCTCAGGTAAGGGGGAATGCCGGCTGCATATTCCAGGTGCTCCAGGTTTTCCAGATCCTCCCGGGTATAGACGGGCTTGACAGAAATTTTTTCCGGGGTCTCCCATATGGGGGTATAGTCAGAAGAACTGCCCTTGCCCTTCAGATGGGAGAAATCGGGATGTATATTGTTGAAATTAGGCCTCATAATGTTTGTTTTTTCAGATTCATAAATTACTCAATACCCAGCTCTTTTTGAAACTGGCTCAGGGTCTCCACCAGGTTGGACTTGACATGGATGAAATGCTGCAGCCCGTGTTCGCGGAGCATCTCAATGCTGTCTTTAGGGTAACCTGCCACCACCACAATGGCCCGGTCCCTGAGTTGGTCATAGGCTTTGGGGGCCAGCTCCGGGTATTCGCCATCGGAGCTGCACACCACCACAATGTCGGCACCCTTGTCGGTGGCTTCCCTGACGCCCTCTTCGACGCTGTCAAAGCCAATGTTGTCGATGATCTCAAAGCCGGCGGCGGCAAAGAAGCCGGCTGAGAACTGGGCCCTGGCCCTTCTCATCTTCTTGTCGCCGATGGTCAGCATAAAAGCCGTAGGACGTTCGCCCGTGCTGCGTTCGGTTTTGAGCCTGAGCTTCTCTATTTCCTCGGCTCCCCGGTAAGGCTTGAGGGGCCCGGCTATGGCATCATCGGCTTTCTCACTTCCGCTGTGCAGGGTGGAAGCATCATAACCTGACTCCATCGTCTCGTTGGCGTTGGGGTAAAGGTTGACACCCACCAGCACTTCTTTGCGCTGGGCCAGGTTCATGTTGAGCTTGTTGGCGGTATCCTTTATCTGTTCCTGTAGAGATCCACCCTTAAAAGTTTCAACGTACCCGCCTTTGTTTTCGGTGTCCTGGAAGAGCTTCCAGGCGTGCTCGCCGATGGACTGGGTTAGGTTCTCTATATAATAGGAGCCTCCGGCCGGATCCACCACCTTGTCGAAGTTGGCTTCCTCCTTAAGGATGATCTGGGTGTTTCGCGACATGCGCTGGGCAAAACCGGTGGGTTTTTCGAAAGGCGCATCGTAGGGGGTAACCGACATGGAATCGGTGCCGCCCAGGGCTGCCGACATGGCTTCGGTGGTGCCGCGCAGCATGTTGACATAGGGATCGTACACCGTCTGATTCCAACGGGAGGTCTCGGCATGTATCTGCATGCGGGTGGATGATTCATCTTTGGGCTCGTAGGCCTGCACGATCCTGGCCCAAAGCATCCTGGCAGCACGCAATTTGGCCATCTCCAGAAAGTAGGCAGGACCTATGCCCAGCTTGAAGCGCAGGCGAGGAGCCACCTGGTCAACGGTCAGTCCACGGTCGGTAAGTCTTGCAAGATACTCATTGCCCATGGCCAGCACATAGCCCAGCTCCTGTACATTGGTGGCACCGGCATTGTGCAGGGTCGCCCCGTCAATCTCTATGACAGAGAAATTATTCAGATCTTCGCTGTTGCGAATCAAGGCAGCTGCCTGGTCAAAATCGTGCTGCTCGCTTTCATAAAAACGGCCCGTCCGGTTAAGAGCATCCAGGGGTTTAAAATCCACGCCTCCCTTCAACTCACTGCTTCCGATGTCCTCCTTCTTCAGTTTATCCTTCAGGAAATCTACTATTTCCGCAGACCGGGATCCTGCCTCAAAATTACACTGGATGGCAGGGATGCAGATATCCTTGAGTAAGGCCTCCAGGTCCTCTGTTTTGATAGCCTTTGAATGATCGAGCTTAAAGCCAAGCGACTCGACACCGCGGTTCAGCACATCCAGGGCCTGCTTGTTGGCTCCGGCGACATCTTCGCTGGCATCAATGTCCTGGCGTACATACCAGTTGTTGTCTTCATCCTTTTTGCTTCGAACCCACGGGTATTCACCCGGATGCACCTTCAGGTGGGTGATGCTTTTCAGGTCCTCGGCCCGGTAATAGGGTCGCACACTGAATCCTTCTATGGTGCGCCAAATAAGTTTCTTTTGATAATCTGCTCCTTTCAGATCGCTCTGTATCTTCTCCTCCCATGCCTCGGTGGAGGTGGACGGAAAATCATCCCGGAATCTGAGTTTGTCTTGTAGTTTTTTTCCCATAGCTATAGTCTGTCTGTGTTGAATTCATGTCAAAATTATAGTATTTCAAAATTAATATAAATCCATCAGTATATGATTTATGGCATAAATCCCGCGGCCACATTTTTTCAAATTCAGAAGCCCGTATTTCCAGCCTTACGGACTGACAGCCGGGAAGAAAAATGCCATACAACATCCGAACAAAATGCCCTCGTTTAAAAAGATACGGGCAATGGTTTCAGAAAAACCTGATCAACAGCCGATGATCTCCGAAAGTGCCAGGGGCATATGGCCTCGATGTTGAGCTGGGGGATACCCTATAATATCACATATCCACTAAGAAGATGCTTCTGGCTTCTACTGGAGTCGAAAGCGCGCCCAAACCGGCTGATGATCGGAATAACGAAAGTCCAGGGGCTGGGTGAACACTTCCACGGGACTGATATTCGGTGATACCAGGTAAAAATCGATCAAAGCCTTTGAAACATTTTCCCTATAAGGAGTTTCCAGCGACCGGTTGGTGGGGGTACGCGGATCGTATACCCATTGCCAGCCCTCCGGCAAAAAGTCATACGAGATGATGCTGGTTCGGTCGGTGTCGATCTCTTCCGCCAGGCCGGGATCTTCAGAAACATCAGGCGGTGACTGGTTCCAGTCGCCCCCGGCTATGACATAGTTGCCCTTCTCATACTCCTGTTTGACAAAAGATTTCAGACTGGCCATCTCTTTTTTCTTCAACTCACCGTCATCGTAGGCCGAATTGTGGGTGTTGACCAATACCAGCTCGCCGCCGCCTTCAACAGGAAAGCGAAGGGTCATAAAACAACGGTCTAGCATAAAAAGGCGCCTGGGCCAGCCGTAACTGCCCGGCAGGTCATGCCGCACCACCTGCGAAGGCAACCGGGATGAATAGGTGGCCAGTCCACTGGTGACCTTTCCCAGGGGTTCAGCCGGGGGTATGGGTACAAACTGCACCTGGTAGTTAAGGGCAAAATACCCATGATAATTGCTCAAGGCGGTGTGGAGGTGTTTGAACTGGTCGGTGTTGTGGCTTCTCTTAGAGGCCACGTCCACTTCCTGAAACAAATAAAAATCGGCCTGCTTGCCCCGGGCAAGGTTCCCGGTGATGCCATCCAGGTTCTTCCTGACGCGTTTGCTGCTGGCGCGAACCCTGTCGCCGCCGTCGTAGAAAAAGCTCATATCTTCGCCCAGTCCGGCATATCCTACGTTCCAGATCATCACCGAAACGGTGTCGTCGGCAATCACATCGGGCGATTCTTTCACCGCCAGGGTTTTTCTTTCTTCAGGACTGTAATCGGTGAGGGTGAAATACAGCAGGAAAACCCCAAGCAGGATCACCAGCGAGATAATTATGTACATCAGGATCTTCAGGAAGCTCATAGGTTTATATTTTCAGATCATCATCCATGGGCAAATTTAATTTTAATTTTTCAAAACAAAGAGGCGCCTGTTTGTCCTTAATATTAATTTCTCTATATTTGAACCGTATGAATGGCGGCAGCAAACAAAACACCTGTTCTAACGAAGCGGCCACCTGTGGAATTTTCAAAAATCCTTCACCTGTCATGACGGTGTGGGTCTCATGTGACCGGCTAAGCGGTTAAGAAAAGACAGACTTGCGAAACTCACATGCAGGCATGATCAACCGGTCTTTAAAATTTTAAAAAGAAAAAGCTTATAAAATGAAATTTGGAGTTGTTGTTTTTCCGGGCTCAAATTGCGATCACGACACCTTTTATGTACTGGGTGAAATACTCAACCAGGAGGTGGTGGAATTATGGCACAAGGAGAACGACCTGAAAGGTGTGGATGCGGTCATCCTGCCTGGTGGTTTCTCCTACGGCGATTACCTCAGGTCAGGCGCCATAGCAAGGTTCTCTCCCATCATGGAAGAAGTGATAAATTTTGCCAACCGCGGCGGCTTCGTTTTTGGCATATGCAATGGCTTCCAGGTGCTCTGCGAGGCCGGACTGCTGCCCGGGGCCCTGCTGCACAACGACAACCAAAAATTCATCTGCAAGAACACACACATCCTGCCCGACAACAATGACAACCTGCTAACCCGTGACCTTGACAAGACACAACCCATCAAGATACCCATTGCCCACGGAGAAGGAAGGTATTACGCCAAGAAAAGCACCCTTCAGAAAATGAGGATGCAGGGCCAGATCCTCTTCCGCTACTGCAACAAGTACGGACAGATCACCACCGACGCCAATCCCAATGGTTCGATGGAAAACATCGCGGGCGTGTGCAATGAAAACAAGAATGTCTTTGGCATGATGCCCCACCCGGAAAGGGCCGGCGATGAGATGCTGGGCAATACCGAAGGCAAGAGCATCTTTGAGTCGGTCATCCACAACCTGCTGCCCCGTTGACACTCCTGCATCAATCGTTCAGCAGCCCGGCAATATGTTAAGCTGACGGTCCGGGTTTCAGGTGATCCTCTACCTGGGATCATGCATACATGGCCGCTATCAAATCCTTAAAACACCACAGAAACAGCACCAGCGACAAGACTATGTCGCCTGCCACCAGCCTTTTATCACCCCACCGGGCATAAAAGATAAAAAACAGCACACGCATCCACAACTGGGCAAAGAAAAAGGCAAACACCGACAGGCTATAAGGGTTGTAGCTCAAGGCCTTGTTGAAATCCAACCGTACGATGGAGGAAAAGGCACGCGACATACCTGTGCTGGCCGTAGATTCGCCGGTTAAAAGACTGTACTGGGAGGGTATGGCATGGCCCCCGCGGGAAGGCGAAAAAACAGCAGAATAGGCCATCACAGCCACAATAACCGCCGCAAAGATGATGTGCAGGACCTGGTAGGAATCCTGCAACCTGGCCTGTTTCATGAAAGCCACTTCCTATTTCTGTTCCTTCTCTTTTTTCAGTTTCTCCAGCTCTTTCTCAGCTTTCTCAACATCTTCGTCTGTGCTTTCGGTTTCCGGCTCACTGTCAGGCAGGGTGTCGCCCTCGAGGCTTTCCATCTTCTTCTCCAAATCTTCCATATCCTCCTGGTCCATATCTTCTTCCATATCTTCCATGTCCTCTTCCAGGTCCCTGCCTACTTCTTCAAGCTGCTCCAGCTTGTCGAACCATCCGCCACGGTCGTCCATGGCTTCCTGAAAGAAGGCACCCAGGAACATAAACCACATCACTGCGATGGCCGAGCCAACGATGGAAACCACCAGGCCGGCAGTGGTGATGCCTCTGGACCCGTTGTTTTGCTTTGCCTGCGACAGGCCAATAGCGCTCAGGATAATACCCACAGCACCGAAAAGAAGTGCTATGGCAAACGTACAACCCATGACTGCAAGAGGTACCGAGATGATACCCAGGACCAACCCGGCAATACCGAGGCCCTGACCTGCACTGGTTTTCTTTTGTTCTACCATAAAGCAATGTAGATTTAAGGGTTCCTACCAAAAATACTAAAAAATCTTTATTGTTAAAGCCACTATGGATTTTTAAAGCCATAAGCCCCGGTGATCTTGTTTTTTTCCTGGCAATCCATTAATTTTAATGGTTCATTGTTACATCACAACCAATACGAAGTATTATGAAATTACCTATATATCAACTGGATGTTTTTACCAACAACATTTTTGAAGGCAATCCCGCCGCTGTGGTTGTCATGGATGAATGCATCGATCAGCAACTGATGCAAAACATCGCCATGGAGAACAACCTGTCGGAAACCGCCTTTATCAAAAAGGAGGGAAATCATTACAAGATCCGTTGGTTCACCCCCACCACAGAGGTGGATCTCTGCGGACATGCCACACTGGCTTCCGGCCACCTGGTGCTGTATATCCTGGAAGACAAACTGAATGAGGTCTCCTTCCGTTCGGCCAAATACGACCTGCACGTAAG
>CAJXLE010000107.1 GCA_913055895.1 uncultured Bacteroidota bacterium | reverse complement strand
TGGGAGGCTACCTGCTGTACGGCTCGCTCTTCGCAGCTGTGGGCTCGGCCGTCGACAATGAAACCGATACCCAGCAATTCATGCTGCCCATCACCATCCCCCTCATACTGGCCATCATCGTGCTGGTGAACGGAATATCCAACCCGCAGGGTGGTATTGCCTTCTGGTTCTCCATCATCCCCTTCACCAGCCCCATCGTGATGATGGCCCGTCTGCCTTTTGGAGTGCCGGAATGGGAAGTACTGCTTTCCATGGCATTGCTGGTCCTTACCTTCATCGGCACTACCTGGCTCTCGGGCAAGATATACCGTACCGGCATACTGATGTATGGCAAAAAGGTCAACTACAAAGAATTGTGGAAATGGATCCGCTACAGGAGCTGATCTAGGTAAAGTCCCCGGAATTGGGAACACGTTCTGTTGGCCCATCAATGAATCAAAACAAAATCAAATACAAGGAATCATCCGGCCAAACCCAAACGGCCCCATATGAAGGTTGGGTTTTAACGGCTGGAAAAAAAACATCCCGAAAAAAGCCTGCTCCTGCCGGTTAAAAGGGCACGTGCGTGGCGGCATCGCTTTAAAGGCGGGCGAAAAGCCTGTTTTTATCGCAAGAGCGAATGCCTGCGGGGGGCTTTCTTGTAGGGTTTGACCACGATCTGCGGTACCGGATCATATCCGTGGGTTCCCCAGGGATGGCAACGTGAAAGCCGGTTCATGGAGAGGCTCAGGCCCTTCAAGCCACCGTGCTGCCGGACAGCCTCCACCATATACTGAGAACAGGTGGGCACATGCCTGCAGGAAGCCGGTGTGATGGGGGAAATGATATATCGGTAAAAATACACCAAAAACAGCAGGAGGTATTTCAACAGCCTCCTGAGCCCAAATACAATCATTGTACCCTTTGATTTTACGCGTGCCGACATGAAATTTACTGCTTACAACATCAAAAAGATGCCTGTGTTCAAATGCCAATCCTAGAACGCCCGCTCCGGAGATTTATTTTCAAAAGCTTTTTTCAACAGCCCTCAGGGCCATGGCCTGGTGACTGAATTCATCCGGGAAACGTATCGTGTAATCATCCGGAAACCTTATCTCCCCAGGAACTTATGTATCATCGGGGGTCAAGCCCTCCTGTGGTTCTTCAAACTGCCAGAGCTGAAAAAGCAAACCCAGTTATAACCCACACCGGCTTCCATGCAAAGATAATCACTGATAAAGAATTTGTAGCCTGCCCCCAGGTTGAGATACAACCCCTGTTCAAATGTATCGTCGGGTTTCAGGGATTTGCCCAGGTCCAGTAACACAACGACGGATTAATCTGCCGGATATGTTGTTCCTCTCCACCGGATAAACGATAGATGTTTCCGCTAATTATTTGTACCTTTATTCCCAACCAATAGCTTACCGCGATGCGCCTGCTCCAAAAAATAACTGCCTATCTGCTTGTTGTGATGGGCATTGTTCACATTGCGCTGACACCAATATTTTTCAGGCAGTTCGGACTGGATGTGTTGTGGTTTGCGGGAACAGGACTGGCATTGATCTTTCTGGGAAACATAAACCTTATGGTTCTCATCAGCAGGCGGTCGGGCTTTTACATGATGGCCATCACCTCCAACATTATGGCCCTGTTGCTTGTGGTGGTGATCCTTTCCATGAACCCGTCCATCCAGGCATACATCAGCTTTATCCTTGTCCTGTTGCTCACCCTGGCAGCTGCCAATGAATACATCGGGATCATCAAGAAAATGTTGCGCCAAAACACAGGAGAGAACGATATAAAAAAAGGAGAAACGGATCCGGGAAAAGATGAGACCTTTCCCGAAAAGGAAGAGATGGATAGGGAAAAAGATCAGACGGATAGGGAAAAGGACGAGACGGCTCCTGGATAGGACGAGACGGATGCGGAAACCGAAAGGGACCCAAGCAACAACGCTGACAAAAAAACACCTGAACACTTCTGCCCACCACCCAACCCCAATGCATTCCAGCAGGCACCAACAGGAAAAATGCACTACCGTGCCTTCTTTGCCAACAGGAAGCGCGGTTTTTTTCAACAGAAACATTTAAAACAACTGGGATTTTCTATATTTGGCGAATATTTTCGATGCCGATGGAAATACTGATCAATGCCCTTATTTTTGTGGTAAGTGTATTGGCGCTGGCCAAGGGTTCATCCGTTTTTGTAGATTCAGCGGTTAAAATAGCCAGGTGGTTCAACATACCCACCCTGGTCATCGGGCTGACGGTGGTGGCCTTTGGCACCTCCGCCCCCGAGTTTGGCGTAACCCTCCTGGCAGCCGTGCAGGGGATGGGCGACATATCGGTGGGCAACATCATCGGTTCCAACATTTTCAACCTGGGCTTCATCCTGGGTGGTACGGCCCTTTTCAGGCACCTGAACACCGACAGGAAGCTTGTCTTCCGTGACGGCACCTTCCTGCTGGGGGGTACGGTTTTGCTGACCCTGCTGATCTGGGATCTCTCCATCACACGCATCGGCGGGGCCGTGCTCTTTGGCCTGCTCATCATCTATATCGTCTTCCTGCTCTTCCAGAAGGATAAAAAGGCAGCCGGGGAGGTTCCCGACAAAAAAGAGAAGATAGGATGGAAAGACATGGGACTTTTTGTGCTGGGCCTGGCCATGATCGTTGGAGGGGCTCATTTCCTGGTTGAGTCATCCACATCCATTGCCAGGATCATCGGACTTTCCGATTTTGTCATAGCGGTGACCGTGGTGGCTTTCGGAACCTCAGCCCCCGAGCTGGCCACTTCCATAGCCGCCTCCGTCAAAGGGCACCACGGCATCTCGGCCGGCAACCTGATCGGCAGCGACATTTTCAATATTTTTGGGGTCCTGGGACTGACCGCACTCATGAACGACCTGACGGTGGAGGCGGGGGCACGTTCCAACCTTTTGGTGCTTATCGGAATGGTGCTGCTGGTGATCATTTTCATGCGCCACAAATGGAAGATAACCCGCTGGGAGGGAGCCATCCTTATTATGATCGGGCTGGTCAGGTGGTACTTCACCTTCTTCCCCGGCGGATAAATGCATCCTGGAGAAAGCCGGCTGGCGGACCATCAAAATTTTTCAAAGGCGTCGAGACCAAAGAGGGCAAAATCATACTTGACGGGATCCTCGGGGTCAAACTTCCGCATGTTGCGGGTAAGCTCCTCCACCGCCGGCCAGTCGTTCTGCTTTCTCGTCAGCAACCCCAATCGGCGGGCCACCTTGCCCGAATGTACATCCAATGGCATGAACAGGTCGCGCTGCGAGATGCCTTTCCAGATGCCAAAATCCACGCCCCGCTCATCCTGGCGTACCATCCACCTGAGAAACATATTGAGGCGCTTGGCCGATGACTTTTTCCGGATATCAGCCACATGCTTACGCGTCCGTCCTGGTGGCTCTATCTTAAAAAACACCTCCCGGAAGGTAACCAACGCATCCCTGAGGTCATGTTTTTGCTGGTAGGCCTTTTCGAATAACTGCCGCAGTCCGCCGTGGTTGTGGTAAATGTTTCTAAGCGATTTCAGGAAAAAAATGCAGTCCTCCCCGTTGAAAGTACGGTGCTTAAAGTCACGGAACCGCTCCAGATCGCCATCTTCGGAATGAAGGAGAAACTCATGGGGGGTATGACTCATTCGGTCCAGCAGCCGGTTCATGTTCGAGATGATCGTCCGCCGCTGCCCCCAGGCAATGGTAGCAGCCAGGAAACCGGAGATCTCAATGTCCTCGGGGGTATCAAACATACGTGGTATCTGGATGGGATCGGTCTCTATGAAGTGCTCCTGGTTGTAAAGGTGGTACTTTTCCTCCAGGAATTCCCGCATATCCTGCAGGGAGGAAGGTTCGCTGTCTTTCATAAGTTCTCGTTGCGGGTGATACTGCCGTCTTTGAGCTCCATCTTTCGGTCGGCCTTACCCGCCAGCTCATGATCATGGGTGACAATCACTATAGAGGGATTGTATCTTTCACGCAAAGAGAAAAACAGGTTGTGAAGCTCCTCCTTGTTCTGGGTATCCAGGTTGCCCGAAGGTTCATCGGCCAGAATGATGGTGGGCTCATTGATCAGGGCCCGTGCCACGGCCACACGCTGCAGTTCGCCGCCCGAGAGTTCATTGGGTTTGTGGTCCAGGCGATCGCCCATCTTCAGGAAATCGAGGATCTCCCGGGCTTTCCTCTCTGCCTCTTTTTTGGGCACCTTTGCTATGAATGCCGGGATGCATACATTTTCCAATGCCGTGAACTCGGGCAGGAGGTGGTGAAACTGAAACACAAAACCAATCTGACGGTTGCGGAACTCGGCAATGTGCTTCTCCCGCCAGGAATTGATGTCAACCCCGTCGTAAGTTATATTACCCGAGGTAGGTTTGCTCAGGGTACCCAATATCTGCAACAGGGTAGTCTTTCCGGCACCACTCGGACCGACAATGGATACAATCTCCCCCTTATCGATCTCAAAATCAATGCCGCGCAAGACCGGCAGGTCACCAAAAGCCTTGTTGATTTGTAATGCCTTGATCATATATTTTTATCCTGCTTTGAGGAGGCTAAAATTAATAAAGATTCTCCCCTTTTTCAGCATGCTATCCTGAATTTTTGAAGAGATACTTGTAATCCAGGTAGTAAGACACTTTGATCGAAAAACTGTTGTCCACCTGGTCGGAATGGAGGGTGTTCTTAAAATTGCCGAAAAAGCCGGGGAAATCATCCTGCCTGATCTCCTGGTCCTGGTAAATGCTGTTTTTCCAGACAACATTCAGAAAGCTGCCCGGTGCGAAATTCCAGGAGTACATCAGGTCGATGTTGAAGACATTGAAATTAAAATCCTCGTTGTAGTCATATCCTCCATAATCCTCCAGCCTCCCGTTTTCCTTCAGGTTATAGAAACGGCTGTAATCAATCTTCGACCAGTAATGACGTACATTAAGGGTGATCCACGATTTGTTGTCGAAGACATAGGAACCCGACAGGTTGTTGGTGTAGGTCTCCTTGTTCCGTTTTCCAAAGACGATGGTGTCACGCTCAGGATAATGGTCGGTGACATATCCACGCTGGCCGGCATCCACATCATACTGAAATTCATATTGAAAAAGGGCTTTGTGGTTGAGCCTCACCCGCGGTCCCATCTCAATGTTATAGCTGGTCCCGTACCCCTCACCATAACTGCCTCTCAGGTCGAAAGCCAATGCTTTGCGGTAATCGGTCGAGACCCAGCTGCTCACGTAGAAAGAACGGGGGCGTTTAAAGACCCGTCCCTCCACCCTGGGCTCATAAAAATCGTTGCGCTCCACCGGACGTATACTGGACCATAACCCCAGCGACATATAATTTTTTAACGTGGCACGGCCGCTGAGCTGCAGGCTGAAACTCGAAAATTCACGTGGCTGGTATAAACTAATATAATCCATCTCCAGGCTGGTACGCCAGTTCTGAAAAGAGCCCTGTGGCTCGTACTGGCCATAGAGCAAATCCAAACTGTGACGAAACTCATTGTTCCTTCTCAGGTATCCCAACGCATTGTGATCGTAGTGATCGCTGAGAAAACGCAGGCGGTAGTTGTATTGAAAGTTTCCGCTGATGCGGCCCACCCGTGCATTGACAAATTCACCGGTCACCATATCCTGCCCCGAACCCGCTCTTTTCATGCTATAGGCTGCATTGCCCCAAAAAGCATAATAATTGCCCGGGGTCGAAACCTTAAAGGCTGAGCCGATCACATCTTCCATTCGTCCGGTGGAAGGCTCGTAATAATTGGTATTGATCAGGTTCAAATAGGAATTTTGACCAAAATTCTTATCTGCCACCACCATGTTGTAATTGGTAAAGGGCTGGGTGAGGATCTTACGTTGTTCTGACCGCTCATTTTTTACAGTGGCGTAGGTGTTGCCCGTGACGGCATTGAAAAGGCCCAATCCCAGTCCATTCTGGTTTCTTCCCGAAATCTTGGTGGCATTCAGGAGATTGGACTCATCCGGATTTCTCACCAACTCCTCTCCCTCTTTCAGTTGCTGGTCCACCTCATGGTAATCGGTCGGTTCGCCTCCGATCCTTCTTGAGTAGAACAAACCGGCCTTGTTGAACAGTTCGGTGCCCTCGGTGAAAAAGGGCCTTTTTTCATCATAGCGAACCTCGTAAGGCGAGAGGTTCAACACCCTGTTGTCGGATTTCTTCTGTCCGAAATCCGGAACCAGGATCATATCCAGGGTAAAACTCTCATTGATGCCGTATTTGAGATCCATCCCGGCTGAGTAGGAATAGTCGCTGCCACCCTTCTCGGGAAAGACATAACCGGAAACATAGGGAAAAAGAGAAAGCCTGAAGGGAGCCCTGATGTTTTTGATCTGCGTGAGTTTTCCGTACTGACTGCCCTTGTTGTCCCTGGTACGGTCGATCAGGTTCCACGAGGAGACCTGCCGCTCCCTTCGGACCAGCCGCCAGAAATTGATGCTCCAGCTTTGTACATCTTTTTGGGGAAATCGTATGGCGTCATAAGGTATGCGCATCTCAACCACCCACCCGGAATCGCTTTTGGTGACACCGCTCTCCCATACCGCATCCCAGGCCCGGTCATGGTTACGGGGGGATATTTTCATGTCGTTCTGCACATTGGCTGCAGTGACCTCAAACTGAAAGATGTTTTTTCCGTCGTTGTAGGGATTCAGGGTAACCCAAAACTTATCGGCGTTGGCGCCGCGATCATCCCTTTTGCTCAAACCATCGATGACCTTGCCGGGATCGTCGTACAGCAAGGCGCCAAAATAAATGGCATTGTTGGTGTATAAGGTCTTTACAGTCGTCTTGAATTCGGAAGTGTCGCCAATGGTTGGTGAATAGGTATAAAAATTGCCAGCCTCAGGGGCCTCCCGCCATTCCGGTTCATCGAGCAAACCATCCACGTTTAGAGACCGGCTGATGGACAATGCCTGAATTTCCTTTTTAGGTTGCCTGGTGGTGTCGGCCAAAAACCATTTTTTCTTAATTTCTACGTTCTTTGCTGATGCCGTATTGAAAAAACCTACAAAACCGGTAAGCAGAATGATCCCGGCAATGAACCTTTTCGTCATGTTCTTTTCCCATTTATTTTTCTGTGAGCTTATCCCTGTACTGTTTTAATACCCCGGCTGAAACCTGAAACCATAAAAATATTGACAGTCAACATTTTATATTCATGCCGGAAGGTAGAATAAAACAACAGCAATCATAAGACCAACAAAGCAACCGGGGGTTTAAAATCGTGGTTTGGGTTGAAAGGGAAATTATTGGCCGGAGGTGGTGTTCTCATTTTCTGAGGTGTGGGAATCATTGGTGCGGGAATCATCCTTCCTGTCCTGATCCGTCTCGCTCTCTGTGCCCTTCTCTTTATTGAGTCCGTAAGGATCGCCGGGATCATGGTCCTCATCTGCATCATCTGTGCCCAAAGTCTCTTGGTCCGCCCCTTCTTTTTGATGATCTTCTGGTGTGCGGGTCTTTTCCTGGAATTGCTGATCACCGGGAGTGTGGTTACTTTCATCCGATTTTTCCTCCCGGCGACCGCCACCATCATCACCATCATCATCATCAAAAAGATTGTCGTTCAGGTTGAAACGTGTCTGGTCTTCGATGTCCTTTTTCATCTCCTTGACATCTTTCTGTATATCCTTGGTTTGCTCATCAAACTCGGTGCGGATGTCGCGGGTGGCCCTTCTGAATTCATTCATCCCCTTTCCAAGCCCACGGGCTATCTCTGGCAGTTTGTTGGCACCAAAAAGCAACAGCACCACCAACAGGATGATGAAAATTTCCGAACCACTGATAAAAAGAATACTGACACCGGCCATAGCTGTAACGACTTATTAGATTACCATTAGGACAAATATACATCAAGAAAGTTTATCATAAAAGCCCATTCAAAAAAATCAACGAACCCCTCATCTGACCCTTCAACCCAACCCCACAGCGATTAGCGCAGGGCTAAACGCTTCACGAAAAGGCTGCAAATCAAAAATAACCCTTAGCACTAAGCTTAGTGCTGAGGGTTTTAAATGAGGGGTTCTGGGCCGGGGGGTGTAAAAAAGGCTGCCTCCTGGTAAGGAGACAGCCTTGCAAAATTTCTGGCACCGTAAATTATGTAATTATCTGTTTTTCTTTGCTTTGACCTTGCCCTTGCTTTTTCCTTTGGCCGGCTGTGACTTGGTGCCGGAGGCGGCTTTCTTTGCCTGTTTGAGTTTCTTGTGCACCGTGTCATAGACCACCGGCGAGGCAATGAACAGTGATGAGTAGGTACCCACGATGACACCTATGAGCAGGGCAAAAATGAAACCCCGGATCACCTCACCGCCAAAGATGAAGATGGTAAGCAGCACGACAAAAGTCGAGAGCGATGTACTGAACGTACGGCTAAGGGTGCTGTTCAGTCCGGTGTTGATGATCTGGAACCGGTCGCGTTTGGGGTACAGACCAATATACTCCCGCACACGGTCGTATACCACCACGGTGTCGTTGATGGAATAACCCACCACCGTCAGGATGGCCGCAATGAAGGCCTGGTCGATCTCCATGGAGAAGGGCATCACATCGTAGAACAAGGAGAAGATACCCAGTATGATCAGCACGTCGTGTACCAGGGCCACAAGCGCACCCAACCCGTACTGCCAGTTGCGGAACCTTCCGAAGATATAGAGGAAGGTGATCAGCAGGGCGAACAACACAGCCCATACAGCCTGTACCTTGATGTCGTCGGCAATGGTGGGTCCCACCTTCAGCTCACTCTTCATGTTTTCGGTGGTGAAATCCTGATAGCTGGTCCCATCGGCAAGGTAGGGTTTCAAACCATTGTAGAGGGTTCTTGTAACCTCCTCATCCACTTCACGTCCCTGCTCGCCGATGCGGTACTTGGTGGTCAGCTTGATCTGGTTGTCTTCACCGAAAATCTTAACCTTGGGACTGTGGCCGAAGTCATCAGTCAAACTTTCCGTAATATCCACGGAGTTGACGGCCTGATCGAAGCGTATCACGTAGGCCCGTCCACCAGTGAAGTCCACACCTTCATTCAACCCTCGGGAGAAGAGCGATCCGATGCTGATCAGGATCAACAGCCCGGAAATCATGTAGAAAGTCTTTCTGCGGGGCAGGAATTTAAAATTGGCGTTCTGGAAGGCTCCTTCGGTGAGCTTGGTTGAATAGGTGATGGTCTTGTTCTTCTCCAGGTACCGCTCAAAGATCAACCGGGTGATAAAGATGGCAGTAAACACTGAAGTCACAATACCGATAAGCAGTGTGGTGGCAAAACCCTTGATGGGTCCTGTACCGAAGATATAAAGGATCAATGCCGTAAGGAAGGTGGTGATGTTGGCGTCAAGGATGGCAGAGTAAGCATTTCTGTAGCCGTCCTTCACTGCCAGTTTCACGCCTTTGCCGGCTGCCAGCTCCTCCCGGATACGGTCGTAGATGAGCACGTTGGCGTCGACCGACATACCAATGGTAAGGATGATACCGGCAATACCGGGCAGGGTTAACACGGCTCCCAGCGATGCAAGGATACCGAAGATAAAGAACATGTTGGCCAGCAGGGCTATGTCAGCAACCAGCCCGGCCTTACGGCTGTAGTAGACGATCATGTAGACCATCACCACAATAAAGGCGATGAAGAAGGAGGTCAGTCCGGAGTTGATGGCTTCCTCCCCCAGCGACGGGCCGATGGTCTGGCTCTGGATGATACGGGCCGGAGCGGGGAGCTTACCCGATTTCAACACGTTGGCCAGGTCCTTGGCTTCCTGGACAGAAAAATCGCCTGTGATGGATGACTGTCCGCCTTTGATCTCCTGTTGCACACGGGGGGCACTGTAGACATAACCGTCCAGCACGATGGCAATAAATTCATTCACATTGTTTTTGGTGAGCCGGGCCCATGTCTTGGCACCTTCCGAGTTCATCGACATGGAAACCTTTGCGGTGGCCTGGTTCTGACCAAACTGTGAACGGGCATCGCTCACCACCTCACCGGTCAGGGGAGCCTGTCCTTCGCGACCGGTGATCTTCAAGGCATAGAGCGGATAATGCTCACCTGCCTCGTCGCCCTGGTAAGGCTTGACACCCCATGCAAACTGCATGTCACGGGGGAAAACCGACTCTACCTGGGGCGTGTTCAGGTATTCATTGACTTTGGCTGTATCGGTGAAATGGGCTATACCGACAACGGATCCCTGGAAGAGTTGGTTGTTGTTGGGATTGACCATGGGCTGCAGCACCTGGAAGAGCGGGTATTGCTTGCCCATCTGCTGACCGGCGGCAGAGGTATCCATCTGGCTGGTATCCTGCTCAATCTGGTCGATAAGCGATTGACCTGCTGTATCCTCCTCTGCCGTTTCGGGCTCCTGCTGCTGGGAGACTTCCTCCATGACCTCTTCCGCATCGGCTTCTTGACCGGTCTTTTCCTCAAGCTTCTGGCGTGCATCTCGAATCTGCCGTATCTTTTCATTGGCATCCACCAGGTACTGGTAGACCTGGGGGTTCTCATAGGTTTCCCAAAACTCAAGACTGGCAGTGGTCTGCAACAGGTCCTTGACCCTTTCCTGGTCTTTCACCCCGGGCAGTTCCACCAGTATCCTTCCGGCCGTCTCGAGCTTTTGTATGTTGGGCTGGATGACACCAAAACGGTCGATACGTGTGCGCAGAATGTTGAAAGTATTGTCGATGGCCGAACGGGTCTCCTCGCGGATGACCTTCAGCACTTCCTGGTTGGTGGAATTGTAATCAACCTGTTCTCTGAGCTCGTATGTATTAAAAACAGCAGCCATACGGGCATTGGGATCGATTTGATTCCAGGCGCGCCCGAAAAGCGTCACAAAATCTTCCTGACTCTCTTTCTGCATCTCGTTGGCAAGAGCAAGAGACTGCCTGAAAGTGGTATCCTGGCTGTTGTTGGCCAGCGACTTGATCACATCCTCAACCGAGACCTCCAGGATCACGTTCATGCCACCCTTCAGGTCGAGACCAAGGTTGAGTTCCCTTTGCTGTACTTCCCTGAAAGTATATTGACGAATTCCCAAAAAATTATATACTTCCTCACTTGCCATGGAATCCAGGTAAAGCTGTTCCTTGTTGAGGTTGCCCTGAGCAAATTCCTGCGCCTCATTCTTCACCTGCGTTGATACCACCGTAAAAGAGAGGTAGTAGATACATATCAATGTCAGCAAAATTGCGACTAATCTAATGGCTCCTTTAATCTGCATTGGTTATTGGTATTTTAGTAATTCAACTTGTCTTTTCAGTTTGTCGTGCAAAGATATATTTTTTTTTTAGAATCACACCATTAAATTGGGATGGAGAAACATGATCAAAGCTGATACAATGAGCACTCTCCAACGGTCATTGCTACCGGGTCATCATATAAAAGATCCTGAGACATCAGGCAAGAAGGTACAAGTCAAAGGCCACCACCGCTTCATTCGATCATCTCATCAAACTCTGCTTTCAGCGGTTGGTCGTCGCGGAAATTGAAAAGGGTGATCTGCCTGATCTCAAAATAGTCGAGCCAGTAGCTGCGCAGGGCAGATATGTAGTTGCGCTTGGCCACATCCTTCTCATTGGAGGCCACATTCAGATCCAGCACGTCCACTTTGCCGACCAGGAATCTTTTCTTCGTGATGTCGTAGCGTTTTTGGGCGGTCAGTTCGGCCTGGCGCTTCACCTTCACCTGCTCATCCTGCAGGTTGAATTTCATCACCCGCAGGCCTACATTTTGCTCAAACTCCCTGCGCGAACGCTTGATGTCAG
>CAJXLE010000106.1 GCA_913055895.1 uncultured Bacteroidota bacterium | reverse complement strand
CACATTCACTCATTCACGCATTCACGCATTTACTCATTTACTCATTTACGCATTCACGCATTCACGCATTCACTCATTTACTCATTCACGCATTCACGCATTTACTCATTCACTCATTCCCTCATTCATGCATTCACGCATTCTCTCATTTACGCATTTACTCATTTACTCATTTACTCATTGTTTTAGAATAAGAATTGTACCGCACGATCTTATCCAATGCTTTGCGATGCCTTGGAGAGGGCCATTCATCTTCCGGATACCCCAGACTGATCAGCAGCGGTATCCTTTTACCCGAAGGAACGCCCAGGAGTTTTTTGGCCTTTTTCTCGTTGAGCCACCCGATCATGCATGAGCCCAGTCCTTCCTCGGTAGCCTGCAGACAGATGTTTTCAGCTGCAATGCCTATATCCATCAAAGGGTAGTGCTTGCGTTTGATCTTGCTGCCCAGGGTGGAGGTGACGTTGGCCGGCTCCTCCACAATGGCTATGATCACCGGTGCCTGCGCGGCAAACCTGTTCATGTTCAGGGCTTGTGCCCGTGCGGTTTTGGCTACCTCTTCCTTCAGCCCGGGTTCATCCACCACAATGAAAGTCCAGGGTTGGGCATTGCAGGCTGAAGGCGCCAGCCGACCCGCTTCCAGGCACCGTTCGAGCTTTTCCTTTTCCACCGGATCGCCCTTGTATTTCCTAATGCTGCGCCTTTGCAGTATGCTGTTGAGAATCTCCATTTAATCTGATTTTTCATTTTTTCCGGTCCACGAAATTAATCATATTTCGCTGAACGTGTATATGCATTGGCAATTACCTGATGATGCCCTGAATGCTTTTTGAAGAAGGGTCTGGAGAAAGTAAGCAGCAAGGGGGCAAACAACCAGGACCGGCATATAACCCGCCAACAACCCCGCCAACTCAATTTTGGCGGGGTTGGTTTCACAATTTGCCGGTATGAAAAAGATTAATTCCTGATTTAAACAACTATTGGATCAGAAGTTGATGCCCTGGTTGTTGTTGGTGTATTTGACCAGCAGCTTGTACCTGAGCTTACGGTAAGCTTCCACCAGCTCTTCCATCTTTTGGGAAGAATAGCGGGTGACATACTCTTTGGCCTTTTCAGGATCCTGCTGATAGAGTTCCGCGGCTTTTCGGTCGATCGCCTTCATCTCCTCAAAGGTGGCCTGCTGCAGGGAGTCGCGTACAGGCCTGACATCCTCCCAGGCTTCCTGCCACTTGAGATACATCAGGTTGTCGACAAAATCGTAATTCCACCGGGCCGAGGCGTTGTTGAACTTTCCGGGATGATAGGTCTTATAAAGCGGGTTGATCTCCTGCACCCCCGCATAGATGGGTGCATAGGGACCGATGGTCTGGTTGTCCTGGTAAACCCAGTAAACCCCGCCCACCGGATCAGGCAGCCAGGAGCGCAGCTGGGCGATCATGCCATATCCACCGCGGGCCACGTTGCGGCGCCAGTTGATGTCCAGCAGCCGCTGCATGTCTTTTCGCGGAAAAGGGGTAGCCAACGGGCTTTTCTTCATCTTACCGTCTTCCCCGGGTATGTACCAGTCGGGGTCCTCGCTCATATCGTAGATGGTTCCCTGAAAGGTGGAGCGCTGGAACTTCATAACATCTTCTACGCCAAGCTTCATTTCTGGTTTGAGAGAGAAGGGGTACATGGAAAGGTCTTCCACATACTGGACATAGGGATTTTTGGTGTCGTAGGGGGTATTGATCTTACGGTCGGGCCAGTCGGTATAGTTGGGGGCTACCTCGCTGTAAAAAAGCCAGAACCGGCCGGTGGCCCATTCGCGGGGGGTGGGGGCGTACACATCCTGCCATATGAAGGGCTTGTTGCCGGTGGGATCGTACCATCCTTTTTCCACTGCATATGATTGGTAGTTGGGCGATGCCATGCAGGTGGCCTGGGTGGTGTCGATCTCCTTGATGATGCTCCAGTTGGGCAGCATCACCACATGCTCATCGGGCACCCTTTTGGCTGCCCAGATGGCGCCGGGCTTGCCGCTGTCCCTGGTCCAGCCGGGTCCCACCCCCAACACTTCAAAGATCCAGGCCTCTTCGGTGTCGGCTATTACCAGCGACTCGGATTCGCCCACGCAGGAGGGCAGGAAACCATATTCCTCCATGAGACGTCCTATGAGCTCGACGGCCTGGCGGGCATCTTTGCAGCGCTGCAGGGCAAAGACCTGTGCCTGCTCTATGGTCATGATCTGTTCTCCCCCAGAGCGCTCAAATTTGAGCTCATCGCGCATGCTCATGGTGCTTTCCCCTATGGCCAGCTGATGTTCGTTCATATGGGGATAGGCCGAGTGGAAGTAGGTGTAGGTCTCCCCGGCTTGCGGGATTTGGCCGATTACCTCCCCGTAGTCGTCGAGCGGAAGATCGACCCTTTGGATGCCCCAATGGACATTGGCCATGGCATCCTTCGGGTGTTGTTGTCCGTGCACCACACGAATGCGGCTGTCATCACCACAATCCGTATGTGAGATGATGACAGAACCGTCTTTGGAGGCCTCCTTGCCTACTACAATGATGGTGCAAGCCTGGGAGGGTACACTCCATAACAGGAGCAAAATAATAACTGAGAAGAGGGTCATTAAATGTTTCATGGGGTTATTTTTTCTGTGATTTATAAAACTTATTTGATGATATCCTAATTAACTTATTGGTATAGGGGAGGTTACTATATTGAACCATCATTTCTTTTTGTGATATTCATGATGATTTTGTCATGGACGTTCATACGTTTATTTTTCATTTAATCAACTGGCAATGTGGAACTTACATTATAAGCATGTCTTTTTGTGTCAAGGCAGCATGGATGTTTTATAAGTTCAAAGCTAAGATAGTTGATTCTTCATAATAATGCGTACCTGGTTGAATGCAAAGCATGAATTTTTTAGTATAAAAAAGTCAAATAATCCTCATATGGCTTTATATTTTCAGGGATGGCACCAACCCGCAGATTAATTTGGCTGTGAAAATTGACGGAATCCAGGATTTTAAAAAAAATCCTGTAAATTAGGGGTCGATTTTTAAGACTACAGGCATGAGATTAGCCCTTTCTGTTGTATTGGTTTTTTTGGCCCATAACCTATTGGCTCAGCTTCCCCATAAAATTGCTGAAGGACAATATGAGAAACTGCTCTACGGTCCGGTTTATCAGTTCAAATACTACGGAGCACAGCAGCATCCGTTTTTTATGAGTGATCAACCGTGGAAAAGCACATTGATCTATAAGGGACACCGCCATGAACATCTACAGTTGCTTTATGACCTCCATCAACAGGAACTTGTGTTGTTTCAGGAAAGGATCACTTCTTTGCCCCGCTATGTGTGTCTGAACAGTAAATATGTACAGGAATGGCGTTTTACAGGCGAGAACGGGAAGGAATATCTGTTCAAAGCCCTCTTACCTCACAGGGATATACTTCCCGAGAATCCTATACTTTATAGAATCTACCATGATGGCCATATCAAGTTTGTAAGCAGCGCTGAAAAGGAGTTTCAACTGGAACCTTATGAGAGAGAATCTGAGATGGAGCAGGAAAAACGCTATTATCTTATCAAAGAACAGGAGATCTATGAGATTAGGAATAGGAGAACCTTATTAAAGGCTTTCAAAGACGATAAAGATCGTTTAAGAAAATTCATCAGAAAGCAAAATCTTACCATCCGTACTTCTCATGTGCCCGATATCATTCGGTTAATCCATTTCTATGAAAACAATCTTTCCCGGATTCATGAAACACAATAGCCCCTTAAAAAATATTTCTCTTCTGCTCCCATTCATTACCCTGTTTCCGGTTTTTTGCAGTTTCACCTGGCTGGCTGATGATGAGCCTATGTCGGATAATGTGGAGATTATTGAAAAGATTGAATCAAGCTTTGAGGTAAAGGTTTTTTATCGCAAAGCATGGCTGGAACATGAACGGCTCAATGACTTTGATCCGGCTATGAAACTGACTTCGGCACTGGAGGAGGTTTTTGATGGAACCTTGTTGTATTATTTTATTTATCAGGAAGACACTGTTATACTAACAAAAGGTGATCCACTGGATGCCAGCTTGGTAAGCAGCACGATTTTTAATGAACCGGCAACGGGAAAATCCGATACACTGGACAGAGAGGCTGCCCTAGAGAACATACGGGAACAGGCCAACCAGATTCACCAGATAGGCATCCCGGGTAAGGCAGGGAAAACTGCCGTGCTGAGCGGAAAGATAACCGGCCTTTATAGCAATCAGCAGCTTCCCGGGACTTCGGTTTTTATAGAAGGGGAGAACAATGGAACCATCGCAGATGGTGATGGCACATACCGGATTGCCCTGACCACCGGGTACCATGAAATTAGGTTTACCCATGTGGGTATGAAGCCGGCTGTTCGGAAAATCCAACTTTATTCCGATGGTGATTTGGATGTTCAGCTGCAACAAGAGGCAACCAGCCTGAAGCAGGTCTTCATCACTGCCGAGGCAGCCAAAAAAGAAAGAGAGCATATTGGTTTCGAGAAGCTGGAATCAGAGAAGATCACCGAGCTTCCTTCCTTCATGGGAGAGGCCGACATCATAAAGCATTCTCTTCTTTTACCCGGTATTCAGTCGACAGGAGAAGGAGATATGCGTTTCAATGTAAGGGGTGGAAAAAACGATCAAAACCTGGTCTTGCTTGATGGCATGCACTCCTATTCCAATTCTCATTTCTTTGGTTTCTTTCCCGGTATCTCTGCCGGTCTGGTAAAGGATGCCGAATTCTATAAGGCAGGTATGCCGCTGCAGTATGGCGGAAGAATATCCTCGGTCTACAACATCACCCTCGACCCCGGTAACACCAGTGAGCTCTCCCTGCATGGCGGGGTTAGTCCTGTAAGTCTTAACCTTGCTGTCAAGGGCCCACTTATCAACGAAAAGCTCAGTTTTTCAGCAGGTGCCCGCAAAACCTATTCGAACTGGGTGATGGATCTGTTCAGTGTAAGGGAGCTCACCCACAGCAGCATGGGTTTCCATGACTATCAAATGAAGTTGTCATGGCGAGATAATGATAAATTATCGATTTCCGGCTTTTTCTACCAGAGCTACGACGATTTTGTGCTTCACCAGGATTCTTCTTATACCTTCACCAATCAACTGGCTTCTTTGAATGTGAATTATCACCTGAGCAATCAAACAGCCTTTCATGCTACCCTGGGTTACACCCGTTACAATACATCGCGCACTCAGCGGCCTTCAAGGTTTTTGGCAGCTCGTTTTGAGCAGGCGATAGAAGATTATAAATTCAGCGCCAGCCTGACCCATCAGATCCATCCCAATCATGAAATCCTGGGGGGAATCAATGTGTTGAGAAACACGATCGATCCCTGGAGCAGAGAAAAGGATTCAGAGCAGTCGATCGTCAAGCCGGTAGCACCGAACAGCGATAAAGCCCTTCAGGGGGCCATCTATTTGGGCGACCACTTGCAGCTCACCCCGCGCTTCAAACTGAAGGCAGGTATACGCTACAATATGTATGCCTTGCTGGGCCGGGAGACCCTCTATGAATTCAGGGACGATCGCATTCATATGGATTATCTGGAAGATACCCACACTTACGATGAAAATGAGCTGGCCTATTTCAACGGGGGACCAGAATACAGGATTTCAGGAAGCTATCAGCTGGTCAATCACCAGTACCTTAATTTTGGCTATGACCACAACCGGCAATACATTCATTTGCTGACCAATACCCAGGCAGCCTCGCCTGTAGACTCCTGGCAGCTGTCCAATGAAAATATCCCGCCACAGGTAGGCGACCACCTCAGCATAGGTTATAAGAATGACATTCGGCGCGGCAGGTATATCGCCTCGTTGGATCTGTATTATAAAAGCATCCGCAACATCAAGGATTTTATAGATGGGAGCCAGTTTGAGCTCAATCCCCATCCCGAAACAGAGATTGTCAATGCCCGAAGCCAATCCTATGGCCTGGAGATGATCCTGAAAAAGAAGAAAGGCCGCCTGACCGGATGGATTGCCTATACCCTTTCGAAAGCAAAGATTAAAGCACAAAGTCAGGTGGCGGAAAAGAACATCAATAACGGCGCTTACTACCCGGCCAGCTTCGACAAGCCCCATAACCTGTCGATGGTGATCAACTATGAGCCTACCCGAAGGCTGATGATCTCCAATGTCATCCGTTTCAGCTCCGGTATACCTATGACCCTGCCGGTGGCCAAGGCATCGCTGCCCGGAAGCCAGAGAGAGGTGTTGTTTTATTCCCGGCGCAATGAATACCGCATACCCCATTATTTCCGGTATGACATTTCCCTGACCTATAGGGGCACCCTCAAAAAAGATCCTCTTTGGCAAAGTGAATGGGCGTTCTCTCTGTATAATGTTACAGGAAGGCGCAATCCCTATTCCATATTTTACAAGAAATCGCACAGCGGGTTCCGGGGTTATCAACTCTCCATCTTTGGTGAGCCCATCCCCACGATCACCTATCAATTCAAATTTTAGCCTGTATGAAACTGAAACACCTTAAATGGATTTTCCTGTTTTTTTCCTGGGTCGTTACCTGTTGCACCGATCCTTTCGATCCGGGCATCACTGATTATGAAAAGGTCCTGGTGGTGGAGGGACTGATCACCGATCAGCCGGGTCCATACCGGGTAACCCTTTCACGGACTACACCCATCAATTCGGAAGAGGCAATAGCCGAAGAAGGAGCACTTGTGAGGATATCCGATGATCATGGTAATGAAGCAGTTCTGCAGGAAACCTCACCCGGGGTGTACGAAACACAAAAAACTGATATTCAGGGTGTGTCAGGGAGGGCCTATACTTTGCACATTCATACCTACAATGGACAAACCTTTGAGTCGGAACAGGTCGTCCTCCAAACGGTGCCTGAAATCGACAGCATCTACACCACCTACCAGGAAAAATACTCCTTTGATTATAACAAGATCCTGCCTGGTATTCAAATCAATGTGGATACCGAAGCCTGGGACCCACAGGAAGATTACTACCTGAAGTGGGATTATGAAGAAACATGGAAGATAGAACCGCTCTGGCGGTCTGTTGAGATGGAATATAAACCTTGTTGGAAAAAAGAGTACAACAACGCGGTGTTGCTGGAAAACACATCAGAATATACCTCTAACCAGCTTGTCGGGTACCCCCTGACTCAGTATTCCAATGAGAGTTATAAGTTTTTTGATGGATACAGCATACTGGTAACACAGTATGCCCTGAACCACAGTGCTTATCAATTCTGGAAGATGGTGGACGAAAGCAGCAAGGACAATGGAAGTATCTTCGACAATGTGCCCTTCAACCCTCAAAGCAATATATTCAACAGCGGTGATGATGCAACCAGGGTTTTTGGCTATTTCGACGCAGCAGGGGTAGATCAGAAGAGGGTCTATTTTGAGACCCCCCTCCATGGGCTGAATTTTAAAAGCTATTATAGCCATTTTGATTGTGACTTATACATGATGAGGCCCTCGCTATACTATAACAGCGGTAAAGTCCATAAATCCTGGGTGCTATGGGAAAATCCCCTTATCGATACGCTGGCTTACACCTTCGACAAAGAATGCATTGATTGCAGTATGTTCACCACAACAACTAAAAAGCCCTCGTTCTGGGCTTATGACTAAGCGTATGATAAAAACCTGAGAGATGAAAAGAGCCCAACAAAAAGACTACCTTGCCATGATGCGACATATTCCCTTCCTCTTGTTTGTTTTTTACCTTATGGTGGCTGCCTCTTCAATAAATGCCCAGGATGATGCGCCCCGGAGGGAAGTGGTTCATATACATACCGACCGGCCTGCTTATATTCCCGGTGAAAACATCTGGTTTCAGTTATATTGCATGAACCAAAGAGATGGGACTTTTTCCCATCGGAGCCGACTGGCCTATATTGAACTGATCAACCCCCGGGGACTTGTCATTACAAGAAAGAAGATTCTTCTCAATCAGGGAATAGGAGCAGGGCAACTGGAAATTCCCGGAGATTTGCCTTCCGGTATTTATTCTATATTTCATTACACCCATGGAATGAAATCAAAGGCACTCCCGGGCCAGATGTCTTCCAGGTTGCTGATATACAACCCGGAAAAAAGTGATGAATGGGCTGAGAATGGACCTGATGATACCTTGAAGGGGGATCCCTGGCAAGGCGATAAGCCCGGGAGGAAAGCTTTCTTTGAGGACAGCATCTGCCGCCGGGCCATTCATATTGAAGGACTTAAAAAGAGTTATGGTCACCGGGAAAAGATCGCTCTGCAATTAACCGGCAGCGGTTTTTCTCCTGAACACAACGCGCATATGTCTCTGGTTGTAAGCAGGGCGAGCGGACCGGGAAAGGGCCTGCATCTGAACAGTAAGGTGGCCCCGATGACTGGACAGTCTGTGGGTGGAGAAGTCAATGAACCAGATAAGACAGCATCCAATCATACAGAGGGCCCGCATTTTTGCCAGGAACAAAACGGGATTCTTGTGAGCGGATCTGTTACAGATCAACAGGGTCAGCCTCTTCGGGGGCGACGTGTTGTGATCTCATTTCCCGACACGGTTGCCCGCCTTCAGCTAACCCACAGTGACGATGGGGGCAGGTTTCGGTTTTTCATCCATCCCGATGCCCCTGCCAGAGATGTTGTGCTGTCTGTGTTGAATCATCCGGGCAAAGCAGTTTTTGAGTTGAAAGACAAATATCTCAATGAATACCCCGTTGATCAAAGACATGGTCTGCCAGTTCTTAAGAAGGAGATACGGGGTTATCTGAAGGACCTGTATCTGACCCGTCGCATCATAAAGAACTACAATCAGGAGATTACCAGTGGGTATTCAAAGGCAGATGAACGGCCTCACTGGCTGGATCATCATTTCTATGGCCAGGCAGATGAAGTTGTGCATTTTGATGATTATCAAAAGCTGGATTCCATCAATGAGTATTTCTATGAGGTGGTGCGGTCCGTTCAGACCACCCGCGAAGGCATAAGGTTGATTAACAACAACAACCAGTTTTTAAAGGGGGATCCGGCCTACCTGATCGATGGTGTCTTTTATGAACATTACCATTGGATGAAGCGGCTGCTTCCCAGCCAGTGTAAAAGCCTTGAAGTGATCTACACTCCTTTCCTTATACAGGATACCTTGTTTCAGGGTGTGGTGGGTTTGTATACCCAATCCGGAGATCTTCCCTTTGAGCAGATGCCAGGGCAATCAACAAGGTTGAATTACAGGTTATACCATCCTTCAAATCGTTTTGCCCCGGACAGCGAACTCCAGGATCATCTGCCTTATTATCGCAATACCCTCCTCTGGAAGCCTGGATTGACAGTATCTGGCGATCAGTCCATAGAGGTCGAAGTTTACGCCCCTGATAACAACGGATGGTATGAAGTGGAGGTCTTCGGATTTACCACCGAGGGCCATCCTTTGTTGAAACGCCACTATTTTTATGTAGGAGACAAAGACCCTTAAAATACATAGGGCTTGCCCAAGCCCAGCCTTTGATCAACCTTATTCCCTGTTCTTCCCTCTGACCCTATTCCTGCCTTATCCTTAAACGCATCCTCAACCTTAACCTTAACCTTATTCTTATCCATCCTTCGCCTTCATATAAAAAAGCTCTCCCGGTGTTTACCCTATTCAAGTTGTAGAGGTATACACCGGGAGAAGTATAAAGACAGCTTGTAAATTACTGTTGACCCTCGCCCCTGAGCTCCTTTTCGATCTGAAGTTTCAGCGGGTTGATCTTTTCTCCCCAGTATACCGTTGTATGGGGGAACGGGATTTCAATGCCATGCTCATCGAAGGCATATTTAAGGCGCTTTTTGTATTCCCTTCCCACGGTCCATTGCATGATGGGCTTGGTCTTAATACGGGCCTTGATGATCACGGCGCTGTCGGCAAATTTATCCACTCCAAAAATTTCCAACGGTTCCAGGATGTGTTCTTTGAATTCAGGATCCTCGGCCAGGTCTTCGCCTACCTGCTTCATCACCGAGATCACCTGCTCGGGATCCTCCTTGTAGGCCACCCCGATGTCAAAGACCATGGCCGACCATTCCATGGTCATGTTGGAGATGGTGTTGATCTTGCCGTTCTGGAAAATGTGCGTGGTACCGGAAAAATCCCTTAAAGTGATGGTCCTTAGAGCAATGTCTTCCACCAGTCCGCCTGTACCGTTGATGATGGCAACATCGCCTTTGCGGATTTGGTTCTCCAGCAGGATGAAGAAACCCGAAAGGAAATCCCTGACCAGCTCCTGTGCACCAAAACCTACGGCCAGACCAAGAATACCAGCACCGGCCAGTATGGGACCGATGTCGACCCCCAGCTTTTTGAGCAGGATCATCAAAAACATGGCCCAGATGACGACTTTACCGGCACCATATAGTATGTTCATCAGGGTGTCGGCTCTTTTTCCGCTTTCTCCCGATTCTACGTCGCTTTTCTTCTCAAGCCTTTTGGTGATGGTTTTTTTGAGCCTGTTGACAAAAGCTTTGAACAGTTTCAGGACAATGATGGTGGCAACCACCAGAATCAAAAGGGCGGGCAATTCAGATATGGCCCATTGGTATAGCTTTTCAAGCAAGCCGCTCCAAAAATCGAGTGTTGTGATCTGCATCATAGTAGGATATTAGATTTATTATTAGTGTAATCAATAGTGTGAAGTTGCTAGAGGTCACCACTGGTCGCGGTTGATCCATTTGTCGGTATGAGGGATGGGTTGTTCGCTCATCATTCGCAGCATCTCCCGTATATTAGAATGAATGATCAGCATTTGGCGGTTGGCCGGTTTAAGAAATCCCTCCTGTACCATCTTGTCTGCCTGTTGTTTTAGAGCATCGTAGTAGCCGTTGACGTTTAAAAGTGCCACCGGCTTTTGGTGCATCCCCAGTTGGGCCCATGTGAGCATCTCAAAGAGTTCTTCCAGGGTGCCAAATCCCCCCGGCAGAGCAATTACTGCATCCGACAATTGATGCATCATCTGTTTGCGTTCGTGCATGGATTCCACTTGTATCAGTTGGTTGAGACCCTCATGCACTATTTCCCTTTCTTTCAGGAAGCCGGGGATGACGCCTGTGATGTGTCCCCCGCCATCAATTGTGCCCCCGGCCAGTTGACCCATAAGACCGACCCTGGCTCCGCCGTAAACAACCGATTTGCCTTCCCTGGCCAGGGTATGGCCCAACTCATAAGCCTGCTTGCCGTATATTTCGCCATTGCCCTTGCTGGAGCCGCAAAAAACAGCGTACCTGTGAAGATCTCTTTTTTTTCTTATCATCATACGAAAATAAACCATTTCGGGCCGGCTGACCAAATACATATCTTTAAAGTTACGCTGTATGGCAGACTCCGGAAGATAGCCTGTTTGTCATCATACCTGGCAAATTGACGAGGGTTTCTGACAGGATTTTTTACATTTTTATTAATGTTTTGATCTTGTGTGGATCCACTCTTGGTTCGGGGTGCTCTACAAATTTAATTCTGTTTAATGTTTAGGTATTGTTTAATTTATACCGCTGGAAATGAAAGGTTGCATAAGGTTGATTTTTATTTAATAATTTGGCCTTGTGTACCTTACTATGACAAAATAATCATTCTCTTTTGAGATTATAATGATTATTTGATCATGCGCATCTCACAATTTTTACGCGAGTTCATTGTCCGTGTTTTGGGTTTGCCCGTGAAGCCATGCCATGGCCTTTTTTCTGTCGCGAAAAATCTTAATTTTGTTGTTGCCCGAGATGTTGTTAAACGTCTCAACCACCGTCTTGCTGCGGATATAACTTTTACGGGTTTCCGCCAGAACGGCTATGGCCTGGATAGAGCTGATTGTGCCAAATTGCTTCATGGCCTCGAAAGAATAATGGTAGCT
>CAJXLE010000105.1 GCA_913055895.1 uncultured Bacteroidota bacterium | reverse complement strand
CCGTATTTGCAACGCACCCCGGCCACCCCCCCCCGGTCCGACAGTCCGCCGATGATCACAGGCTTGCCTATCAATTGCCGGTTGTGCAGCCGCTCGACCGAGACAAAAAAAGAATCCAGATCCAAATGCACAATGTTGCGTTCCTCTTTCATAACCCCAATATCTTTGACAATCGTTTTTGATTTTGAGCAATTTGTTATATATTTGATTAGATTTTAATCAAAGTTGAGATTATAATTTAATCATTGGTGGATAAAAAAACAAGAAAAAAGCGCCCTTTTTTCAAAGGATAAAATACTGATTGCCATGACATTCAGCAACAACATTCGCCTGCTGAGAAAACGCAGAAGAAAGACACAGGATGATGTTGCCCGCGCCCTTCAAATCAAACGCTCCACCCTGAGCGGCTACGAAAACGAGGTGGCCCGGCCCGGCATCCAGGCCCTGATTGCTTTTTCCGAATATTTCCAGGTGGCAGTGGACACCCTGATCAAAGTGGACCTGTCGGAGCTCAATGAGCGTCAGTTGTCGCAGCTGGAGAACGGATACGATGTGCACCTGAAAGGAAGCAACCTGCGGGTGCTGGCCACCACGGTAGACAGCGACAACAAGGAAAACATCGAACTGGTGCCCGAACGTGCAAAGGCAGGATATCAAAGGGGGTTTGCCGACCCGGAGTTCATCAGGGAGCTGCCCGTGTTTAAGCTCCCTTTCCTGCCGGATGAAAAGAAGTACAGGACTTTTCAGATCAGGGGCGACTCGATGCACCCCATCCCCGATGGCTCATGGATCACCGGCGAGTTTGTCATGGACTGGCTTTCTGTGAAGTCGGGTACACCCTGCATCATCCTAACCCTGAATGAGGGCATTGTCTTTAAGGTGATTGAAAACAAGCTGGAAAAGCAAAAAAAGCTGACGGTACACTCCCTCAACCCTTTGTACCAGGCCTATGACATACCCGCGGAGCAGATCAAGGAGATTTGGAAATTCACCCATTACATCAGCCATGAGCTGCCGGAACCTGAGGTGCCAAGAGAAGACATCCTGCAGCGCATCAGCAACCTGCAGCAGGAAATCAACCGGATCAAAGGTCCCGGATCAACAGCAGGAACAGACGGGGGCTAAATGTTTTTGACTTCTCCGCCGCCGAACAGCACCAAGCCTTTGATCACCAGCACACCCTCGCCCTCCTTGTCGGGGCTCTCCTGTACCGATCTTTTATCTGAAAAACCGCCCAGGATGGAGGTCACCTCCACCTTCACATTCCAGTTGCGGGGCACGATGAGGGTGGATCCGCCAAAAAGGGAAAACACATCAATGACATTGTCGCCCGGGGCCAGCCTGGCATGCAACAGGTTGATCTGTGAGCCCCCCAGGATGGAGGTGATCTGGCCGCCCTTAAAAGCTGCCGACGTGATCTTGCGGTCGCTGCCTCCCAAAATGGCCACCTCATCAACATAATCGGTGGTCGATCCACTGGTCTGCACATAATTTCTCCGCCGTATGCCGGTGAGCGACTTGAAAAGGATCAGCAAACCAATGCCAATGAAAACCACCGGCCAGAAAACCTCCCTGAGTGAATAGGGAAGATCCGTAATGCGAGGAAACAGAAACACCGCTCCAATGATGAGCAATATCCACCCCGACGTGCTGCCGGGACGGCTGATAAGAAAGATGATGCCGAGAATCACCAGGATCATCGGCCAGCTAAAAAGGTCGTCTGCCAGGCCATACGGTAAAATGTTGAGGCTGCGGGCGATCATGAAAATACCTATCAGGACAAGGACAATGCCCAGGATTGTTCTGCCTTGAAATCGTTTGCGTTCCATGAAGGTTGGGTTTAAAGTTAAGCTATGGAAAATAAAGATAGCAATTTTTCAAACACCATGCAGGGGAGCTTCCGTAAAAAATCCTTAAACCTCAGGCCTCTTCATCCATCTTCAGGTCATTGCGAATTTTCAGGCGGTTGGGGCGTTCAAAATACAAAAACATCACCCCGGCCAGCAGCAGCACCAGGATCATCGGGTCGCCCGAGGCCAGAAAAACAACCATGCTCATCAGGCACAGCAGCGACAGGACGGCAGCTTTGATATAAAACTGGCGCCTGTAGACAGCCATCTTACGGTCGAGGCTGGTTTCAGGGGGGAGCAGCCTGAGCTGTTTTCTCAAATGACTTAACAAAAGGGGTATGACCGACAAAAACAATACGATCATTATGGATTTGGCAATCAGGGAAGCCTTCTTTGAGAGGGAGCCCAAATCCGGGAAAAGAATGGATATGGCCAGCACCCCGGCGCTCAAAACCAGCACCCCGGCCATATTTTTCCTGTACAAGCGCCGCATCGAATGCAGCTCGTCTTCAAAAACCATTTCCGTGTTCATGCATGCATACTTGTTAGGTGCTAGACCGGTTCGACCGTTTCCTGTTTCAACCAGCCCTGGCTGCCGTCGGACAGGCGTATTTCATACCATCCGCTTACGCTGTCTTCGAGATACACTTTGGTACCCTCGTGTATGACAAACAATTCTGTGCCGCTGCGGGCCGGTGAGCTTCTAACCACCACCTTCGAGTCGAAGACGATGGCCTGTTGGCTGTCGACTATGTCCTTCTTCTGCTGCATGGCAAAAACAAAGGAGCCCACCGCGATGACCACTGCCAGGATGCCAATCCAGAAGGAACTTTTTTTCAGTGTCAACCGGCGGGTGTAGAGATACAGGGTTAAAAAGACCAGGAAAACAACAAAAGTGGCTGCGCTCATAACAGCCCACTGGTCGGAAGAAAGCAGGTTGATGAACTGGCGCACCCAGCGTGTGATGAAAAAATCGGGTATCTGCTCTATGCGGTCGGTTATCTGCTGCCTGGCCAGGTTCAGGTTATAGCGGATGTCATCATTGCCGGGGTCGCGCAGACGTGCCCGCTCGTAATTAAGGATGGCCGGGCCCAGCTGGTTCGTCTTATAGTAAGCATTTCCCAGGTTGTAATAGACACCGGCAGCTTCCTGTCCCCTGGCCAGGACCTGTTCATAGGTTTCGATGGCCTTGCGGTATTGCCCGCGTTTGTATTGCTGATTGGCTGAGTCCAGCAGCTGATCGGTATCCTGGGCTTGCACCCCGGAGAAAAGACCGGTCAGCAACAACAACAACAAAAGGTATGTCTTTTTCATTTGAATGATAACGTTGGGGTTCAACATGCTTCATTTTAGTTTTTGCTGCAACCTGCTGATGGTCGAGATGGCATCCTGGTAAAGACGGTCCATGCGTTCCTCATCGGCAGAGGGAGCGAACCGGGCATACTCGCAGTCGTCTATTAGCTGCAGGAACTGGTCGGTCATATCCTGGGGTACATCTTTCGACTGCAGGCGCTCACGTGCATTGTCCCTGGACAGCTCTGCCACCGGTATGCCAAGTTTGTCGCTCAAATAACCCCACAAAGCTTTGAGTGTTTCCTCATAAAAGGCATCCTTGTCACCTTGTTTGAGATGTTTGGACGCCTCTTTCAGCCGTTTTTGGGCAAACTTATTGGCTTTCTTGTTTTTCAGAAGCACCGCATCGGCATTCTCACGCTGGCGTTTGCGCATGAGAAGGAACACAATGCCAAAGGCAACCAGCCCGATGGCATAAACCGAGTAAAAACCTGCCGAGCCAAAGACAAACTCACCACGCTCCTTCAGATCAAAACCGTCGGTTTTGATGTAACGTATGTCGCTGCCTATGATGCTGACATCTTTTTTCGAATAGCTCCTTGACATTCCGGCGGCTGAGGTGTCGCCTTCGACTGAGGTGGCCGTCAGGGTGAAAGGACGGGTGCTTACCTGCCTGTACTGGTCGGAAGCCGGGTCGAAATAAGAAAGTTGCACCGGTGGAATTTGATAATCACCTGCATGACGTGGTATAACCAGATACTCTATGGTTTTGCTTCCACTGGCACCACCGGCAGAAACCTCTATATCGTCGGAAACTTTCGGGTCATACACTTCCAGGTCGGGCGCAAAGTTCACTTTTGGTGGATCCAGCACCTTCAGGTTGCCCTGACCGGAGATCTTCATGGTGAAGGTGACACCTTCATTGGTCGGCACCTGTTTTTTATCAAGAGATGCTTCCAGATCAAAAGACCCCACTCCCCCGCTGAAATTGGCCGGCTTGCCGGAAGGAAGGGGTTCCACCTGCACACCTATCGGATCGCTCTTCACCGGCATACGTACGTTCTTGTAAGATCCGAAGAAATCATCAAAAATGCTGCGCGACTGGCCTTGTACTTTTTTCTGAACGATGCAGTCAACCTGAAAAGAACCAATCTCAAGCTCACCGCTTTTCTGGGGAAAAAGCAGGTATTTCCTCAAGACGCCCGTCCCGTATATCTCGCCATTGACATTTTCCTTCTCCAGCTGTCTCAAGGGGGGTGTTTCGATCTCCTGTTTATAAAAACCTTCGAAATCCGGAAACCTGACGTTTTCCAGTCCCGAGATATTCACCTTCGAATAAAGCTTGATGGTGGCTACCAGGGGCTCTTCCCGGAAGACCCGTTGCTTGTTGAGGTGAATCCTGACAAACAGCTCATCTTCATCGGGCTGTACTTCCCGGCTTTGTTCATTTTGCTGCTGGTCCTGGCTTTTTTGTTGCCTCCCCGAAGTGCCTTGTTGCGATGCGATCACCTCGATGCTCAGCTCGTTGGATGTGTATTGTGTGCCGTCGACCTCCAGGGTGGCGGGTGCAATGGTAAACTCCCCCGTTTGGTTGGCCTGAAGCACATAGGTGTAAGTCAGCTGGTAGTTGCGGGTCATCTTCCCGTTGATGATGCTCACGTTGGTGCTGGAGGAGGTGCTGGGGCCCGCCAGCACGGAAAACTGGCCCATATCGGGAGGCTGAAAGTTTTCGGCCTTGGAATTGATGGTATAGGTAAGGCGGAACTGCTGACCCTGGCGCACCACGTTGGGCGCCTGCGCCTTAAACTCAACATCCTGTGCCAGAGCACATCCAGCCACCATCATCACCAGGGTCAACAAAAACAGGGATTTTTTCATGAACACAAATTTACCAGTTCTTAGTTGTTTTAACTTTCACCGATTTGGCTTTCTTCTTCTTAAGTTTTTTCTGCAGCTGTTTCTCGTCGTTCTCCAGGGCCTGCAGCAACCTTTTGGCATCTTCCTTCGAGATGCGCTGTTTTTCACCAGACTGCGGCTGCTGTTGTTTTTTCCGATCCTGCTCCTTTTGTTGTTGTTGCTGTTGTTGCTGTTGCCGGCCCTGCTGATCCTGCTGATCCTGCTGCTGCTTTTTTTCGTTTTTTTTCTGCTGGTCCTGCTGCTGTTGCTGCTGCCGGTTTTGCTGCTTCTGTTGCTTTTTCTTTTGTTGCTGCTGCTTCAGCTTTCGCAGTGCATAGGTAAGGTTGTGCTTGGTTTCCACATCACCGGGATTCAGCCTCAGGGCATGCTTGTATGCATTGATGCTTTCCTTAAGCTTGTTGGTCTTCAGCAAAGCATTGCCCATGTTGTGGTAAGCACGCGCCAGCTTTTCATCGGAGACATCCTGGTTTGCCAATGATGCGAATTTTTCTGCCGCCTCCTTGTATTTTTCCTGTTTATAAAGGGCATCGCCCACATTAAATGTGGCCTCAAAGGAGCCAGCATCTTTTTCAAGGGCCTTGCGGTAATTCACCTCAGAATCGGTGAAATTTTTCTCCTCGTAGGCCTGGTTGCCTTTGCGGATATATTTGCGCTCGGCCTGGGAGAAAGCCGTCAGGCTGCTGATCACAAGCAATAAGGTAAAGACATGAATTCGCATAATCACCCCCTGATTTTAAATAGGTTAAAACTCATCAAACGTCTGTTCTTTCTCTCCAGCAACATCAGGTCAAGCAACAGGAAGAACAGGGCAAGGCCCAACAGGTACTGAAAACGGTGCTCGTAGTCGGTGTATACTTTAGATTCTATCTCTTTCCTGGTCATCTGGTTGATCTCATCCAGCAGTTCGTCGAGCCCGGTGCGGGCGTTGCTGGCCCTGATGAATGTTCCCTTGCCCTCGCGGGCCAGGTTCTTCAGGGTAGCCGGGTCCAGCTTGCTGATGACCGTATTGCCCTGCTGGTCCTTCTGGTAAACGGTTTGCCCGTTGTTGCTTCGGATGGGGATGGGTGCTCCCTCCGGGCTGCCCATCCCTATGGCATGTATGGTGATGCCTTCATCCCGGGCTTTTTCGGCAGCCTGAACGACGTTGCCCTGGTGGTTTTCACCGTCGGTGATCACAATCATGGCCTTGTCCAGGCCGCTCTCCTGGTCAAACGACTCACGCGCCAGGTCGATGGCCGAGCCGATGGCCGTACCCTGTTTGGGTACTATCTCGGTGTTGATGGACGACAGATACATTTTCACAGCCGAATAATCCGTTGTTAGTGGAACCTGAACATAAGCATCTCCAGCAAAAACGACCAGGCCAAGCTTGTCATTGTGCAACCTGTCTATCATCTGGCTGATGGCCCTTTTGGCCCTCTCCAGCCTGCTGGGCTCTATGTCTTCAGCCAGCATGCTGTTGGAGACATCCAGGGCTATGATAAGCTCCACTCCCTTCCTCTTCACCTTCTCCAGTTTGGAACCAAACTGGGGATCGGCCGTGGCGAAGATGACGCTGGTCAGGGCCAGGACCAGGAATATGAATTTAAGCACGGGTCGTATCCTGGACACATAAGGCATGAGTTGGCTGATCACCTCCACATCGCCGAAACGTCTGAGTGAACGCCGCCTCAGGTACACACCCACGACGAACAAGATGATCAGAACGGGTATGATGGCCAGCGCATATAAATATTCGTAATTACCAAATCTAAACATAATCGCTCCTCCTTTAAGGTATGGCCCTCAGCACGGTGGTGCGAAGCAACAATTCAATCAAAAGCAGGATGCCGGCGGCTATGGCAAACCACAAAAACTCCTCTTTTTTCTCACTGTATTCTTTGACTTCAATTTTGGATTTCTCCAGCTGGTCGATCTGCTGGTAGATCTCTTCCAGCTTACGGTTGTCGGTGGCCCGGAAATACTCCCCATTGGTTTCGCCGGCTATTTGCTGCAGCACCTCTTCATCAATCTCCACCTCCATGTTGCGGTACTGAACCCCGTAAGGGGTGTTGACCGGGTAGGGGGCGGTACCCTGGCTGCCTACCCCGATGGTGTAGACCCTGATGTCGAAGGTCTTGGCTATCTCGGCAGCTGTGGCCGGGGCAATGGAGCCGCGGTTGTTGACCCCGTCTGTCAGCAGGATCACCACCTTGCTCTTGGCTTCGCTTTCTTTGAGCCGGTTGACCGACGTAGCCAGTCCCATGCCAATGGCGGTCCCGTCTTCCACCATACCGCTTTCAATATCCTTAAACAGGTTGATCAGCACCGAATGGTCGGTGGTAAGCGGACACTGGGTAAAACTCTCGCCGCTGAACACCACCAGTCCCATGCGGTCGCTGGGCCGCTCAGAGATAAAATCGATGGCAATATCTTTGGAAGCTTCCAGCCTGTTGGGGTTGAAATCACGAGCCAGCATGCTGCTGGATATGTCCAGGGCCAGGACGATGTCTATGCCCCGGGTGGTGACATCCTTCCAGCTTTTGGTTGACTGGGGCCGGGCCAGGGCAACCACCAAAAGGCCTATGGCAACCATGCGGGCGCCAAAAACCACATGGCGCAGATAATATTTGTAGGAGCCACCTGCCTGTTTGATGGATTGGACCTGGGAGACCTGCAGGGTGGCCTCGGCAGAACGGTGGCGGTATATATACCATCCCACCGCCGGTACAATCAATACCAGAAGAAATAACAATTCAGGATTGGCGAATGTAATATCTCTCATCATCTCACTTTGCTGATCCGGTTGTTGTTCATTTGATCTTACAAGAGCATCTCTTATTCAAGATTATATTCTTCTGCAACTTATCCCGCTTCAGCGGGATAAGTTGCCTCTAGGACCTTCTTTGGGCTCCTGCTTATTATTGTCCTGCTCATTGGGTTCCTGCTCCTCGCCTGCATCACCCTTTTCATCTCCCCCTTCCTTGGCTGCAGGTTCTTGCTCCCCGACATATTTGGTGGCATGGACAAAATCATAGGCCTGCTGCAGGGCTCCTTCGTTTTCCGTGGTCGAAGGCTGCATGCGGGCAAATTTCACCAGGTCGGCAAACCGCAGGTTCCCCAAGAGCATGTCATAGGCTTCCTGTTGGGCCAGCTCCGTATCACTAAGCGAGGTCATGATTTCATCGGTGGTGCGCTCCAGGGTCTTAATGCCATAGCGCATCCAAAGATACGTCCTCAAAATCTCGCTCAGCCGGGTGTAATAGGCTTTGACCTGGTCATTCTGCCAGAGCCGGTCCTCCTTCAGCCGGTCGAGCTCCCGCAGGGCATAGACATGGGCTGGCTCTGAGGTTTTTCGTGGCTCCAGCACCATATCCTTTCTTTTCCTCCGGCGCAGCAGGTAGATAAGTGCCCACACCAGCAAACCCAGTGCAACCAGTCCGGCTGCCCAGGGCCATATCTCGGCCCAGCTCAGGGGTGCCCCAAAAGGACCTTTGATGCCAAAAACATCGCGGGTGGTGTCTACCTGTACGGTCTGTACATAAAGGTCCATGGGTGGTGTCAGCACACTGTCAACACCCTGCCGCCCCTGGTAGAAAAAAGGCACAGGCGGTATCTCCACCTTGCCGGTATCGAAGCTGGTGATCAGCAATTTCCGGGTGATGGTGATGGACTGGTCTCCCTGATCGCCCATTGTATCCGGGGGAAAAGTTTTTATAACCTCCAGCTGCGTTCCCAGGCGGTCTTGCCAGCTGGGT
Source organism: uncultured Bacteroidota bacterium (assembly GCA_913055895.1). GTDB lineage: Bacteria > Bacteroidota > Bacteroidia > Bacteroidales > UBA12077 > JAGXLC01. The sequence continues at coordinate 3,143 of CAJXLE010000105.1, read as the reverse complement.
ATCTCCACCCGGGCATCACCGGGCTGGGTCAGGTTCAGTTGCAGATGGATCTGGTCGCCAATCTGAATCTGGTTGGTATCCAAACGGGCATCAACCCGGAAAGGCTGACCATGTGCCCTGGGAAGGAAAACCAATGCAAACAATACATAGAGCAAATATTTCAAAATCCTGGTGTACATCAATAAGCTTTTTATCGCCTTTTAAACAAACCGATCAGGGGCCTGACATAATCCTCGCCGGTGGTAAAAGAAGCGTAGTCCACGCCTGCCTGCGAAAATGTTGTGCGGATATTCTGGTTGGTGGTCTCCCACCATTGATGGTAGGCCCTTCGTATCTTCCTGCTGGAGGTGTCCACCCATACATACTCGCCGGTCTCGGCATCCTGCATCTTTACCAGCCCAACCGGCGGCAACTCCTTTTCACGCCTGTCCCAAACCTGCAGGGCGATCACATCATGCTTCTTGTTGGCAATGCGCAAAGCCTCTTCATAATTCAACGAATAATCCGCGGGGTTTTGGTCATAAAAATCCGAGATCACAAAGGCTGTACAACGCTTTTTGATGGCGTTGGTCAAATATTTCAGGGCTTCAGAAATATCGGTTGAGGGCTCCTTCGGGCTGTATTCGATCAATTCCCTTATAATCCGCAAAATATGTTTCCTGCCTTTCTTAGGGGGAATGAACTTCTCTATCTTACCACTGAAAAGGATCACACCGATCTTGTCATTGTTTTGAATGGCAGAAAAAGACAGTACTGCGGCTATCTCGGTGATCAGGTTTTTCTTGAGCTGACCCTGGGTTCCAAATACACGCGACTGGCTGACATCCACCAGCAGCATGACGGTCAGCTCACGCTCCTCTTCATAAACCTTCACATAGGGGTGGTTGAACCGGGCCGTCACATTCCAGTCAATATTGCGGATGTCATCTCCGTACTGATATTCCCGCACCTCACTGAATGACATACCCCGTCCCTTAAAGGCACTGTGATATTCTCCTGCGAAAATATTACGGGACAAACCCCGTGTCTTGATCTCTATCTTCCTTACCTTCTTGAGTAAGTCTGTTGTTTCCAAGGCTGCTCCTACTTTTTCAGCCGGGAGGTCCTGATCGTGAAGAACCAGTCCCGCTTGTTCATTTCAATGATATACTCATATTCGCCGCCTTCGTTGTAATCACGCCAGGTCAGATCCTTCTGGTATTGGTAATTGCTGTTCAGCGAATCCTGTATTTGCTTGAGCAACGCATAGTCGCACATGAGTTTTGTATACCGGCATTTCCCATCATCCCCCATGATGAACAGCTTGGTTTTGGTTTGATCCACATTCTCATATTTCAGAAAATGGTGTTTGCCGGTGTTGACCTGCTTGGCGAAATAAAAATCCGAACCGGACTCTTGCATCATGGTTTTGATCTCATCCACGGTTTTTCCAATATAGTACTGACCATGGGTTTGCGATACAAACAAGGATGATAATAGAAAAAAAGTCAAAAAGAACGTCTTCATGATCCCGGGATTAATGATTATCACTTGAAAAGGTCCGTATCACGGCACCTCAATGGTATTGAGTATTTCTGTGATGATGTCCTCACCTGTCATATTCTCTGCTTCGGCCTCATACGACAGGCCTATGCGGTGGCGCAGCACATCGTGACAAACAGCGCGCACGTCTTCAGGAATGACATATCCACGCCTTTTAATAAAGGCATAGGCTTTGGAGGCAATGGCCAGATTGATGCTGGCCCTGGGCGAGCCCCCATAATTGATCATGCCCTGCAGATGGTCGAGGCCGTAATTCTCCGGATAGCGGGTGGCAAAGACAATGTCCAGGATGTACTGTTCTATTTTTTCATCGATGTATACTTCCTTAACGATGCCCCGGGCGCGGATGATGTCGTCGGGTTTGACCACCTGGCTGGCCGTGGGAAATTCTTTGGCCAGATTCTGGCGAACGATCAGCTTTTCCTCTTCCTGCTGTGGATAGTCGATCACCACTTTGAGCATGAACCGGTCCACCTGGGCTTCAGGCAAAGGATAGGTGCCCTCCTGCTCTATTGGGTTCTGTGTGGCCAGCACCAGGAAAGGCTGGTCCAGCTTGAAGGTATCTTCACCAATGGTGATCTGCCGCTCCTGCATTGCCTCGAGCAGTGCACTCTGCACTTTGGCCGGGGAGCGGTTGATCTCGTCGGCAAGCACAAAGTTGGTGAAGATCGGGCCCTTCTTCACCATGAACTGCTCTTTCTGTTGACTGTATATCATCGTTCCCAGCAAGTCGGCCGGCAGAAGATCGGGCGTAAACTGAATGCGGTTAAACCGGGCATCCACGATTCCAGACAAGGTGCTGATGGCAAGCGTTTTGGCCAAGCCGGGCACACCTTCCAACAATATGTGGCCATCTGAGAGCAAACCCACAAGCAAACTCTCCACCAGATGTTTCTGACCCACAATAACCTTGTTCATCTCCATATTGATCATATCCACAAACGAGCTTTCATTGCGGATATGCTCATTCAATTCCTTTACATTGACGCTTTGATTCATAAAAAATCAGAATTTTTCCCAAATTAAAAATATTTCGTTCAGAAATGAAAGCTTTTCGACCTGCCAATAATAGACTTTTATTTTGTTAATAAAAGTTAAAGTAATTTAAGGTTTATTAAGCGATGGTCACATTCCTACTCCATCAGACAGTTGTTTGAGCATTATATTTGTTAATTTTGCAAAAAAATTTAACCATTGGAGAACCATCGTTACTTCATAAGGCTTGCCTTCAAGGGCACCAATTACCACGGCTGGCAGGTACAACCCAACGCTACCACCGTACAGCAAACCCTGAACGATGCCCTGAGTACCATATTAAGGAAAGACATCCATGTGGTTGGGGCGGGAAGAACCGATGCAGGCGTACATGCATCCCTCTTCTGGGCCCATTTTGATTTTGACGGGCCCATTGATGACACCCCAAACATCTGTTTCCGGCTGAACCGTTTTTTGCCTGACGACATTGCCGTCTACAGCATCCATCCGGTGGCTTCCAATGCCCATGCCCGGTACGATGCGCTTTCGCGTACCTATCAATACCACATCACCCGCATCAAGGATCCCTTTAAAAGAGCCTTTGCCTATTCACTTTTCTGGGATGT
>CAJXLE010000104.1 GCA_913055895.1 uncultured Bacteroidota bacterium | reverse complement strand
AAACAGACTGGAAGAGATGAAATCACAGGAAGAGGAGATGCGTCAGAACATGGAAGAACTCAAGGCCACCCAGGAAGAGTCATCACGCAGGGAGAAAGAGCTGAAAGACAAACTGGAAGACTGCCAGGAGAGATTAAGCCAGTACACCGGGAAAAAAGAGAAGGAATAACAAAAGCCGGTCAGGGACCAGCCTGGAAAGGCTTTTGCCATCATTCATCGACCACCACCATCTTGAAAGGTATGTGCAGCATCGATTGGTAATGCTTGCCCAGCTCGTAAACCGATTCGTCATCCTCTTCATAGTACCAGTTGATCTGGGCCGGGTGGCCCTCCTGGTACTTCTCTTCCAGAATCTGAAAAAACTCCAGTATGAACTTGGATGCCCCGCTGTTGATGTATTCCAGCTGGATGTTGACCTGGGTTTGCGACATGGGAGTTTTGAAATAAGAAAAGACCCAGTCGATCATCCCGGAGAAAAAGTTCTCCGGATTCTCTGGGATGGCCCGGCCATAAACATTCAACACACCGGTGCCCGCATCAAATTCCACCCCGGGGGTTTTTATGGTCTCTTCTATGTACAGATTCTGCATACAGCAAATATAAATAAAATTCACTCATATCGAAGAGAGGTGATGGGATCAACTTTGGATGCCTTCACTGCCGGGAGAAAACCGCTGAGCAATCCCACCAGAAGACACAGCAACACACCACTCAGTATCCACAGCCACGGTACAACAAAGGGATTGCCCGTGATGACAGACACCAGGTTGCCAATCAGGATGCCCAGGATGATTCCGAGCAATCCGCCCATCTGGCCAATGAAAACCGATTCAAACATAAATTGCTGCCGGATGAGAGAAGATTTGGCACCTATGGCTTTCCTTACCCCTATCTCCCGCGTTCTCTCGGTAACCGACACCAGCATGATGTTCATCAGACCCACCGAAGCCCCAAATAGCGTGATCAAGCCGATGATAGTGGCTGCCAGGGTGACATATCGCAGGTTTTCCAGCAACAGGTTGATCAGGTTGTCGCTGGTTTCAATGGTGAAGTTGTTGGCATCACGAACCCGCAACCCACGGATAACACGAAAAAGACCCCTTGCTTCACTTACCGCCACTTCCATAAAAAGCGGATCATCGGGCAGTACCGTAATGCGAAAATGCATGTTGGGCCTGGCAAAATACTGCCGCACATTGTTGATGGGCAAAAGACATACCTTATCGGCACCACCTCCAAAACCCGAGCCCTTCTCCTCCAGGATGCCGATGACTTTGTATTTACCACTGCCAATGGTGATAACCTTCCCGATGCCTTCTTCACCGGGACCAAACAGCTCGCCTGCCAGCCGGCTTCCTATCACCACCACATGAGCGTTGGAATGAATTTCATGGTGCGAGAAATTACGCCCTCTTTCAAGGTTGTAGCCCGAGGTCATCAGATACTGCTCATCGGTACCTACTACAGAGATGTTGGGATTGGTGCGCACCGACCTGTACTTGACAGTAGCCGTGCCGGAAGCATCATAAGAGAGGGAAACGCGGGCGGGAAAATCATACTCCTGTTTAAACTCCACAGCCTGCCGATAGGGAATAACCGGGTTCTTTTCTGCATCCCCGCCGCCGGTGCGGACAAGGTTGCGGTTGGTGATGGTGAAGGTGTTGGCTCCCATAATGGTGAACTGGCTCTCAAGGGATGCCTTTATAGAATCGATGGCCGTAAGAATGCCCACCAGAGCCATGATGCCAAATGCTATGATGAACATGGTAAGCACGGTTCTTAACTTATTCGATTTCACTGCATTGAGCGAAATTCGAAGGTTCTCCCGTAGCAATATACCGTACTTCATGAACTATGGATTTAACAAATCAACCATTGCAGCAGGTGAAGGTCTCACCAAAAAAGTAAAGAAGCGGAACACGACGAAAAGACATGCACTTCATATGATAAATATCAATGCGTCAAGCTTTCAAAACATTAGACCCGTTAACTTTTTTGGCGATCACAAATAATGTTGATGTTAAATTTACTATTTTTTAAATTTACATAATGTTTTGAAGTGTTTAAAGTGTCATAAAATTCTAACCTAAATTTTATTTTCTTATGTTTGAGCCAAACACCGTGTATGCAAAAATCGCTTACGACGCGATATTGCTGTATCTGAAAACAGGAAAAAAGCTTTTTAAAGAAGAATCAGAGATCCCCCCGGCATTAAAACTCAAACTTGCTTGCTATGTATCTCTATATAGCGGCAACCAACTGAAGGGCCGCGTGGGCAAAACCACCCCCACCCATCAGCATTTGTACAACGAGATCATTGAAAATGCGGTTGCCGCAGCCTTTGATGACCAAAAAGCCGACACCCTCAAAGAAGAAGAACTCAATAATATCAGCATTGTGGTCGACGTTTTGTCGGAACCCAAGAAAGTGGAAGATGTCAGCCAGCTTAAACCCGAAAAACATGGTGTGATCGTGGAAGATGATGAAGGCAGGCGGGGACTGCTGTTGCCCAATGTCAACGGCAGCCGGTCAGTGGAAGTCATCCTTGAAGATGCCCGCAAACAGGGGGAGATAAAACCAGACACCCCATTGGACCAGTTACATATATACAGCTTTACAACCACCAGTTACCAATAAACAAAAAGGAGGGTGTGTATGAAAAATGCGCTTGCAATCACCATTAAAGGCAGGGTTCAAGGTGTAGGATTCAGGTTCAGTGCCGTGAACAAAGCCCAGCAACTGGGTCTGAAAGGCTTTGTTCAAAACAGGATAGATGGGAGCGTCTACATTGAAGCTGAAGGCGATCCGGAAGACCTGAATGAATTTGTCCAATGGTGCTGGCAAGGTCCCCCTTCTGCCCGGGTGGATGATATTACCAAACAAGAGATCCCCGTTAGGGACTACCATCGTTTCGGTGTTCAATGACCATCACCATGCACCGCTATAGAGCAGCAAGGGGAAGCACCCGTTAAAAAATTCTGTGAGGAGGGAAGTTGCATTATGAAAGAGGCGCTATTTTATAACTCGCTCAATGAAGATAAGGTCAAATGTACATTATGCCCACATAACTGCATCATCAAACCTGATAAAATCGGCATTTGCGGGGTTCGCAGCAATAAGCAGGGCAAGCTCTACAGCCTGAACTACGGGGTGGTCACCGGTATGGGCTTCGACCCCATAGAAAAAAAACCCCTGTATCATTTCCACCCCGGCGAAAACATCCTGTCGGTAGGCAGCAAGGGATGCAACATGAGGTGTTTCTTCTGCCAGAACTGGGAGATATCACAGGTATCACAACGCGACATGCCTGAAAAACCAACCCACAGCGTTGACGATATCGTCAGCCTGGCCACCAACCGCTCCGACAACGTGGGCGTGGCCTATACCTACAACGAACCTGTCATCTACTACGAGTTCATGAAGGATGTCGCCCGGGAAATACAGAACAGAGGCATGAAAAACGTAATGGTCACCAATGGCTTTATCAACCCCAGCCCCCTGGAAGAGCTCATACCCCTGATGGATGCCTTCAGCATCGACCTGAAGGGATTTACCGATGAGTTCTACCGCAAACACACACGTTCCTCCCTGGAGCCCATCAAAGACGCCATACTGCAGATAGGCAAAAGCAACGCTTTTGTTGAAATAACCAACCTGGTCATACCCAGCCTCAACGACCAGATTGGATATTTCGAGGAAATGCTGCAGTGGATCAGCGAAAACCTGGGGAGAAAGACCGTTTTGCATATATCCCGCTACTATCCGGGGTATAAATCCACCATCGAACCCACCTCTGTGTCCAAACTCAAGGAGTTTTACACCCTGGCTACCCAGCATCTCGATTATGTTTACCTTGGAAATGTCATGCTCGAAGATGGTTCCAACACCTACTGCGACCAGTGCGGCCAGCTGCTGGTAAGAAGGAACGGGTACTACACACGCCTGCCGGGCATCGATGAGTCGGGCAAATGCACCAGTTGTGGCAACAAAGTATTTATAAGATAAATACAACAGACTATGATGAATACAAGAAAAACAGCCGTTGCAGGCCAGTTTTACCCGGATGACCCCCGGGAGTTAAAAGACCTTCTCGACAAGGTTTATGAAGAGGAGAAAGGCGACATCGACCTGGAACTGGCCGATAAAAAGCTCATCGGTGGGGTTTCACCCCATGCAGGTTACATGTTTTCTGCCTACCAGGCCGTCCATCTCTTTGAGATCATCCGCCGCCACAAACAACAGTTCGACACCTTCTTCATTATCAATCCCAACCATTCGGGAATGGGCAACGATATGGCATACGACAGCAACGAATACTGGGAGTCGCCACTGGGCAATGTGGAGGTGGACAAAGATTTTGCCGGTTATTTGGGACTGCCTGTATCCAGGGTTGAAGAACAAAGGGAACATTCAGGAGAGGTGATCGTACCCATGCTCCAATATTTCCTGGATTACTCCTTTAAAATAGCACCGGTCACCATGACCATGCAAAACCACAGCAATGCCAGGAAGCTGGCCCGGGCCATTTATGATGCCGGGCAGCAACTGGATAAGAACATCCTGCTTATTGCCTCGTCCGACTTTTCGCATTTTGTGTCGCCACAGATAGGTCGGGAAAAGGATCAGCTTGTGCTCGATAAAATAGAGCAGATGGATGCCGAAGGGCTAGAGCAGGTGATCCGGGAGAAACACATCAGTGTATGCGGTTATGGTCCCATCATGGCCCTGATGGAATATGCCCGTCTGGTCTCTCAAAATCCACAGGCACGCATCCTGAAGAAAGGCTGCTCGGGTGACGTAATACCTTCGGATGAAGTGGTTGACTATGTCTCGATTATGTTGCACGAGGCATGACAAACACCCTATGTTTCTTTTGTCGGGTTTTTTGATTATCTTGAAAAAAAATCCGTATGCGGGAGCAAATCATACATTGGCTGGAAAATCACATGCAATCCTGCATATACAGGGAAAACCTGGGAATCGAATGCCTGGGCTGCGGTTTTCAGCGTTCACTGATCGCCCTGCTGAAGGGAAACATCTGGGAAAGCATATTGCTCTACCCGGGACTCATACCCATGATCCTGCTGTTCATCCTGCTGATCCTTCACCTGGTCTTTCACTTCAAGAACGGAGCCATCTGGCTTAAATACCTGTTTTTTGCCGACGCTGCCATCATCCTGATCAACTATATCATTCATATCATCCACTAAAACCAGAAGACTATGGAAAACCAAAACACAGAAAACCAATCAGACCAGGGGCAAAAGCCCGCTGAAGGAGAAAAACAAATGCTGCCCAACTCCACTGCAGTGCTGGTGCTGGGCATCGTATCCATTGTAGGTGTGCTATGCACCCAGGGCATCCTGGGCATCATACTGGGAATCATAGGCCTGGTGCTGGCATCCTACCCCATGAAACTTGCCAAGCAAAACCCGGACCTTTATACCGAAAGCTCAATCAAAAACCTGAAAGCCGGAAGGATATGCTCGATCATCGGAGTAAGCCTGGGTGGGGCATTCCTGCTGATCATCTTCATGTTGATACTCCTTGGACTGGCAGGTGGCTTCTTCGCCATGCTGCCCTTCCTGGACAACCTCAACAACTTCAACCCCGATATGATCTCCCTGCTCCCCTTCTAAAGCAGGAAAACCATATTTTTTTTTAACAAAGGCCGGTTACTGGGCGACCGGCCTTTGTTTATGAGTGGCGGAGATAACCTGCTTGTGGTCCTGGCCCGGCGTGAAGGTGAGCCGCCCGTGCCCACCTGCCGCTAATAGAACGTGGGATGGAGACAACAGGATAATAGAGTCAAAAAAGAGGAAAGATTGCTCATTTCAGGACGACCTTGTTATTTTTGCAGTAAAATCCTTGCCATGGATCTCAACAACAGAATAAGAGCCTTCAGCAAGCTGGGCAACTTACTGGGCGAATTCACAGGAAAATATAAAAACAACAAGACCCTTACCCAAAAAGAGTTTATATGGCTTGATGAGCAGGTCCACCAGGCCATGGATAAGAATGCCTGGTTTACCCTCCCCCACATCATGGAAGCTTTAAGCTCCATCGCACATCAACTCAGCGAAAAGATGCTCCGTCAATGGACCGGCCAATATCCCAACCTGGAAGCCTCCGGAGGGGAGCCCCAAACCATCGGTGTGGTGCCGGCCGGAAACATCCCCCTGGTCGGCTTCCACGATTTCCTGTCCATACTGATAGCAGGACACCATTACTACGCCAAACCAAGCTCCAAAGACTCCGTGCTGCCCAAAGCCCTCGCTTCGCTTCTGAAATGGATTGAACCAGGTTTTCAAGACAGGATACGTTTTGAAGAGCGGCATCTCCATGGCTTCGACGCAGTAATTGCCACCGGCAGCAACAACACGGCACGCTATTTCCACTATTACTTCGGGAGGTATCCCAGCATCATCCGCAAAAACCGGAACGGGGTGGCTGTTTTGACCGGCAGGGAGTCATCCGGCGAACTGCGACTCCTGGCCCGGGATGTGCTGCTTTATTTCGGACTGGGTTGTCGCAACGTCTCCAAGCTCTACCTGCCCGAAGGTTACAACGTCAACAACCTGCTCGACCATTTCGATGATTTTGAAAACATCACCGACAACTCCAAATACGGCAACAATTACGACTACCACAAGTCGGTGTTCCTGATCAACCAGGTGCCCCACTACGATACAGGCTTCCTGTTGATGAAAAAAGACCCGCAGATACCCTCCCCCATATCCACACTGCATTATGAGCATTACAGCAATATCGGGGAAGCAAAGGAGAAAACCCGGCTACACGGCGACCAGATACAATGCATTGTCAGCCATTCACAGGAAATCCCCGGGGCTGTGCCCTTCGGAGAAGCTCAGCATCCACGGGTGTGGGATTATGCCGACAACATCGACACCCTTCGTTTTTTGACATCGCTAAATCAAAAAGATACATGAACACATCCCGGACTCTCATCGTTGTGGTAGGTCCTACAGCTGTAGGTAAAACCGAGGTGACCCTGGATATAGCACGGCAGCTGAACACCGAAATTCTCTCGGCCGATTCCCGGCAAATATTCAAAGAACTAAAGATAGGGGCTGCAACTCCCTCTGGGGAACAACTTCGCCAGGTGCCCCACCATTTTGTCGGCACCCATTCCATCTTTGATCACTACACAGCCGGCATGTTTGAGCTGGATGCCCTGGAGCGGCTGCAAGAAATCTTCAGCCGGAAAAACCAGGCGGTCATGACTGGCGGGTCGGGATTATACATCAATGCCGTATGCCATGGCATCGACGCCCTGCCCAAAGTGGACCCCGGGGTGCGACAAAACCTGATCGACCAGTACGAGAACGAAGGTACAGAAGGCATACGCCAACGCCTGAAAGTGCTCGATCCCACCTCCTACCAGCAGATCGACCTGAAAAATCCCAAGAGAATACTGAAAGCCCTGGAAATAACCCTTACCACAGGCAAGCCTTATTCGGCTTTTCTTACCCGGCAAAGGAAAGACCGACCCTTTAGCATGCTCAAAATCGGACTCAACCGCGACAGGCAGGAACTGTACCTGCGCATCAACCAGCGGGTCGATCAAATGCTGGAGGAGGGACTCCTCGAAGAAGCCAGGGGGCTCCACCCCTATCAACACCTGAATGCCCTGAACACCGTCGGCTATAAAGAACTGTTCCGTTATTTCGACAACGAGGTCTCCTATGACGAGGCCGTACGACTGATCAAAAGAAACACCCGGCGCTATGCCAAAAGACAGCTCACCTGGTTCTCGCGCGACAACGAGATAGAGTGGTTCCACCCCGACCAGCAACAAAAAATTCAGCAAAAAATTTGTCAGGCTATAACATAAACTTCAACTACACGTTAAATACAATTGTGTAAAAGAATCTACTTTTTTGCAAACGCACAAAACAGGCTGTGGACTTGAAAATCAGGAAGAATCTACATAAAGGCACCCAAAAAATACGTCAGTTGATGGCCGAGGGAACAAGCCCTCAAAAACTTTCCATGACCATTGCCATGGGCATCATCCTTGGTCTTTTCCCGCTGATCGGGGCCACCAGCCTGCTTTGCCTGGGAGCCAGCTTTGCCCTTGGACTCAATAAGGTATTCATACAGATGGTCAACTACCTTGTTTATCCCGTTCAGCTGGTCCTGTTCATTCCACTCATCAAAACCGGCAACCAGGTCTTCAATCTTACCGGTTCAGCCATTGATTATCAAAACCTTCTTCACATCTTCAAGACCGATACCCTGGCTGCAATGGGTGAATTTGGCTATCTGCTTCTTTCGGCCATCCTGGTGTGGTTAATAGCAGCCCTGCCCCTGTCCATCCTTCTTTACCGCTCAAGTTTAAAATATATCAAAAGATTGGGTATAAAAACTTGAGATTATCATTTTTTCCTCTTAACTTGTTGAAATAGGGTAAACTGCATTTATATTTTCTTTTAGGCACCAACATGATTGTTGCAAGCTAAAGACAATAGCTTTGCCTGAACCGTTCTTTGGCAGGTTGCTCATAAATTGCGATTTTTATGCCGGATTATAAACCCGCTAATTGCCAGTATGACGCCTGATTATCATATACACACCTATTTTTCTGATGGCATCAGTCCGCACCACAGTTATTTGAATCAGGCTACATATGCATGTATTGATGAAATGGGTTTTTCCGACCATTTCTCCATACTCGACAGCCAGTGGACCGTCAGAAACGACGAAATCCTGGACATGCATGAGCGGGTGCAAACCATCAAAAAGATGGAAAACCTGCCAGTGGAAATCCGTTTTGGTGCTGAGATAGACTACATACCAGGGAAAGAGAAAAAAATACGCAACCTCATAAGAAGTCTGCCTTTTGATTACGTCATCGGTTCGGTGCATTTCATAGACAACTGGAATTTTGATACCGATCCCAGGAATTTTGACGGGCGCAACATTGATGAGCTATACGACCAGTACTTCTCTATTGTGAGAAAAGCCATCAACAGCCAGCTATACGACATCATTGGCCACATCGACCTGATCAAGAAATTCGGACATTTTCCCAGCACCAATCCCGAACGCTGGCACAAGAAGCTTATCCGCTCGCTCAAACATACGGGCTCAACCATTGAGCTCAACACCAGCGGCTTAAATAAGCCCTGCCGCGAATTTTACCCCGACAAGAATTTCATCAGCGCCTGTTTTCACTCCAACATCCCGGTCACCCTTGGCTCGGATGCACACGAGGCCAACCAGGTGGGACAGTATTTCGGAAAAGCCAAAGAGTTGCTCAAAAGTATTGGATACCGGCAGGTGGCCACCTTCAGAAAGCGCAAGAGAAAGATGGAGGCGTTGTAACCCTTGCCGGATCCATTGGTCTTTCACCTCCACCAATCCAGGTCTGGTATTTGTTTTACAACCCCAGCTGGCCGGGATCGAATATGGTTTCCGGCTTGACAGGTCTGCCCTGCAAGAGGCAGGCTCCATAGACCCGTGCTTTGGCTATCAGCTTATCGTCGGGCACGCGGTATATAGATTGAACGAAGACGATCTTCAAATGCCCTTCCCTTTCCACATCGACCGTCACCCTGAACCGGTCATGGCTATGCAACGAATGCTTGTAATCAATCTCTATGCGGTGTACGATCAGATCTTTGCCTTCCGCATGCAAACCGGCAAAATCGATGTTACGTGAATAAAGATATTCATGACGTGCATGTTCAAAATAGTTCTGGTAAACAGAGTTGTTGACGATACCCTGCAGGTCCAGTTCATAATCCCGCACGGCAAGTTCCATTTCATACAGGTGTTCGGATGGTCTCATAAAGCAGATGTTGTGATAAAAGTACAAAAATAAAGAAAGAATGATTCATTAAAAAGTACATCCAGACTCCGGGAATGAAAAGGTTTTTCATCTTGTGGACAAAATACCTGCCCTCAGCAAGTGCATCCAAACAAATGGCATATATTTGCTGTTAAAGGCACAAACAATACAACATGGAAGTACAGATTAAAAGCTGCATTGAAGGAGCCCGCCAGGCCAGGGGTTTGACCGTGATCATCGATGTTTTCCGTTCCAGCAACACGATCATTTCCGCACTGGGCCAGGGAGCCGGGTGGGTCATACCGGTGGGAGAGCTGCAAGAAGCCTACCAGCTGAAGAAGGAACATACCGGTCACCTGCTGGTTGGTGAACGCAAAAGCATTACACCTGAGGGTTTCGACTATGGCAACAGCCCTTCCCGTATTGCATCGCTCGACCTAAAAGATACAAATGTCATCATCACCACCTCGGCGGGAACGCAGGGTATTGTCAATGCCACAGGAGCAGATGAAATACTGATCGGCAGCTTTGCCAATGCAGGGGCTTTGATGGATTACATCCGGAATAAGGCTCCCCGCCATGTCACACTGGTACCCATGGGTTTTGAATCGGCTGAGAAGGCAGAAGAAGATGAACAATTTGCCCTTTATTTGAAGGCACGGCTGGACGGGGGTGATCCGGACCTGGACTCCGTAAAGCAAAAAATTTTGCATTGCAGCGGGGCCGATCGTTTGAGGAGGATCGGACGCGACGATGACCTGCATTTTGCCATGGAGCTCAACACATATGAGCTGATTCCTTTCTACGACAGAGAAAGCCGCCGGATCAAAGCCATCTACCCCTGATATTCAAACTCCCCACAACCGAAACATAAGCCCTGACAAAAGCCTGGCATTTGATTGCTTTCGGGTTGCTTTTTTCTTAACTTGATGTTTATTTGACCCGAGACATGAAATTCCTGGCTGCCAATCCATTTGTCAGGCTTGTACTGCCCTTTGCAGGCGGACTTCTCATAGAGCACTACCTGAAACCGGGATGGATTTTCTTAATTTTCCTGGCAAGCCTTGCCATGTTGGTCATTATCCTGCCAGAGTTGCTGTCTGTCAGGCGACAATATTTCCTGAGAAGATACGGTGGAGCCGCCCTTTTGCTCCTGCTGGCGATGGCTGGCAGCATGTTGATGAAGCAAAGACAGCAATCTGCAGTGTTTTTTGAGGGCCGGGAAGGCTTTTTTATCGCAGAGGTCACCGGCATCCCTGAGGAAAAACCCCGCACCTGGCAGTCGGTGCTGCAATTGAAGCGGTGTTCCTGCCAGAAGATCAAAGAGAAAAGAATTGCCCATAAAATCAAATTGCTGGCTTATTTTCAGAAGAGCGACAGCCTGCCGCCTGTCAAACCGGGAGATGTAATTGCCGCACATGGTTACATTGTACCCATCCGCAACAGGGGCAACCCATCTGAGTTTGATTACCAAAGGTATATGGCAACAAGGAGCATATACAACCAGGTTTACCTGGATGAAGAGAACTGGAGGCGGATGGAGAGCATGAGCGGGAGCTCAGTGGTAGCAACATCCAACAAGCTCAGGCAACGGCTGTTAAAACATTTGAAAGCCCTAACTCGAAAAAAAGAGGAACGAGCCATAGCCGCGTCACTCCTTTTGGGTTACAGGGGACTCCTATCACAGGATATGAAAAGCCGTTTTTCCCTCTCGGGAGCCAGTCACATACTGGCTGTCAGTGGCTTGCACGTGGGCATCATATACCTTATTTTCAGCTACCTGCTTGTTTTTATGGACCAATCATTTCAAATGCGGGTGCTCAAGATCATTTTGATCACAGCCATCCTGGCGGCCTATGCTTTTCTGACGGGACTCTCTCCTTCCGTTTGCCGTGCCACCCTTATGTTCTCGGTACTCGCAGCAGGCAAATACCTGAGCCGCAACAGTCCGGTATACAACAGCCTGGCCTTTTCAGCCTTTATCCTGCTGGTGATCAACCCCATGCTGATTTTTTCAGTAAGCTTCCAGCTTTCCTATATGGCCGTCATCTCCATTGCCTTTTTTCAGCCGCGGCTTTATCGCCTCATTACATGGCCCCGCATACCCGACAGGTTGTGGCAATGGTTCACCCTGGCCCTGGCAGCGCAGATTGGAGCCAGCCCGCTTATCATCTATTATTTTCATATCTTTCCAAACTATTTCTGGCTTTCAAATTTCATTGTCATCCCGGCTGCTTCCATCATCATCCTGTTGGGATTCCTGTACCTGAGCCTGCAGGCTGTATTGCCTCTAGTGGCCGGGTTTATCTCAGCACCCCTGACTTTCGCCATCAGGTTGCTGGCCGGGTCGACACGCATCATTGGGGAATTGCCCCTTTCAGCAAGCGAAGACCTTTATGTTAATCTC
>CAJXLE010000103.1 GCA_913055895.1 uncultured Bacteroidota bacterium | reverse complement strand
ACATCAAGCGCCGCAAGCAACCCCTGGACAGAACCGGTGGTATTCATAACCCCGCTCTGGCTCAGGAAATGCAACTGGAAGCTGAAGATGAGTTCATGATCTATCAGATTCCTGAAAGCGAACTGGATGCCAACGATGAGATCAATGCTGAAGATCAGAATCCGTAGAAATCCCAGATTATCATGAAATAGAAAGGGTTCCCGGGCAGTAGCCAGGGAACCCTTTTTTAATCTAGTGAAGGTCCTTTTTGTTTAGGAGATAAAATGAAATTTCTCCCTCCCGTGAGGTAAATTCCATTTGACCCGGAAAAATACGATTCAATAAATGGGAATATAAATGCTGACGATCAACACAATCATGGTTGATCCGGCATTGGCGAGAAAAGGAGATTTTCCCGGATATGGCTGGTAGGGGAAGTGTTTTTTAGTGTTTCAGTTTTCTCTGTTAATATGTAATCCGCATTCTTTCTTTTCCTGCTCCTCCCACCACCATCTTCCGGCTCGTGAATCTTCACCGGGTTTGACGGCACGGGTGCAGGGCTCACAGCCAATGCTGGGGTAACCCCTGTCATGCAGTTCGTTATAGGGTACGTTGTTGGCCTTGATATAGTCCCATACATCCTTTTCGGTCCAGTCGTAAATGGGGTTGACTTTGATCACCTGGTACTGCTCATCCCAGTCGACAGGCTGTAGGTTGAGCCGGGTGATCGACTGCTCTCTCCTTCTGCCGGTGATCCAGATGGACTTTCCCTTAATGGCACGCTGGAGGGGTTCAACCTTTCGTATGTGGCAACACAACTTGCGATTTTCAACGCTTTCATAGAAAAGGTTGATGCCCTTCTCTTTTACCATGTTCTCAACCCTCTTGTAGTCAGGAAAGAAAACGTCAATCTTGATGTTATAATGTTTGTTGGTTTTGTCGAGAAGTGTATAGGTCTCAGGAAAAAGCCTGCCGGTGTCCAGGGTGATGATATAGGCATCCTTATGCCGGGTGGCAATCATGTCAGTCAGTACCTGTCCTTCGGCACCCAGACTGCTTGAAAAGACAGCCTCTTCCTTATAGTTTTCCATAAAATAGCTTACAATCTCCTGCGAGCTGGCATTCTCGAGCAACTTGCGGAGTTCTTGCGCTTTTTCTTGGTTCACCATTTTTACTGATTTTTGTTAACATCTAAAAAACTAAGAACAGCAAAACAAAGATATAACTATATCCCTATTTTGCAACAAAATCCATTTAAAACTTTTAACGGTTGTGTGTACCTTATTACGGGAGATTCAGGTTTTTGTTCTAATTAGTTGCCTTTTTGGAGCAAATCATCAATCTGGTGGGTTGACCTGTATGACCATTCTTCTGTTATCTTGTTTCATGTTGTTTTTATTAGGATCTTTTAAGCCCTGATCAGCTCATGCTTTTCCCTTTGCTTTGTTTTTCTTCGGTTCAACTGTTCACAAATCGGAAGTTCATTCCCGGATCCAAAAAAAGGCCTTTCAGTGGCCTATGGTTCAAATAAATTTATGTATTTTTGCACCCTTTGACGACAGGGTCATTGACATACTTATCATATAACTGTTTAACAAGAAAAAGAACATCAAATGAAACAATCAATTTTACCTCCCCACGGGGGATGCGGCTTGATAAACCGGGTTGTTCCCGAGCTGGAAAGAGAGAACCTGATGCGGGAAGCGGAAAAATCGCCGGTATACCAGATCAGCAATGCCGATCTCTCCGTTTTTTATCGCATGGCCGACGGAGCCCTTTCCCCGCTTAAAGGTCCCATGGACCAGGATGAGTTCCACCAGGTACTGGACGAAGAAGTGATCGAGCGCAACGGCGGGAAATATGCCTGGAGCATACCACTGGCTTTTCCCATAGCCAAAGAAGAAGCTGAGAAACTGGAAAAAGGAACCACTGTGGCCGTTGAAAATGAGAAAGGAGAACTGGTGGGAACACTGGAGATCAGTGACATTTACCCGTTCGACAAGAAGAAGTACAACGAAACCGTTTACGGCACCAACCGCAACGACCATCCGGGTGCACGTATTTTTAACGACGATCCCCGCGACTACCTTCTGGGAGGTAAGATATGGGCACTGCCACAACCCCAAAACCCCAATTTTGGGCAGTACATGCTCTCACCCATGGAAACGCGTGCACTTTTCACCAAGAAAGGCTGGGAGCGCATTGTAGGGTTCCAGACCCGCAACGCCCTGCACCGGGCACACGAGTATGCCATGGTACATGCTGCCGAGCAGCTGACCCGCGAGGGTTACTTCACCGGTACCGTGCTCAACCCGCTGGTGGGTGCCACCAAGAGCGACGACATACCCGCCGACGTGCGCATGCGCACCTACGAGGCACTTATTGAAGACCGCTGGATCGGTTATGGCGATAAGGATGACGAGCTTTGGAAAAATGCCGGGTACAACCTGGAGGATCAGCTGCTGCTGATAGGCCTGGACATGAAGATGTTCTATGCCGGTCCCAAGGAAGCCGTCATGCATGCCATCTATCGCCAGAACTACGGTTTTACCAACATCGTCATTGGCCGCAAGCACGCCGATGCACCTTTCGACGATGGTACCCCCATCTGGGGCGATTTTGATGCCCACAACAAGTTCGACGAGCTCAACGGAAAGTTGGAGATCAAACCGGTGAAAGTGGGATTTGCCGCTTTCTTCAAGGAGATCAACCGGGTGGGACTGATCAGCGAGTTTGAGCCCAAGGGGTATCACACGGTTTTCATCTCAGGTAAAGAGGTGCGGCGCAAGCTGAAGAGCGGCGAAGATGTGGATGAGCGCATCCTGCGCAAACCCGTGGGCGATATTCTGAAGGATTATTTCCTTTCCAACGGCCAGGCCAGCAACGACGAGAACAAACAAAAAAGCACCAATGTGGTGTGGCACGACACCGTGATCCAAAAGAGCGAACGGGAGAAGAAGAACGGCCACAAAGGTGTGGTGGTTTGGATGACCGGTCTGTCGGGCTGCGGCAAATCAACCATTGCCACTGCGCTGCAGAAACGGCTGTTCGAGATGAGCGCCCAGGTTTTTATCCTGGACGGCGACAATGTGCGGCACGGACTCAACGGCGACCTGGGTTTCTCACCCGAGGACCGCGAGGAGAACATCCGCCGGATAGGAGAGGTGGGACACCTGTTTGCCGAAGCCGGCGTGATGGCCATCACTTCTTTCATCTCACCCTATAAAAAAGACCGGGAGCGGGCAAGAAACCTCAACGAAGCCGGTGATTTTGTTGAAATACATGTCACGGCACCCCTGTCGGTTTGTGAGAAGCGCGATCCCAAGGGGCTCTACAAAAAAGCCCGTCAGGGCGTGATACCTGAGTTTACCGGCATTTCGGCACCTTACGAGGAGCCCGACAATCCGGAGATTACCATTGAAACCGACAAGCTCAACGTGGAGGAATCGGTGGACAAGATCATCGACTATTTCAGGAAGAACAACATCCTGTTCAAATAAATATCTGTTGCAGGGGAACAAGCCTTAATCCGGACCAACAGGCACATCCCCAACAGGCACATCCCAACAGAAATATAATGAGGGCCTTATTCTTTGATAAAGGAGAAGGCCCTCATTTTTTGTGAAAAGGGTCAGGTAAAATTATTGATGGCGCGGCGTTTCGGAGCCTTTATCTTTTTGCGTCGGTGGTTGTAGATAGTTTCTCAGGTAACGGTATCTCTCGCAAAGGACTGCACAAAATTTCCTTCCGAAAAGTAGAAAAATGGGGCTGCAAGAGGCTGGCTTCTCGGAAGGATGCTTGCATGGTGGTTCCCTCGAGGAAGGATGCATGCAAGAAAGCTTCCAGACAGATGGCACTTATCCGGGAAAATATGTTTCCTTAGAAGAAAGTAAGCGTTTCTACCCTTTTTGTCCTGGAAAATCCAGCCGGTCCAGAGCCATTTCAATGATCCGGCTGTGGTCGAAGGCCAGACGGGGCAGGTCGTTGATTTTAAACCACCTGGCATTCCGGGCGTCCGAGCCGGCCCGGGGGGTGTCGTGGGCGGCATCGATGAACCCGTAGTAGACCACCGAGATGGTGCGTCCGCGGGGATCGCGGCCTGGCTGACCAAACGTTCGGAACTGCTCCAGGTCTGTTCCGCCAAGTCCTGTCTCTTCCTCCAGCTCACGCTCTGCAGCTGCCAGGAGGGGCTCGTCAATATCGACAAAGCCCCCGGGAAAAGCCCAGGCCCCCTCAAAAGGTGGCTTGTCTCTTTGTATGAGCAGTATGTGCCATCCGGATGCAAACCTGCGGAAAATCAGACAGTCCACCGTAACAGCGGGTCTTGGATAGTTGTATGTGTAACTCATTCTCCGTTGTTTTTCTTTTTTTCGTCCGATTTACGTTTTAAAACCAAATATATGGCTACCACAATGACGATTAAAAATATGAGTATGTACAATCGGGTCATAAACCGGTTTTTTACTCGATGATTTTTTTGATAACACGGAGCTTGTGGGTGTATCTCCTGAGTTCCTTGTTGTATATGCCCTGCTGATCAATATAATCGATCCTTACATGTCCCGAGGCATGTATGATGCGGTTGGTCCCAAGCATGATGCCCGTGTGTATGACCTCACCCTCCTCGTTGTCAAAGAAAGCCAGGTCGCCTGCCCTGGCCCCCGAGATGAAATCCAGGACCTGCCCGTGATGCACCTGCTGATGGCTGTCGCGTGGCAATTCATAGCCGCACATGCGAAGCACCACCTGGGTGAAACCCGAACAGTCGATGCCCATGACGGTTTTGCCTCCCCAAAGATAGGGCGCGTTGAGGTAACCCAGGGCAGCTCTTTCTGCAAATTTATGAACGGCATCAGCTTTCGAACCGTCCGGGGATGTTTTATTCCCAATGGTTGCCGGGTGATCCATGAGGGAATAATTTCGTCCGGCTATGGCAAAGGCTCCCGTGCCGGGATCGTAATGGTGCAGCAACGCCCCACCAGGTATCCACATCGTTTGATGCGGGGTCTTTATCTGAACCATGGGGTGCCCGGCAACATGTACCTCTGAAGGCCGGATGCTGTTGGTCTCCTCCAGCGGCAGTTCAATATAATCAGTGCTTTCCAGCCACCCTTCGTATCCGTCCGGGGTGCGTCGGATGTATCGCCAGTCATCCCTGGCCTCCACCACCTCGAAAATTTCACCGAACAGCAGTTGGTCCGTCATCTCCGAATGGTGGGCCGGGTTGCTGCGGAGGGCGATCATGGCATTTAGACATATTCCTTTCTTCATGGGACGCTTTTTTCCAAAAATATAAAAATCTGTCGAGATAGAGGTCGGCAGCCATAAAGACTTGCCGTGAACAATGCCATCATTTTAACGGTTTATGGCTATGAGAAAAAAGGTGCCTTGAACAAAATTTGTATTTTTGTGGAGGTCATCACGCCATACCAATCAAGTACCATATGAAAGACATTTTTTCCTTCATAAAGAATAAATACAAGAGCATTTTCAACGGGTTGTTGTTCCTGGTGGCCCTGCTGATCATCGTCAACCTGCTGCCCAGGGAGGGTAAATTTAAATACGAATTTCAGAAAGGCAAGCCCTGGATGCATGAGACGCTGATTGCTCCCTATGATTTTCCCATCTATAAGGGCCAGCCGCAGATTAAGGAAGAGCGCGACAGCGTCCTGGAGCATTTCAACCCCTATTTCAGGTACGACACCACCGTGCTCAAACGCCAGGTCAAAAGCTTCACAGAAGGTTACAACAGCCAGCTGCGGGAGGTGTTTGATGAGAAATATTCCGACAGTGA
The DNA here is from genome assembly GCA_913055895.1 of uncultured Bacteroidota bacterium. GTDB lineage: Bacteria > Bacteroidota > Bacteroidia > Bacteroidales > UBA12077 > JAGXLC01. The sequence goes on along the minus strand of CAJXLE010000103.1, from coordinate 6,687 downwards.
TCTCAAAAGGGCTTTTACCAACGGACGGTTCGAGCGGCTTACAAGGGATTTTTTCAACCTGGTGATCAGGCACCTCAGAAATATATACAGCCGGGGGGTGATCGAGGCAGCCGAGATCAACGGTCAGCTGGGGCCCAACTCTGGGATTGTGGTGTTGCGAGACAATGTGGCGGAGCAATACGATTTCAAAGAAATCTATGATCAGAAGGAAGCCTACAAATATCTAATCAACCGGGTTGATTCCTTTGTCAAAGATGTTGAGCTGCAAAATGATAAACAGCGGAATTTCTTTTCGTCTCTCAACCTGTATGACTACATCAAGCCCAACGTCTTCTATGACAAGAGTACCTCACAGAATGTCAGGCAAGAAATGCTCGGCAACATCTCCATAACCCGGGGAATGGTGCAGGCTGGTGAGCGGATCGTATCCAAGGGCGAAGTGGTGGATGCCCAGACCTATCAAATACTGGAATCACTGAGAAGGGAATATGAGAAGAGCCTCGGCAGCAACTACCAGTACAACCTGATCTTTTTGGGTCAGACCCTCTTTGTTTTCGGGGCCATCTTTGTTCTGTACCTGTTTTTGTTCCATTTTCGTTTCGAGATCCTGCAAAACAGCCTAAAAACCGTTTTCATACTCTTCCTGGTGGTGATGATGGTGGCCATTGCCAGCATCACCATACGTGTACGCCCAGACACCCTTTACATCATACCTTTTGCCATCCTCCCGATCATCATACGTTCATTCTACGATGCACGCCTGGCCCTTTTTATCCACATCGTCACGATCATGATCGTGGGCTTCTTTGTGCCCAATGGTTTTGAGTTTGTCTTCCTGAATTTTATTGCCGGTATTGTGGCCATCTTCAGTCTGACCAGCCTGAACAGGAGGGGTAAGTTGTTTCTCTCTTCGACCATGGTGGTGTTGAGTTACGTCTTCATCTATTTTGGACTGTCCATCACCCAGGAAGGCAGCATCGAGGGCATCAACTGGATGAACGTAGCTTATTTTGGCATCAACGGCGCCCTGGTATTGGCTTCCTATCCGCTGATATACATCTTTGAGAAGAGTTTTGGCTTCCTGTCGGATGTCACCCTTATGGAGCTGTCCGATACCAACCAGCCCCTTTTGAGGAGACTGTCAGAGCAGGCTCCCGGGACTTTCCAGCACAGCCTGCAGGTGGCCAGCCTGGCCGAGACAGCGGCTTACCAGATAGGCGGCAACACGCTCCTGGTGCGTACCGGCGCCTTATACCACGACATCGGGAAAATGGAGAATCCTGTTTATTTCATCGAGAACCAGGATACCGATTTCAACCCGCATGCACAGCTGGAATTTCTGGAGAGTGCAAGGCTGATTATCAACCACGTCAAGAAAGGAGTGGAGTTTGCATCCAAATACAAGCTGCCCGGTCCGATAGTCGATTTCATCCGCACCCACCACGGCACCACCAAGGTGCATTATTTCTATAAGAAGTACCTGCAGTCCTATGACGAGGATGAGGTGGATGAGTCGCAGTTTACCTACCCCGGCCCCAAGCCTTTCTCCAAGGAGATGGCTGTACTGATGATGGCCGATGCGGTGGAAGCTGCTTCAAGGAGCTATTCGTCGCTGGATGAGAAAACCATCAACAACCTGGTGGACAGCATCATCGATTCACAGCTCAACAGCGGCCAGTTTGAAAATGTCGACATTACCTTCCGCGACATCACCATCATAAGGGGAATATTCAAGAAAAAACTGCAAAACTTTTACCACGCCCGCATCAAATATCCGGCTTAATGAAATTTTGATTGTAAGTGCCTTCACCGTGTAACTTTCAAACTGCAACTTTCAACCATCAACGGTGATCCTGGTTTAGAATCTCATGTCGATGACCTCAACGTCGGGATGGTCTTTTTTGTCGAAGACAAAGGTGGTGTCGGCCACCGGCTGGTCGGTGGTCAGGTTATCGATATCGATGGTGTAACGCGAACCGTCTTTGGCAAAGACCCGGGCTGAGTGAACCTGCACGGGATCCTGGGTCAGGTAAAGGCGTATGCGGCTGTAATCCTGGTCCAGGTCTTTGGGGAAGAGGTCGAGGGCATGGAGCTGGCGGCCGTTCATTTGTTTTTTCCCCAGGTATTGATGTTTCAGCTCCATCTCGTGGATCTCAAAGATCTGGTGGGGATGGTTCAGGATATCGCCCCCTTTCTGTTCGACAGGTTCGGATATGTTCACCTCCCCGGCTTCGTGCAGGTGGTTCCACATGGTTTTCCCGTCATAATAAACCGTTGACTGGCGCAGGTCCAGCCGGTATTTTTTGCCTTTCATGATGATTTTTCCTTCCCACGAATTCTGCTGGTCGGTTTGCAGACTTTTGTAATGAAAAGTAAAATCGGCTTTGATGCTTTGGTAGGACTGGTTGTTTTCGGCAAGTTGCTCGAGCAGCTGCCGGGCCGGCGAGTCCTGCTGTGCCGCCACCTGGAGGTAGGCCACGGGCATCAGCAACAAGGCAAGGATGGTACGTCGTGTCATAGTTTATGGTCTTTTTGGTTTGCAAAAAACGCAAGGTGCACCACCTTTTTCCAGTCGCCGGTGGGGCTTTTCTTTATTGAAATTGCCCGGCGACGATTGTCTTGGGTGTTTTATGCGTTTTCATTGGAAGATGCGTTCAAATATTGTTCCAAAGCGTATTCATCGGGGAAGAGTACGGCACGGGCCTTGCTTCCTTCATGGGGTCCCACAATGTTGGCTGCCTCCAGCTGGTCCATGATGCGTCCTGCCCGGTTGTAACCAATGGAAAACTTGCGTTGTATGAGCGAGGTGGAGCCCTGCTGGTGGCGCACCACCATGCGCGCGGCTTCCTCGAAGAGGTCGTCCCACTGATCGATCTTCTTGGATTCGCCGTTCATGCCTTCTTCATCTTCGTATTCGGGAAGCTCGAAAGGCTGGGCAAAGCCTTGCTGGTTGCTGATGAAATCGGTGATTTTTTCCAGGTCGTCGGTCTCCAGGAAGGCGCATTGAAGACGTGTCAGGTCGCTGCCCGTGGAGATCAGCATGTCACCGCGCCCGATGAGCTGGTTGGCCCCCGTACTGTCGAGGATGGTGCGCGAGTCGATCTGGGAGGTGACCCTGAAGGCAATGCGGGCCGGGAAGTTGGCTTTGATCACCCCTGTGATGATGTTGGTGGTGGGACGCTGGGTGGCGATCACCAGGTGTATGCCGATGGCCCTGGCCAGCTGGGCCAGGCGGGCAAGGGGGCTCTCCACCTCTTTGCCGGCCGACATGATCAGGTCGGCAAACTCATCGATGATCACCACGATGTAGGGCAGGTAGCGGTGTCCCTTCTCAGGGTTGAGCCGCTTCTTGATGAATTTTTTGTTGTATTCCTTGATGTTGCGGACATGGGCCGCCTTGAGCAGGTTGTACCTTTCATCCATCTCCACGCACAGGGAGTTGAGGGTCTTGATGATGTCCTGGTTCTCGGTGACGATAGGCTCTTCAATATCGGGTATCTTGGCCATGTAGTGGTTCCTGATCTTGGAGTAGAGGGTGAGCTCCACCTTCTTGGGGTCGACCAGCACAAATTTGAGCTGGGTGGGATGCTTCTTGTAGAGCAGGGAGGTGATGATGGCGTTCAGCCCTACCGACTTACCCTGTCCGGTGGCTCCTGCCACCAGCAGGTGGGGCATCTTGGAGAGGTCCATCACGTAGGTCTCGTTGGAGATGGTGCGGCCCAGACCCAGCGGCAGCTCGTAACGGGCCTCGGTGAAATTTTTTGAGCTCAGCACCGAGCGCATGCTGACGATCTCTTTCTTTTCATTGGGCACCTCTATGCCGATGGTGCCCTTGCCCGGGATGGGGGCGATGATCCGGATGCCCAGTGCAGCCAGGCTCAGGGCTATATCATCTTCCAGGTTCTTGATCTTGGAGATGCGGATGCCTGGTGCGGGTACGATTTCATATAGGGTGACGGTGGGGCCAACCGTAGCCTTGATCTTATCTATCTGTATCTTATAGTTGCCCAGGGTCTCGACGATCCTGTTCTTGTTGCGGACAATCTCCTCTTTGTTGATCTCTGTCTGTCCTTCCCCATCGCCATAGTCTTCCAGCAGTTCTAACGGGGGCATCTGGAACCGGCTGAGCTCCAGGGTGGGGTCGTAGTCGGCCGGCTCATTCGACCCGGCTGCATGCTCTGCCCTTTCTTCCTCGGTCTTCTCAATGGTCAGCTTGACATCTTCATCCTGGTCTTCTTCCCGTGGCGCGTTTTTTTCGCCTTGGCTGCCGCTGGATTGTGAAACGGCCTCCTTTTTTGCTGCATCACGGGAGCGATCTTCCTGCTGCTGTTGATCGTGCTCCGTTTGATACATGGCAGGTTCCCGGCTGGCTGTATCCTTTTGACTATCAGCGGGTGCCACTTCCTGCCCGGTATCTCTTTTTGGACGGGTTTGCTGGATCTCTCCGGCATCCTGCCAGTCGGTGACATCGGGCTCCACTTTTTGACCGGTCGTTTCCACTTTTGTCTCTTTGGCTTTAGCCAGCCGTGGGGCAGGGGAGATGTTTTTTTTGCCTGCGGCGAGCAAACGTGTGAAGAAACCGGCAATCGAAGTTTTTAGCTCGCCCAGTGGCTTGTTGATAAGGGACAGGATGATGGCCGACCAGGCGATGACCATCAGGAAGGCTGTGCCTGTCTTGCCTGTCAAAGCATTCAGCCACCGTGCCATGACAAGCCCGTGGCCTCCTCCCGGACCGTTGATGAGATACCCGTCCAGGTCCTGGAAGAGATAGCCCAGGAAAACCGACAATACGATGGTTCCTATGATGCTGTACTGGAGGGTTTTCTTCACCGGCAGCAACTTGATGCGGAAGAGCTTAAAAGCCAGCACCACGAAAAAGAAAGGCAGGAGAAAGGATGCCACCCCAAACCATTTGGCAATAAATAGGTTGGCCAGCCTGGCACCCAGTTTGCCGCCCCAGTTTTCAACCGTGACCTCGGCGCTGGACACCACCTGCCCCCACTCAAAACTCTGGTCGGTTTTCCAGGTGAAAAAGAATGAAGTAAAGGAGAGTGTAATGTATACAGCCAGCAGCAGAAAAATCAATCCTGCCAGGAATTTGTAGCGGTCGTCTCGGGGCTGCTTCTTTTTTGCCTTCTTAGCCATGGCACGAGAATTGTTTTGTCGATCTCACATGCAATTTACAAAGAAAATAAAAATCAGGTGAAATCACGAGAGACGCCCGCACTAAAAAACGTTATTTCAGCAGCTCAATTATTTTTTTGATCGATTCTTTGTTAACCTTTTTATACTCCGATGGTATCTTAAAGTAATCCTCCGGTATCTCCTGGGAAACCACACGTTTGGCTTTTAGTTTCATCGGCAGGTCATAGATGCTCAGTTGAAACTCCATAAGCACCCCGTCGACTGACTGAAAAGGGGTGGAGTCGGTGAAGTCCTTGATGTGTATGTCATGGGTGGCATAGATGGGGAAGGACCTGGTGTTTCCATTGTCATCATTGTATTCGACATTGTATTTACGGCTGTTGCATCCTGCGATGGTCTTCATTTGGGAGGTTCGTTGAATATCCATATTGGGACGGGCCTGGAAGAATATGGAGGGCTGGTCGTTTTCCTCTACATACTTATACTGGTTGTCGAAAACATCGACCAGGGTCGTGTAGGTTCCTGCCTGCTGTTGCTTGATGTGGGTGAACTTCACCACCCCCGCAAGATCACTGATGCTGTTGCGGGTGTTGTTGTCCCTGAAGTACATTTTCATGGTCTTGGGCAGGAACCGGTGTATGAAATCTTTCATACTGTCACCCTGGTATTCCACCTGGTATTCGATGTATCCTTCCTGGATGCCTGTCTCCGTTCCGGAAGGTCCCTTGCATGAAAAAATCGCAACCATCAGCAGCATTAACAGCCACCAGCCACGGGATGTCAGCATGTGCATAAGAGCCCAAATAATTAGATGTTGTAAAACAATTTCACAAAATTAGCAAAATATAACAAAACTCATGGATTTGATTGTTCCAAAATCGCAGTTTTGTCTGTTGTTAAGCACTTATTTTCAATGCGACAAAAGATTAATGGGCATCACGCATTGTTTATAATTTTTTTTAGCTTTGTAATTCCTATATTGTTAATTGTAAAAAATTGATTATGAGAAAATTAGCTGTAATCGCCCTGGGTGGCAACGCTCTTTTACGCGGCAATCAGGCGGGAACGATTGAAGAACAAGAGCAGAATGTCACCGATACCCTGGAGAACCTTCTTTTTCTCCTTAAAGAAGATTACCATATTGTCATCAGTCATGGCAATGGACCCCAGGTAGGCAACCTGCTTATGAAAAACGATGCAGGGGAGGAGATGTATGACCTTCCCCAGATGCCCCTGGATGTATGCGTAGCCGATACCCAGGGAGAAATTGGTTACATGATCGAACGTATGATGCTGAACCTGCTCCACAAGCACAACATCAAAAAGGATGTGGTGACCCTGGTCACCCAGGTGGAAGTGGACAAGGAGGACCCGGCCTTCCAGGATCCGCAGAAGCGTGTGGGCCGTATATACAACAAGGATCAGGCAGATAAACTGGCCAGCGAAAAAGGTTGGGCCTTCAGGGAAGAAGTCAAAGCCGAAGGTGGTTGGAGACGCGTGGTTCCATCACCCGTGCCCAAGAGCATCATGAATGAAAATGTG
>CAJXLE010000102.1 GCA_913055895.1 uncultured Bacteroidota bacterium | reverse complement strand
AAAACCCCGGGAGATGATCAACCCCGACCGAGCCTCCCGCAGTTACCCGGCCGGCAAGCTGGAGAAGGGCAACACCATTTACCTGACCGTTGCCGATAAAGAAGGCAACATGGTGTCGCTGATCCAAAGCAACTACAGGGGTATGGGCTCGGGCATGACTCCAGGCAAGCTGGGTTTTGTCCTCCAGGACCGCGGCGAGCTCTTCACCCTGGAGGAAGGCCACAACAACGTCTATGAACCCGGCAAGCGCCCCTTCCACACCATCATCCCGGCTTTCATCACCAAAGATGGCAATCCCTTCATGAGCTTTGGCGTCATGGGTGGTTCCATGCAACCCCAGGGCCATGCGCAGATTGTCATGAACATGGTGGATTTTGGTATGAACCTGCAGGAAGCAGGTGATGCTCCAAGAATAAGACATGGGGGCTCTTCCCAACCCACCGGCGGTAAGATGCAGGATGGCGGGACCGTATACCTCGAATCGGGTTACGGATACCAAACCATACGCGAACTCATGCAAATGGGTCACGATGTGGAATATACCGTGGGTGGCTTTGGCGGTTACCAGGCCATCATGCACGACCCCGAAGAAGATGTCTATTACGGGGCCTCTGAATCAAGGAAAGACGGCGAAGCCATTGGTTATTAAATAAATAGAAACAAAAAGACATAACCAAGAGAAAAAAGGGAAAAGCGAAAGGAAAAAAGGATAAAAAAAGAGGCCAACAAGACGAGTAAAGGGCAATCCCTACCCATAGAAAACCACCAAACCAACCCCAGATAAAAAGCCCGCAGGACCGGTCAGGAAATATAGCCTGACCTTCGGTCTGCGGGCTTCTTATATCACACCCTATTTTCTCTCTTATTTTTTTCACACATCTACGCATTCACGCATCTAAGCATTCACACATCTACGCATTCACGCATCTACGCATTTCCGCATTAGGCTATCATCTATTTATCATCTCTTCCATTTCATCATTTACTCATTTTATCATCTCTTCCATTTCATCATTTCATCATTTCATCATTTACTCATTTTATCATTTACTCATTTTATTCCCGCCTTCACTGCGTTGCGGCGGGACAGGCATTCCATCATTGTTCCACTTCAACTTTCAACCAAGGGCAACCTTCAACCCATCTCACCGATACAGCATAATTCCACACGCCACCACCGTGGTGACAATCACCAGCAGCCGATAGGCTTTCTCCGGGATGAGCCTGACCACCTTAACCCCGATGAAAGCACCAAGAAAAATGGCCGGAGCAACGGAAAGATCAAAAAGAACGGTCCTCATATCGATCGTTTGCCAGGAGAAAATATGGAAGGGAACCTTGGCCAGGTTGATGAGCATGAAAAACCAGGCTTTGGTGCCTATAAAAATGTTCTTGGGAAGGTACATGGTAAGCAGGTAGATCGACATGATGGGACCGGCCGAATTGCCGATCATGGTGGAAAAGCCGCCGATCAAACCCATAATGGCAGAAAACCACCAGTAATCAGGTACAGCAATCTGTTTTTTCCGTCTTTCCTGCCACACCATCAGGATGAGTCCCATGATGATGGTGACGGCTATCAGGGTGGTAAAGACATTTCCCGACACTTCATTGCCCACCAGTACGCCTGCCACAACTCCTGCCATAGCCCAGGGCATGGGCTTTAGCACATATCTCCAGTTGGTGTGACGGTTGTAATAGGAGACAGCAAACACATCTCCTATGATCAGCATAGGCAGTAACATGCCCGTTGAGGGTTTGCCGCCAAAAATCATCACCATGGTAGGCACCACAATAAAAGCCGCACCCGACAGTCCGGTCTTGGCCGCTCCCACAAGCATGCCACTCAGCATGATCAGTCCCCATTCCAAAGCATCCAGGTCGAACGACTGAAAAATCGCCAGAATATATTGCTCCATCTCTTCTATCCAATTAAAAAGCTCCCGCCCCGGCGGGATAAGTTAGATTTGGTCAACAAATTGATTAAATGATCATCAAATGATCCAAACGGGTGCGAATATATAAAAGATCCCTTTAAAACCATATCCCCCCGGCCATCGCAAGCATCATCCTTTCTTAACATCCATTCTTTTCTGTTATATCCTTAAGATTATTGCCCCCTGCATCTTTACTTCTTTATTATTCTGTATTATATTTACATCAGTGACTACTGGTGCATCCCAAGTGAAAATCCGAACGTATTTTTCTGTTTGAAAGGAAACTGAACTTAAGACAGCATAACAAAACTGTAGGGATCAAAAATCTTCAGCATATCGCAAAAAAAAAATAAACCATTCATAAGCTATGAGAACATCCAATATTGTGAGTCTGATGCTTGTTTTCTTCCTTGTAGCCTGTGGCACCGTGCCGTTCTCCGGAAGAAAACAGTTCACCGTCATACCGGCTTCCCAAATGGTATCCCTGGGCAATGACAGTTACGCACAGGTATTGAAACAAAAAAAATTATCTGACAACCAGCAATATAACGACCAGGTAAGAAGGGTGGGAAGTCGGATATCGGAGGCCGTAGAGGAATATTTCAGGCAGGAAGGGATGTCCGACCGACTAAAGAACTACAAATGGGAATTTAATGTACTCGCATCGGATGCCATGAACGCCTGGTGTATGCCCGGTGGAAAAATTGCCTTTTATGAAGGCATCATGCCGGTTTGCCAGGACGACAAAGGGGTAGCCGTGGTGATGGCCCATGAGATAGCCCATGCCGTTGCCCGCCACGGCAACGAGCGCATGTCGCAACAATTGTCAGTCCAGCTGGGCGGGATGGTGCTGTCGGAAGCCCTTGAAAAAGAAGAGGAAACAACAAAAAAACTGGCCATGGCTGCATTTGGACTGGGATCGCAGGTTGGACTCCTTCTCCCCTACAGCCGCACACACGAAAAAGAGGCCGATGAACTGGGACTCTATTTTATGGCCATGGCCAACTATGACCCCAGGAGCGCCCCGGAGTTCTGGGAAAGAATGCAGGCCAAAGGCGGATCCAGGCCGCCTGAGTTCCTGTCAACCCATCCCCATCCTGAAAACAGGATTAAAAACATGCAGGAACACATGCAAAAAGCCCTGGAATACTACAACAATAGCCAATAATTTACATACCTGGCTTCATTTACTATTCAGTAAGGAAATAAGACCTGCGGCCATCCGTAAGATACATCTGCATGTGGCTTCAAATAAGCACAACCCATCTCATCCATTGCGGATAAAGGATGGGCGAAAAGAAGCGCATACCGGGCCTTGCCAGGTGTTTTTGCGGACATGCCTGGTGGACATTGGTTCTTTTCCGCACCTGATGCAGCATCAGGATAAAGAAAAATCTTTGAAAATTCAATTTTTTTTCTTTATTTAGTTGGTTCGATTGGGGAAAAATTTTGGGGACCTTACTGCCCGGATAAAAAAATTACAAAAAATTTGTCCGGTACTGTATACAAACACACACCTTTTCACTCCTTTTCTTAAGAATTTTTTATAGCTAAAGCAAAATGTGTTCAACCACTATTGCAACAGGCTCCGTTATCATGAAATACATATATAAAGCGATATTAGTCTGTTTCGTTGCTGCCTTATTCAGCAGTTGCAGCGAAGAAAGATACCTGGATGACAAGCAGGTATCAGGTCAAAAAGGGTGGTCCGGTGTTTTCCCTGATTGAATACAAAGCACTTGAATAAAGAAACATTACAACATAATTATAAATCTTTTCTCTACCCACCAATACTAACCAAATCAATTACTAACCAAATCAAAATCAAGCTATGATGAAAACCATTAAGTTAACAACAATCGCAATCCTGGTCCTGGCATTGGGATTTGCCATGAACAGCTGTGACGATGATGATTCAACCACCAAATCAGTTGTTACATTCGCCCAGGAATCCTATTCCACCACTACAGATGATTACAACCCGGTTACCATCACCCTGAACCTGGACCCGGAAGCATCATCAAGCTCCACCATCAACGTAGCCTTAACAGCAACTGGTGGAGAGCCCGGAACCGCCTTCGCGACCTCTCCTTCCATGAACAATGGACTGATTGAAGTGCCGGTTGAAAAGGGCGCCAGTACGGCCACCTTTACCGTTACACCCCAGGAGGAAGGCATTGCTTATGACAATGTGGAAATAGATTTTGAAATCACTGAAGTGGGTTCAGGCCTGAAAACAGAAGGTCTCACCGGTATTTACTCATCCCTGCTGATCGAGAACACCAAGTCCACCGGCAGGCCCCTGCCCTTCAGCGAGCCTTTCGATGAATGCGACGAAGGTGGCAGCGGTGAACTGCCCGACGGATGGGAAGAAATTGTAGCCCTTCAAAACCAGGTAGGCACCGCCCACTGGGATTGCTCAGCCAGAGGTGGAATCCAGGTAAACACATTTAGTGGCGATGGAAGCGAAGGCGATTCTTCACAGGTATGGCTCGTCTCCCCAAGGGTAGGCCTTGTTGATGCCAACAATCCTGTATTGAGTTTCGATGCAGACAGAAGGTTTGAAACAGACATCCAGGAATACGATGTCTTTATCTCGACCGATTACAACGGTAACAATTTCAATGAGGCCACATGGGAAGTATTCCAGCCCGGAGTAGATTTCATTGAATCTAACGATCCAGAAGCGGATAACTATGAGAGCTCCGGTGAACTGGACCTCTCTGCCTATTCAGGTGAGGTTGTATCCGTTGCTTTTGCTTACTATGCTTCAGGATCTAAGGGAGGCTCCCACATCCTTAGAATTGACGAAGTCGAGATCAAGGAAGGAAGCTAAAACGTTTTCGGATGATGATGCTAAAACAGTGAAGCACATCACTCCGGCAAACAAATAAAACGAGAAAGGGGAATGCTGCGACATTCTCCTTTCTTTTTATATGACGAACCTTCTCAAAAGCACAAACCGAAAAGCCAAATCGATCCTACCTTCAGGCAAAATCCACAATTCTGAAAAGCTGGGTTATCTTTCCCCTTGCTCACATGCTATGGCAAAACCATGGTTTTATAAACTTAAAAGCCCATTCGTGCCCATTTTGATAAGTGGAGAATTGTTGTTATTTTGAACCCGTTTTCCGTTGGTTTATAGATCCCTGTTTTATGAGATCCGGACAATATATCCTCATTTTCATCCTGCTGATCTTTACAGCTCACAACCTATACAGCCAGTTCCAGGGGCGTCCTTATGTGATCAACCACAACCCCGATCAATTTCGCATGGACAATCAAAACTGGTCCATATCGACCGACGACCAGGGCATCACTTACATCGGCAACAACAGGGGATTGTTCACCTTCGACGGGTCCAACTGGGATTTCTATGAGATGCCGGAGGGCATGGTGGTCCGCTCGGTCCGGGCAGTAGGTGACAGCATTGTGTATGTTGGCAGCTATGAAGAGTTTGGATACTGGAAAAGGGACGGGCTGGGCCGCATGACATACCACAGCCTGAGCGACACCCTGGACATGAGCTACTTCCACAATGATGAGATATGGAGGATCGTTCCCCACCGCGACAAAATATATTTTCAGTCCTTCTCCAACATTTATGTATACGATGGCCAGGATATAGAGACATTTAATCCCGACGACAACCTGGTACTGCTGATGAAAGCCAGGGACAGGTTGTTTATACACATGGTGGGCCGTGGACTTTGTGAGATCAAAAACGGAAAATTCCAGCTGGTTCCTGGAAGTGAGAAATTTGCACAGGACGAGATCAAGGCGATCATGCCTTACGGGGATGACCGTTTTTTGATAGGTGCATCGGCCGGGGGACTTTACATCTATGATGGCAAGACTTTTGAAAAGTGGGATGTACCGGCAGCTGACCAGATAAGCGAGGCTGAAGTGAATGCCGGTCTTTCCTTTGGCAAATTAAAGGTGATTGGAACATTGCTGGAGGGCATCTTCATCCTCCACGAAAACGGTCGTTTGAAGGAACACCTGCACACCGGTAACTTCCTGAGCAACAACACCATTCTTTCGCTGAGCAAAACATCTGATGGCAACCTTTGGGCCGGGCTGGACCGGGGACTGGATTATATCAGCCTCGACAACGTACTGGACTTATACATCCATCCTTCACGAAGCATCGGTACTGCCTACGATGCGCTCCTGGATGGTCAAACACTCTACCTGGGCACCAACCAGGGCCTGTTTAAATACGATTACAATCAGGGAAAAGGCTTCACCAATCCCCGACTGATCAATGGAACACAAGGCCAGGTGTGGTACCTGGAAAAAATCAGGGGAGAAATACTGTGTGGCCACAATAATGGCACCTTTCGCATTACGGACAGCGGCCCCATAAATATCTCCACGTTAAACGGTGGGTATGATTTCCTGCCCATCTCAAGGCATGGTGAGGAGTACCTATTGCAAAGCACCTATAGCATTATGGGCCTTTATAAATATGAACCTGAAGGATGGAGATACCTTCGTTCCCTGGATGGTTTCCTGGAGCCCATCTCCAACATCGAAAAAGACCATGTGGGCAACATATGGGGCAACCATGCCCAAAAAGGACTATTTAAACTGGGGTTGAATCCGGGCCTGGATTCTGTCGACCAGACGATATATTATGGCAAAGACAGGGGGCTCCCGAAAGAAAGATACATACGGATGGGAAAGATTGACAACCGCATCATTTTCACAACAGGTTCAGGGCTCTATACTTACGACGACCTGAACGATTCTATCATCCCCTATCAAAGACTCAAAGGAAAGCTGGATGGTTTCTGGCAGTCGCGCCATATGTTTCGGGCCCGCAATGAAAACTACTGGTTCATTAGGAAAGGAGAGGTTGCACTCTTTAAAATATCGGGCAAGCAGGTGAACCGGCGTTTTTTCTATGACTTCTCCCGCCTGAATCTCTACCTGAGCTCCAGGCACCCCAGGATCAGACAACTCACCGACAGCCTGCACCTGATATGCCTGGACAAGGGGTTTGCCGTGCTGAATGAAAACAGGACCAGGAAGGAAAAAAAACCCGTTGAAGTATCCATCCGCAAGGTGGCCGCAGTTTCCAGATCAAACCGAAAGCAACTGCTCCCTGTTACCTCCTTAAAAAAACCTGTGGAAATTGATTACAACCGACGCAGCCTGCATTTCACCTTTTCCTGCAAAAACCATTCCCTCTATCCGGAATACCGATATAAACTCAGAGGCATGGAAAAAGAATGGAGTAACTGGAGCAGCAATTCATCGGTTCAGTTTACCAGACTTCCCGCCGGTAAATACACCTTTATGGTACAGGCCGTCAATCCAAGGGGTCAGACCAGCACACCCCTTAGCTACACTTTCACGATCAACCCGCCGTGGTATGCATCCACCATTGCCTGGATCATATACAGCGCAATGGTCATCCTGCTGGGTCTTGTCACGAGGAAGTTGTTTCGCCGGCGGTTGCAAAAACACAAGGCTGAAATTGAACAGCAGGAAAAATCCAAACGCAAGCGGGAAAAAATGCTGCAGGAACAAAAATACATGAAGCTGCAAAATGAAAAGCTCCAGGCAGAAATATCCCACAAGAGTTACCAGCTGGCCAATTACACGATGACCATCCTGCGTAAAAACGAACACCTGACCCATCTGAAGGAGGAGGTCCAAAAGCAAAAAAAAGACCTGGGCCCACGCTACCCCAATTATTATTACCGCAAATTGCTTCAGCTGATCGACAGGGGCATTTCTTCAGAAGAGGACTGGAAGCAATTTGAGATGCATTTCGACCAGGCCCATGAAAATTTCCTCAAACGTCTGAAATCTCAATACCCCGATCTTACACAAGGCGACCTGAAGCTTTGTGCCTACCTCAGGCTCAACCTTACATCCAAGGAAATCGCCCCCTTGCTGAATATCAGCACCCGAAGCCTGGAGGTGAGAAGATACAGGTTGCGCAAAAGATTAAACCTTGACACCGAAGAAAACCTGGTGGAGTTCCTGCTGAATTTTTAATATTTTATTAATTTTTAGCACGATTAGATTGTAATCCCTTAATGGAAGATAGGGGGAACAAACCACAACCAAATAATCATCTCCTTTTTTGACACCGATGATTGATTTGCCACGAATGTTTTATGATTTTTTTGTCTTTAAAAAACTGAATTTTAATTTTTTATGAAAACAAACAAAAGAGTTGTTGTGGTGATGTTGTGCCCTTTCCAATGATTTTATTTCCGGATGAAGTAATCATGTATAGACCATCCATTTGCTTTTTATTCGATTATTTCATTTCTTGGATTTTATCATAATATGGAGTTCTTTCACGTTTATTAATTTAGTTTAAATTAAAATAAGAAAGGAGTCAGCCCATGAAAACTTAACCCAAAGTTTTTCTAAACCCAATCCCCTCTTAAAACGGGAATCAACCCAATTCCCATGTTTACTTATTTTTTATAGAAGCCCATTTTTAATCCAAAAATCATTTAGAAGTATGAAAAGCAAACCTTATAAAAATTACAAGAGATGGTTGCTGCTATTGGTTTTCTTCGTTGGAGGCATGATTTCCAACCCCCAATTGGCATCAGCCGACTTATCCTCTGAAGGACCTAATAACAATAACCAGTCAGATCCCGTCCTTCAGCAGCAGCAAATCACAGTCACCGGGCAGGTTACGGAAGCCGAAACAGGCAATCCCCTGCCCGGTGTTAATATTGTGGTCCAGGGTACCACCACCGGATCCACAACAGATATGGACGGCAATTACTCCATTGAAGCACCCGAGGATGCCACACTGGTATACTCATTTGTAGGTTATGAAACCAAAACCATACCGGTGGATGGACGAAGAGAGATCGACGTAGTCCTGGAGCAATCCTCCATGCAGCTGGAAGAAGTGGTGGCCATCGGATATGGTACGGCCAAGAGAAAGGACCTGACTTCGTCCATCGCCACGGTCAGCTCGGATGAAATCGACAAAACACCTTCTGCCGATGCTTTGCAGTCGCTGCAGGGCAAAGTCTCGGGTGTTGAGATTGTCAGTTCCGGTGCTCCCGGTACTTCTCCTACTGTCCGTGTACGTGGTATCGGTTCCTATCCGGGAAGGGGCAATGAAAGTCCCTTGTACGTAGTTGACGGGGCCTTTTACGACAACATCGACTTTCTGAACACCTCAGAGATCGAGTCGATGTCGGTACTGAAAAGTGCTTCGGCAGCTGCCATCTATGGTGTAAGGGCCGCCAACGGTGTCATCGTCATTGAGACCAAGAGCGGGGAGTTCGATCGAGAAACCCAGATCACCTATGACGGTTATGTTGGCGTGCAGGTCGCCCAGGATGTCCTGAAAATGGCCAATGCCGAGCAATACACCAACATGGCTCTGCAGGCCCGGTCGCCGGCCGACTCGCTCTACATTCAAAACGCCATGCAGCGTTATGGCAGAAGCCGCAAAAATCCCAACGTTCCGGCAGTCAACACCGACTGGTACGATGAGATCCTGCGGCCAGGCCCCATGCAAAACCACTCGCTGACCATTTCGGGTGGCACCGAAAAATCATCCTACTCCCTTGGAACCAGCTACTTTTCCCAGAAAGGTATCCTGGATATGAAAAACAATTACCAACGGTTCAACCTGCGTTCCAAAGTGGATTACAAGGCCAAGGACTGGTTAACCATTGGCGGTAATGTGATCTTCAGTGATGCCCAACGGTATGCGCCGGAGAATTCGGCCTGGAGAAGGGCTTACCATGCCGTTCCCATCTTCCCCCCGTATGATGAGCAGAATGAACAAGCAGAGCCCCTCCAGCTGGGAGCTGCAAATGTCCTGGGTTACCGGGGCGGACAAAATCCCCTGTCCTCCACTGAGTTCAACGAAAACCAGGTCCTCACCCGTAAGATCCTGGCCAATTTCTACGCCGAGGTGGAGATCATACCCGAAGAGCTGACTTTCAAAACAACCTACAACCATACCTACTCAGCCGTTCAGAATGAAAACGTGGGTCTCTCCTACTTCGTCACCGAAAAGATGCAGCGGGAGAATGCCTCCCTGAACAAATCCACCAACGTTTATTCGGATAAGATATGGGACAACCAGCTGACCTACGACAACAGCTTTGCCAATCACAACGTGAAGGTGATGCTGGGTAGCTCATTCAGGGATGAATCCTACCAGGGCCTCTATGCCGGCGGCCTCAACTTCCCGGAAGAGCAACGATCCGCCTGGTACCTCGACAAGACAGAAGAAATCAACGAGGATGCCGTGGGTGATGGAGGCAGCCGTCTCTATGGCCTTTCTTATTTCGGCAGGATTCAGTATAATTTCAACAACCAGTACTATCTGTACGGAACCATGCGTGCCGACGGTACCCAAAAGTACCAGGAAAAATGGGGCTATTTCCCCAGTGTCGGTGCCGGATGGGTTGTTTCCAAAGAGTCCTTCATGCAGGGGCTGAATTTCCTGGATTTCTTCAAGATCCGGGCCAGCTGGGGACAACTGGGTAACGACAAAATACGTCCATCAGCCGGAACAGCCACCACTAGTGTTGTATCCACCGCCATCGATGGCGACCTGGTGTCGGGTACCCAAAAGACCAGTACTTTTTCTGTCCTGGATTGGGAACTGGTGGAAGAATTTGATGTAGGTTTTACAGCCAACCTGTTCGACGACCGGATGAATGTGGACTTCGACTATTTCATCCGCGACACCAAAAATGCCGCCATCAACGTCCAGCGTCCCCTGCTGGGTGGCAGCACGCTGAAAAACCAGGGTGAAATCCGAAACGAAGGGGTGGAACTCTCCCTGAACTGGAGCGACAAATTCAACGACAACTGGAGCTACAGCGTAGGCGGCAACATGTCCACCCTCAACAACGAGGTGCTGAACCTGGCAGGCCAGCCTTACCTGAACGGAGGCTCCGCAGAGTTCCGCCAGCGCAGTATACCGGGCGAACCCCTGCTGGCTTTCTACGGATGGGAAGTAGCTGGTGTATACCAAACCAACCGCGAGATACAAAACGACCCCATCGCCCAGGCCAACAACCTGCAACCGGGTGATTTCAAATATGTCGACCAGAATGGCGATGATCAAATCGATGCCGAAGACCGCGTGGTGCTGGGCAGCTATTTCCCCGACTTCAAGTACGGTTTCAACTTCCGCGTCAGCTACAAGAACCTTAGCTTATCGGCTGACTTTATGGGAAAAATGGGCAACAAGATCCTCAACCGCAAACGCGGGGAGATCATCTGGACTGCCGACCTGAACAAGGACGCCGAACTGGCCAACAACCTGTGGAATGGTCCCAACACCTCCAACAAGTATCCCTCCGCTTCAGGACTGCGCCGGGGATGGAACCAGAAGATGAGCGACTACTTTGTAGAAGACGGTTCCTACTTTAGGATCAGAAACGTCCAGCTGTCCTATACCATCAAGGACCAAAACTGGATGGGTGTAGACATACCTGAGACCCGAATCTATGCCACAGCAGAGCGTCTCCTCACCGTCTCCGATTACAACGGTTTTTCCAACGAGGTGGCCAATGGCATCGATGACTTTATGTATCCTACACCTGCAGTATACAATATTGGTGTAAACCTTAAATTTTAATGTTAAAAACTACCATTATGAAAATCAGTAAATATTCCATAACCCTGTTTGTTTTCATCGGCTTGCTCCTTGCTGGCTCAGGCTGCGAGGAAAAGTTGAATGATCCATTGGAAAACACCATTGTGGCCGAGGAAACAGATTATACACAAACAGACAATATGATCTCACCTCTGATCGGTTTGTATGCCGAATTTTATGCCATGGGTTGGGAAAAGCTTCCCCTGGTCTCTGTAAGAGGTGATGACGTGAACAAGGGTGCCCAGGGCGACCAGCAGCCCTTTGGCAATACCGACAAGTTCGATTACGATGAAAACTACTGGATGTACAACTCCCTGTGGGAAGGATTCTATCGTGGCGTGTTCACCTCAAATATCACCATTGAGGAGATCGAGAAGTACAAAAAGCACGCCGACAACAAAGCCCAGGCCGATCAATTCATTGCCGAGGCAAAAGTGATCCGGGCATGGTACCTTTTCCAACTCTCCCGTGTGTGGGGAGACATTTTCATCACCGAGGCATCAGATCCATCGGGTCTGTTTAGTGAGGAGCTCTCCTCCAAAGAGGAGGTGATGCAGTTCATCTCCGACCAGATGGATCAGGCCGCTGCCAACCTGCCCGATGCCCATCCCAACCAGCGCAATGACATCACGGGCGGTGTGACCAAATATACGGCGCTCGCCATCCAGGCCCAGGCCAACCTGGAACTGGAAAATTACCAGGGCGTGGCCGATGCCACTTCTCAGATCATCAGCTCGGGCCTTTTCAGCCTTCATGATGATTTCTACGAGCTCTTCAAACTCGAGGGCAAGCTGAACGACGAGAACCTGCTGGAGCTTCAGTATTCCGATTTCGGCTCGGGCACGGGTGAGCAAAGAAGCCATCTGTTTGCCTTCTACGGACCACAGAGCTGGACCCCGGCAGTACAGGGAGCCAGCAGTGGATGGGGATTCTGGGAACCC
>CAJXLE010000101.1 GCA_913055895.1 uncultured Bacteroidota bacterium | reverse complement strand
CCAAATGCGGCATCTGCGAGAAGAAGTGCAAGGCTTCGTGCATCGACACGAAAAATATGAAGCTGGACTTTGCCAGGTGTGTGGGTTGCTTCAACTGCCTGCAGGCCTGTCCGTTTTCGGCCGCCGAATACAGCATCAACCCGCTCTACCGTTCGCTCACTCTAAATAACGGTTCGGGTGAGAAAACGAACAACGAAGGTTCTTCGAAACACACATCATACAAAAATTCTTCGGAAAAGACGCAATCCCAGGATTCTGCAAAAAAACCACAGACCGGGGCTTCTTCTGAAAACACGGCCCACAGCACATCTGCTGTTTCGGAGACCAAGCAGGGCTCGCACAGCCACCACACCGACACCGGCAAAAGGAAATTCCTGGCCGGGATGGCCCTGGCATTCTTCAGTGCAACCAAACTCAGCAAAGCCCAGGAACTGGTATCTTACAGCGCCACCAAACCGGTGAAAAGAGACAATCCCGTATCACCGCCGGGAGCCGAATCCACCGACCGTTTCAACGAGAAGTGCACAGCATGCCACTTATGCGTCAATGCCTGCCCCACACAGGTTTTACAGCCCGCACTGCTGGAATATGGCCTGCGGGGACTGATGCAACCCCGGATGGATTATCATGCCGGCTTCTGCAACTATGATTGTGTCGAATGCGGGGATGTTTGCCCCACCGGGGCCATACTGCCCATAAAGCTGGAGGACAAGAAAAGGGTTCAGCTGGGCAAAGCCCAGTTCGTCAAGGAAAATTGCATTGTGGAGACGGAGGGGACCGACTGTGGCTCATGCTCTGAACACTGCCCCACCAAAGCCGTTCAGATGGTTGATTACAAAAACAACCTGCGCATACCGGAGGTGAACGATGAGATATGCATTGGCTGTGGTGCCTGTGAATATGCCTGCCCCACAAATCCCTACAAAGCAATCTATGTGGAAGGCAACCCCGTGCATCTGCAAGCCAAGAAACCCCAGCAGGAAAAAGTCAAACGCGAAGAACCCAAAGAGGATTTTCCCTTTTAAAACGAATAAAACCTTTACAGGAAACAATCCCACTCAACAAACAAATTCCTGCAAAGGCCGGTCCATCTGCGACCGGCCTCTTTTTTTTGCAAACACGATGAAACGGGTGTGGAAGGTATGCAAAAACGGAAGGACTGCAAGGTTGGAGATCAATCTCCAGACATATAAGCTCATGTACCCAACAGAAGTGAAGCTTTCGGGGTATTGTTTTGACTTTTGCTGTCTGGGTTGTTAGTCCCCAGGGTCGAGATAACGGCTGAGAACTGAAAATATGCGGCTTTTGCGCACGGGCTTGGAGATATATTCATTACATCCTGCCTGTAGACTGATCTCCCGATCGTCCGACATGGCATAAGCGGTCAGGGCAATGATCGGTATGCTGCGGTTAAAACCCCTTATTTTCCTGGTAGCTTCCAGACCATCCATCTCAGGCATCTTGATGTCCATCAGCACCAGGTCGGTTTGAGGATACTCCCCAAGCAACCGGATGGCTTCATGACCATTGCGCGCTCTGTGGATGGTAACCCGGGTTTGGCGTAATACAATCTGCAGATACTTAAAATTACTGTCTTCATCCTCAGCAATCAATATGCTGCGGTCTTGCCAGTTTTTGTGCCTGTCGGTCTGATCCATAACAAATTATTTCCTGCGGTTCACAAGATTGTATCTCATTTAATACTTTGGCCTGGTGCAACTTATCCCGCCAAGGCGGGAAGGTTTCATTTTAGCGGCAGGGTGAAATAAAACACCGAGCCTTCATGGGGTATGGACTGCAGCCATATCTTCCCGCCCATCATCTCAATCAGGATCTTGCTGATGGTCAATCCCAACCCAGCCCCTCGGTACAATTTCTCCCGGTTGTATTCTACTTTTGTAAATCTTTGAAATATAAACCTCTGTTGTTTCTTGCTGATGCCTATGCCTGAATCGCTTACAAAGCAACGGGCCTGCCGCACACCATCATATTCCTTCAGCTCATATCCGAATTCCACGATACCTGTATCGGTAAACTTGATTGCATTGTCGATCAGGTTGCTGAAAACCTGTTTCACCCGGTAAGGATCACCCACAATCTGGTAACCGGAAAGATCCGGATCCTGATGGATGGCCAGGTCCACATCCTTGTAGGCCACCGTCTCGGAAAAGGCATCCTTCAATTCTTCCAGGATGACATCCATGTCGCAGTCCACATTTTTAACACGGAGCTGCCCGGAGTCAATCCTGGCCAGGTCAATGATGTTGTCGATGAGATTCAGCAAGGTATGGCTGTGTATGTTGATCTGGTTGATCAGTTCACGCCGGATGTCGTAATTGATGTCCTTGTCGTTGAGCAGGTTGGAAAAACCTACAACAGCATTCATGGGGGTTCGAATCTCATGCGACATGTTGGCCAGGAATGAACTTTTCAGCTTGTCGGCTTCTTCTGCTTTTTCCTTGGCCTTTTTTAAATCTTTCGTCCGCTGGTCCACCAGTTGCTCCAGGTGTGTGCGATGCTTCTCCAGCTCCTGGTTCTGCTGTTCAATATATTCTTTTTGTTGCTTCAGATAATCGCGCTGGGCCTCAATTTCACTCTTTTGACGCTTGATTTCCTCCTCGGCCATTTTCATCTCAGTGATGTTGCTGTCGATGGCAATGACCCTTTCAACATCATCATGCTCACCAGTGATGGGGGTTAAGGTCGTGTGGGTCCAGATGGTATCCCCCTCACGCGTTTGATTCATGCTCTCAAAGGTCTTGGTCACTTTCTCCTGCAGGCACGACTCCAAAGGCTCACGGATATTCTTTAACAGCTGCCCCGACTGCTCGGAGTCTTTCTGGTCATCCAGCCTGTAACCATACAACCTGGTAAATCCAGCGTTGACCCATTCCGGCCGGCCTTCCTGGTTGAGAATCATCACGGCGTTATCTGTCTCACGGGCCACGACAGAAAGTTTGGCCAGCTCTTTGTTCGTGTTAGAAAGCTGTTCAGCCTGGGTTTTGATTTCCTCCTTCTGCTTCTCAATCTCTTGTGTGCGCTCTTCCACCATGCTCCCCAACAGTAGGTTGGAGCGTTTCAAACCCGATGCATAAAGGCGGAAAAGAAGCCATATCAGGCCAACACCCACGACAATAAAAATGGTGATGGCAACAGGATGGCCATACCACGGTCCCGTGACAGCAAACTTATAAGTTGCCTCCCGGCCTTCCCATCCATAAATGTTGCGGGCACGTACATGAAAAACATAGTCGCCGCCTCTCAGGTTGGTATAGCGTACGATGTTGCGCTCCTGCCAGGACGACCATCCAGAGTTGAATCCTTCGAGATAATGGGAATATTCAAGTTTACCGGGAGCTATAAACCCTGTGGAGGCGAATGTGAAAACCAGGGTGTTGTTTTGATAATCCACCTTTTCCACATCAGACTCGGGCTGCGACATCAGAAGTCTTCTCTTCCCGCCCGATTCGCGAAAGAAAGCACCGTGAAACAATGTGGAATCGCCATCCAGCTCAACTTTCCTTATATGGGTTATAAAATCTCTCTTCTGAAAGAGGGGGTTGGGCTGATAACGAAACAAACCTTCCGAGCCGCCAAACCAAACAACTTCGCCGGTATCCTTGTATACATCCAACACCATCATCTCGGGTATTCTCTGCCAGGGTGTGTATTGCCATTGCATGCCACCGTCCATCGAAGGCCTTCCATGAACTACTGATCCGCGGCGGTTGTTCAAAGACGAAAGCCACACCCGGCCATCTGCATCATGGTCCATGACAAAAATTCCCCGGTTGGTTGTGCCGAGACCCTGCATGAAGGCGGTATCTTTCATAAAAAGATCTTTACCGGGTTTATAGCGATAGATACCGTCTTCTGCTGCAAACAAAAGCCTGTCGGTGTAACGGTAGACGTTGATGTTGCGGAGCGAGGCAAACCCGCTGCCGGAAGCATGGGCATCCACCTTCAGCACCCTTTTTTGATCATCAGAAAGCTGCAGCCTGTAAACGCCGTTTCTGAAAGTTGCCAGCCACAGGTTGCCTCGCCGGTCCTGTGCCATGGTACGTACATTATGGTGAACACCCTCCACACGGCCTTCATCCCTGAAAACACCCTCCCGGTAAGTTAGGCGCTGCAGCCCATCGTTAAGCGCAACAAACATTACCTCAGGGGCTTGCCGGGGACTCAACACATTGTATACGTTGCCCTTGTTCCAAATCTCCCTGATTGTCCCGTTTTGCATCTCAAACAACCCGTTGTTGGTACCCACCAGCAAATGAGTGGTACCACCAGGATCAGTGTATTCACCCAGGCTCCAGCATTGGCCCTTATAGTCGGAAAACCGAGCTATACCATCTTCGGTGAGTTGGTAAATTCCATTCTCGGTTGCGATATACAAACGCCGGCCTTCCCTGTATATGTCCGAAACATAACCTCTAAGGCCGTGTTTGTTATTCCAGTAAGTTATTGGAGATGAAAGTTCTATTCTGGAAATGCCACCGCTCGTTGCCACCCAAAGGTTGTTCTGGCGGTCGAGGTATAGCTTATATACCGATCCCGTCAACAGCCCGTCATCTTCGTCGATGATCTTTACAATTTCACCTTCGGCATTCATCAGCACCACCCCTCCCAGTGCCGTACCAACCGCCAGGTGATCGCCAACGCGAACCAGTCCCCTGTAAAGTTGATTTTTTATAAAATAACTGGCATCCCGGCTGTTCAAAGGATCAACCATCATACCCTCCAAATTGAGCCGATAAAGACGGTCACCGGCAATAAAGATAAACCGCCTTTCGCCTACAGACATGACAGTCTGGACATCCGGGGGAAATACATTTCCCGAGGTCATCCTGATCAGCGAATCACCGGCTATTCTGTAAAGTCCCTTACCCCCATCCACAAAATAATAGGAGCCCTGGTGGCTAAAGGACGCTTCAATGGTGTGTTCATCGCCGGGGCTATATAGGGGAAAAACAGTCAAAGTGCCCTCCCGGTACCTCAATATCTTCCTGTTGGTTTGAAAATACACCGAATCACCCACAAGATGGATGTTCCATATATCGTAGAAAGGTTTGTATTTTTCAGGAACCAGGTGGGAAAGGGAAACAAACTCTAAGAGTCCTTTTTCATCGGGGCGCAGGTATCCCAAATCGTTATACGACCCCACGTATACCCTGCCCTCCTCATCCACTGCCAACGACCGTACAGTAGTCTTGCCGGGTAGTTCAACCAGGCTCCATTCCAGGCCGTCGTATACCAGCACACCGTTCACATTGCCAAAATACATCATGCCCCGGTTGTCCTGAACCACATCCCAGGTCTGGGAATGCTGGTTGTAAACGCCGGGCGGATAATTGGTCAGGAAAGGTGCTCCCATTTGTTCCCATGGCTGGGCGCTTCCAACACCACAGCTCATGATAAGAGAGGCGACAACCAAAAATACAAGCCTTAACATGCAAGAAATTTGGTTGAAGTTAAGAAATATTTCATTCCCATACAATGTATACCGGGGTATGACCAATCACCTCCACAGCCGGCTGTTGCGCCTGTAGATCATGCCCAGGCTTAACAGGAGCAATGCCATTCCAAAAAGAAAAACAAACCAATTGAAATCCACGGGAACATACTGATAAGCAAGCTCTTCTATTTGCTCCCTCATGGCATCATGATGCCGTAGGGTTTGCCAGTTTAAGCTGTTAATCAGGTAGCGGGTATAATCCCATATAAATGAAGCGAATATCACCACAGCACCGGCAAGAAGCACCATCCATTCACGCGGCTCTATATAGAAGCGGTTTCCCGACTTCAAGTTAAACGATCGAATGACAAACGCAAAAGCGATCATCACCAATGATACCAGTATGGGGGTTATCATGGGACCGGACCAGGTGACGGGAATCAAAAACAAAACATCCCATGTCAAGACAGACTCGGGCCATCCCAGTAGCAGTTTCAGAAAGACATAGTAAAAAATATCCCAGATGGCAAAAATATAGAGAAAGTGCGCAAAACGCTGCATGAAGCTGCGTGAAGTCATGGCAGCAACACTAAGGATCATGACAAGAGAGAAAAACTCACGTATCAGCTCGGTAACAGCTATGTGAGAGTCGATGTGGGAAAGTGGAAAACTAAAACCTTCCGGGTAATACAACTCACGGAGATAAATAACCACTGAACTCTCGAAGAAAGCCATCGCCACCCCAAACAGGGTGATCCAAAACAAGGGCCGGTTGATGCGTTGTACAACTGCGCGCATTTTTTTATATCCAACGAAAAAGTAGGTTGATTATGATTTAGCAATAATATCGTTCTCCGGCAGTTTGAAAATATTAATTTTGCAAATAAAACGTTCTCCCCTGCAGCGGGATAAATTCCACGTGACAAGAAGATTCACCAAAACAGAATCACATGAAACACTCTTGCTGCAGCAGGTTAAAACATACATAACCAATACATTAATCAAATAAATCTTGTAAAAAACAAGAGCCAGATGGTGCTGTATCCCAAAAATTTTGAAGAAAAAGTAGGGTTTGACAAGGTCCGTGAAAAGATCAAAGCCCATTGCATGAGCGACATGGGCAGGGAAAAGACCGACCAGATACGGTTTTCCACCTCCCCCGGTTTCATCCGCAGGCTGGTCGAACAGGTGGACGAGTTTAAGGACATACTGGAGATGGAGGAAAACTTTCCCCTGGAGCATTGCTCGCCCATGCGCGAATCCCTCGAAAAAATCCGGACAGAAGGCAGGTACCTGGAAGTGGAGGAGGTCCACCGGTTGCGCCGCAACCAGTCAACCATCCGCAACATACTCTCCTTCCTGAAAAACAAAAATGGTGAGGGCAAATATCCCGGGCTATACCAACTGTCAAAAAAGGTTGCTTTCTATCCATACATCCCCGACCGCATTGATCAGATACTGACAAACAAAGGAGAGATCAAGGACACGGCCTCCCCCGAGCTTAAAAGGTTGCGCCGCGAGATTGCTGAAAAGGAATCGGGCATCTCCAGCCGGATAACACGCATATTCAAAGACCTCAAACAACAGGGCATGGTGGAGGAAGATTCCTCCCTTGCCATCCGTGAAGGCAGGTCGGTCATACCCATCGATTCACGGCTGAAAAGAAAGGTGCCGGGGGTCATACAGGATGAATCGGGCTCTGGTAAAACCGTTTACATCGAACCCAATGAGATCGTTGAGATCAACAACCAGCTCAAAGAACTGCGCTACGAGGTGCGCCGCGAGATTATAAAAATCCTCACCCAACTGGCCGACGACCTGAGGCCCTACCTCGACGAGATGATTCAGGCCATGGATTTTCTGGCCACGGTAGACTTGATAAGGGCCAAGGCACTCTTTGCCCGGGAAATCAATGCCGAAAAACCGGCAATGGTAAAACATCCCCACATACGCTGGTACCGGGCCATGCACCCCTTACTATACCTGAACCTGAAAAAAGAAAACCGGCAGGTGGTACCCCTGGACATTGCCCTGGACAACAAGGACCAACGCATACTTGTAATATCCGGTCCGAATGCCGGCGGCAAATCGGTGTGCCTGACCACCACAGGCCTGATACAATATATGTTCCAGTGCGGCTTGCTGGTCCCCGTGAAGCAAGAATCCGAGTTGGGCATCTTCAAAAAGCTTTTTATCAACATTGGCGACGACCAGTCGATAGAGAACGACCTGAGCACCTACAGCTCGCACTTGCTGAACATGAAGAACTTTATCAAACATGCAGGTGAACAATCGCTCATGCTGATCGATGAATTTGGTGCAGGCACCGAACCGGTCCTGGGAGGGGCCATCGCCGAAGCCATTCTCGATCGTTTAAACCACAACAGGGTCATGGGACTGATCACCACCCATTATTCCAACCTGAAACACTTTGCCTCCTCTACCCAGGGCATTGAAAATGGAGCCATGCTGTTCGACACTGACAACATGTCGCCCCTCTACCAGCTCACCATTGGCGAGCCCGGCAGCTCATTTGCCTTTGAAATCGCCAAAAAAATTGGTCTGCCGGGAGATGTACTGCAAGATGCCTCCTCCAAGGTTGGGAAGGAGCACATCAATTACGACAAAAACCTAAAAGACATCATCCGCGACAAAAGATACTGGGAAAAGAAAAGACAGTCTATCAGGGACAAGGAAAAAAAAACTGGAAAAAACGCTCAACGACTATGGCCGGGAGCTCTCGTCGGCCAAAAAAATGAAGAAGGAAGTCAAACAGCAGGCTGAACAAGAAGCCCAGGCCATGCTGGATGAAGCCAACAAAAAAATAGAAAACACCATCCGTCAAATCCGCGAAAGCCAGGCCGACAAAGAGAAGACCCGCCAGGCCAGAAAAGATTTCGAACGCTTCAAACAACAGGCCCTCAACCAGGAAAAGGACCAACAAATAGATAAAAAGATCTCCAGCCTGGAAAGGGAGAAGGAAAAAATCTACAGGGAACCCCGGCAGGAAACCAAAGATCGGTCGTCTGGCCCGTCAAAACAGCAACCTCTGCAAAAAGGCGACAAGGTGCGTCTGAAAGGTCGTGATTCGGTGGGTGAAGTTATGGATGTCAACGACAAAAGCCTGCTGGTGGCTTTTGGCAACATGATGACCACTATAGAAAAGGACCAGCTGGAGCGCATCAGCGACCAGGAGTACCACAAGGAACAAAAACAGACAGGCACCCAACCGTCTGGTCAACATTTCAACCTGAGCCAGCGACGCATGAACTTTCACCCCGAGCTCGACGTAAGGGGCAAAAGGGTGGATGAAGCCCTTCAGATGGTACGCGATTTCATCGACGAGGCCATCATGGTGAACGCCGGACGGGTAAGGATACTCCACGGCAAAGGCACCGGTGCCCTGAGGGAGATGATCAGGAACTACCTGAATTCAGTAGATGTGGTGAGCAATTATAGCGATGAGCATGTTGAATATGGAGGGGCAGGCATCACAGTGGTTGAATTCGAGCATTAAATTTTATTATATTTGGAAAAAAATAACCCAGGCATTGATACTCCTGTATTCAAATCATATCACAGCGCGGCTTTCTTATATTTGCAATTTCATCTTCCGCGACATCCTTCGTGTGGATCATCAGCTGACCAGCAGTGCGGAGCAGTTTGATCAGCACCAGGGACCCAAAATCAATTATTCACAACAGGATTTTTCAGGGGCACTGGTCATCCGTCCCAAAGAGTTGCTCTTCGAAAAGGAGATCACCCCTAAAGAACCTTTCGTCACACAGTGGGACAATGTCAGGATTTTCTTCCAAACCGACGATCAGTCGCACATACCCTTCGACCTGCTTGCTGCATCTTTCTATCTCGTCTCCAGGTATGAAGAACACCTGCCCTATCACAAGGACGAACATGGCCGTTTCGAGGCCAAGCAAAGCCTGGCCTACAACAACAACTTCCTGCAGCAACCCATCATCGACGAGTGGGCTTACATGCTGGCCGACCTGCT
Source organism: uncultured Bacteroidota bacterium (assembly GCA_913055895.1). Taxonomy (GTDB): domain Bacteria; phylum Bacteroidota; class Bacteroidia; order Bacteroidales; family UBA12077; genus JAGXLC01. The sequence goes on along the minus strand of CAJXLE010000101.1, from coordinate 3,050 downwards.
GGCGGAACATTTTCCGGGTTTCAGGACCGGGGAACGCTCCTTTAAATATATCTCCACCATTGACATAGCCAATGCCTATGCCTTTCTCTTTAAAGGCATCAGCCGGACGCTGGGGGCTACCCTGCGCTCCCTGCTGAACCTCAACCTGGAGGACAACCTGCGGCGATACCAGACCCTTGCCAGCAAGAGAGATCCCTACGACACCTATGACATATTTTTTGACATCCACCAGAAGTACAACCTAAAACCCCTGTGGTTCTTCCTGGTAGGCGACAGCGGTCGCTTTGACGACAACGTCTCGGTCGACAAAACAGCCTACCAGAACCTGATCCGCGACATAGCAGCCAAATTTGATGTTGGCATCCATCCATCCTATAAGGCATTCAAAAACTACAAACTGCTCAGCCAGGAAGTAAAAAAGCTGGAAGGCATCATAGACAGGAAAGTCACCAAAAGCCGCCAGCACTACCTGAAGATACATTTCGACGAGACCTACCAGAACCTTATACAATCGGGGATAGAGCAGGACTACACCATGGGTTATGCCACCGATATCGGATTCCGGGCCGGCACCTGCACCCCTTTCCATTATTACGACCTGCAAAAGGAAGAGGAGACCCCCCTTACCATCTACCCCTTCCAGATCATGGACATCACCCTGAACCAGCATAAGGGCTACAACATCACCGAAGCCATATCGGTGGTCGAGGACCTGATCGAGAAGATCAAAAGGGTCAACGGCACCTTCATCAGCATATGGCATAACGAAGCCCTGAGCGACCATGGTCACTGGAAAGACTGGGAAACCGTATACAGGGAAATGCTGCGGCTGGTTTTTGAAAAGTAATCCTTCCCTGCCCCTTCATGCCGGTAACAAACCTGTCCATGAACCAGAGAACAAAACCTTAAACAAGAAAACAAAGCTTTGAAAAAAGATAAGCTTAAGAAGAGTGCATCAAATAAGCACAAGATCCTAGCTTTTTAGTAGAATTATAAAGGTCAGCCCTGTTTTTTATCCAGGATGAAATCTATGGCCTGCTGAAGGTCGTCGAAAATATGGTCGGGGGGATCCTCCAGTCCCTTGAGCGCATGGCCTGTTCTCAAACCAATGGTGGTGCACCCGGCCCTTTTCCCCGCCTGTATATCCCTCACGCTGTCACCTATCAGGTAGGATCCTTCCAGGTCCAGACCAAAATCGACGGTTGCCTGGTGAAGCATGCCGGGCTTAGGCTTGCGGCATTCGCAATCCACGATGAATCGGGTGTCTTCCGGCGGGTCATCCAGATGTTCCCGATGCGGACAGTAATACAGGCCGTCGACATAGGCTCCTGACATTTTCAACTGGCGATACATCTCATCATGTATGCGGTTTAGCTCATCAAGGGTTATATAATTGCGGGCAACAGCCGACTGGTTGGTGACCACAATGGCCAGGTAGGATGATTCATTGATCTTCCTGACCGCTTCACCTGTATGGGGATAAAGCTCCATATCCTCGGGGGTGAGGACAAAAGTCTTTTCTACATTCAAAACCCCGTCTCTGTCTAAGAAAATGGCTTTTTTACTTGCCTTGCTGCTGGTTCTCTGCATAAATCAATGGTCTTGTTTTTTTCCGGCATTTATAATCGTTCGGCAAATTCGGTCAGGGCATCGGCAAAAGCATCCCACGACAGGTCCTTCTTCAGACCTTCAATGTTTTGAAGAAAATCGACCTGTTCCCGGAGCTCGAAGAAACGCCTGATGCCGGCAGATACGGCCTCCGCCTCCGGCCTGTCCACAATTAGACCGGTCTCTCCATCGCGGATGGTCTCCCGCAACCCCCCTACATCGGTAGCCACCACCGGCAGGTTGAAATGGTAGGATATGTTGGTGATGCCACTTTGGGTGGCCGACTTGTAGGGCAACACACAAAGGTCGGCTGCGGAGAAGAAATGGGGAACACGGTCGTTGGAGATGTATTCAATATAGGGATCTATGTTTTCCCTGTTCCGGTTGTTGTCGATCAGCTGCCGGTACTTCTCAAAACTGCCATAGGGCTCGCCGGCTATCACCAAGTGGTAGTCCTTTTCCATCATGCTGAAAGCCCTCAACAAAATATCCAGTCCCTTATAGTCGCGTATGAAACCAAAAAAAAGCAGCACCTTCCTGTCGTGCGGAATGCCCAGTGCTTCACGGGCCCTGGGCCGAGGCACGGGTGCGCCAAAATGGTCGTACAGGGGGTGACTTTTCATAATGTAATTGGCCTGAGGTTGAAACTGCAGCAAGTCGCCCTCCACACTCCTGCTCATGGTCACAAAGCCCGTATTCTGCCTGAGAAAATAGCGTGTCAGCGGTTTGTCGAAAAATCTTTTCTCATGGGGAATGACATTGTCCAGCACCGTAACCACACGGGCCCTTTTTTTTAATTGACTGGCCACATAACCCAGGGATGGTGCAAAATATGACATCCAGTACTTCATGACCAGCAGGTCGGGATCAAATTTTTTTATCCGCCTGGCCGTGGTAAAATAAGTGAGGGGGTTGATCGTGTCCAGGACCTGCTCACCGGGTATGGCGTCCACCCGTTCAGAGTCCTGCACATATTGTGTTTTTCCCGGGAAAAGAAGACCGGGATACTGACGGGAAAAATTGAAGGCGCTCACCTGGTGTTTTTTTTCCAGGGCCCTGTAGAGCGAAGCATTGAACTGTGCAATGCCTCCGCGGAAAGGATAAAAAGTCGATAAGTAAGCAATGCGCATTTGAGTTCGGTTTGCTGGAGCGGTTCTACTTGGTTCAACACATGGTTTGGTTCAACACATGGCCTGGTTCGACACATGGTTGGTCTTAGATGCTCTTTGCCGGATGAGCGGAGTTAACAATGCTGGTTTACCCGGGCAGCTTTTCTTTTTTCAACCCCTCGATGGCATCAAAAACCTGTTCCGGCTTGAGATCCTTCATGCAATGCCGTTCACGCTTACAGCTGTTGCCGTAAAAACAGTCGCATCCCGTTGGGGGCTCCACGATCACCCCGTTGTCGTACAACTCATATTCGTATCGGTTGAAAATGTTGT